>NZ_JBEZKP010000073.1:0-30942 GCF_040706335.1 Streptomyces sp. NPDC048389 | reverse complement strand
GACGTGCCGGGCGAAGCCGCCGCGGACCGTTCGCGGCCGCCTGCCGACGCGGACGGTCCGCACGGCCCTGAGCGGGCGCAGTCGACCGGCGCGGACGGAACGCCGCTGCCGGCCGGCGCCGGCGTGTCACGGCGGTTGTTCGTGTCGCGGATCGTCGGCGGCGCGGCGGCCGCCGCCGCGCTGGGAACCGTCGGCCACGGCACGTACGGCGTGCTCCGCGGCCCCCGCGTCAAGCGCGTCACCGTCCCACTCGCCAAGCTGCCGCGTGCCGCCCACGGCTTCCGTGTCGCCGTCGTCAGCGACATCCACCTGGGGCCGATTCTCGGCCGCTCCCACACGCAGCGCATCGTCGACTCGATCAACGCCACCCAGCCCGACCTCGTCGCCGTCGTCGGTGACCTCGTCGACGGCTCGGTCGCCGATCTCGGGTCCGCGGCCGAGCCGCTCGCGCAGCTCCGCTCCCGCCACGGCTCGTTCTTCGTCACCGGCAACCACGAGTACTTCTCAGGGGCCGACGAATGGGTCGACCACGTCCGTGAACTCGGTCTGCGTCCGCTGCGCAACGAGCGCGTCGAGATCTCCCGCGGGTTCGACCTCGCAGGCGTCGACGACGTGGCAGGAGAGAACGAGGGCCGGGGCCCCGACTTCGTGCGGGCCCTCGGCGACCGCGACCGTGCCCGCGCCGCCGTGCTCCTGGCGCACCAGCCGGTCGTCGTCCACGACGCCGTAGAGCACGGCGTCGACCTGCAGCTGTCCGGTCACACCCACGGCGGGCAGCTCTGGCCCGGCAACATGCTGGCCGAGCTGGCCAACCCCACCGTGGCCGGTCTGGAACGCTACGGCGACACGCAGCTGTACGTGACCCGTGGCGCGGGCGCGTGGGGCCCGCCGGTGCGGGTGGGTGCGCCGTCCGACATCACCGTCGTGGAGCTCGCCTCCCGTCAGGCGTAGAAGCCTTGACGATCGGTCTCCCCCCGGGCGCCGCCGGCCGGGCGTCAGGTCTTCTTGCGGGCGGCCGCGGTCTGCGCCATGCCGGGCAGGAAGTCCGTGAACAGCTCGTGCACTTCATGGACGAGCGGACGCAGCACCCGGAAGCGCGCGAGCGCCACGCCCCGGGCGGTCAGCCGCGCTCCCCGCTGGGCCAGACGCCTGCTGCGTCGGCTGTTCTCCGAGCGGTCGAAGACCCAGTACAGGACCAGGCCCATCTGGGAGAGCCACATCAACTCCGGGAGCACCTCCCGCAGTTCCTCCGCCACTTTCGACTTCGATCCGGCCAGCACTTCCCGGTGGACGTCGATGGCGGCCTCACGGGCGTGTTCCGACTCGGGGGAGAAGGGGCTGAGCGGGCTCTCCGGGTCGGCTGCGTTCTTGAAGAACTGGGCCGCGAACTCGTGGTACGGCGCGGCGATGTCGAGCCACGCGGTGAGCACGCCGGCCAGCCGGGACTCGAGGTCGGTCTCCTTGTCCAGTACGGGCCGCACCGCCGCCTGGTGCTCGGCGGCGATCCGGTCGTAGAAGCCCTGGACGAGGTGTTCCTTGGAGCCGAAGTAGTAGTAGGCGTTCCCTACCGAGACCCCGGCCTCCTTGGCGATGGCCCGCATCGTCGTCTTGTCGTAACCGCGCTCCTGGAAGAGCCGGAGCGCGGTCTCGAGGATGAGCGTGCGGGTCTGCTCGCTCTTGGGAGCCTTCGCTTCGGTAGGGGCGTTCGCTTCAGTCACGGTGCCCGAGCCTAGTCGGGTACCGAGCACCGGTCGCCGCAGGGAGCTGCCCCCGCACTCCGGTGGACCCCGTCGGCCTCCGCGCCCCCGTGGTCCCCTGCGGCTTCCGCGTCCCCGGCGGCTCCCGCCCCGGCCCCCGCACCCGTCGCCTCCCGGTACTTGGCCGCGGCCAGCATCGAGACGCGTACGAACGGGGCGCCGGCCGGAGTGGCGAGCCAGTGGGCCTTGGCCCGGTGTTCGGCCAGGGCCCAGAGGCAGACGATCCACGCGGCCCGGCCCGAGTAGATCTGGCCCCCGTCGCCGATGACGGTGATCTCCCGCTCGGTCCTCGCGTGGTCGAGAGACGGGTACGCGCGCCGTGCCGTGGCCGACCCCGCGGGAACCAGGTGCAGCGGCACGAGCTGCTGCTGCCGCAGCAGCCAGTGCCGCAGGTGTACGCACAGGGAGCAGTCGGCGTCGTACAGGACCGTCAGGGACCGGACCGCGTTGCCCATCGGTGTCACGCTCCGGCGGGGCCGCCGGCGGGGGCGGTCCACGGGCCCGGGGACCGCCGCGTCCAGCCCTGCGGATCGACCGGCGGCGTCTGCTCGCGTTCCATCACCCGGCGGCGGCGGATCTTGTTGAGCACGTAGACGTTGCCGAGGTGCATGACGCCGAGGACGAGCAGCACGACTCCGATCTTGACCGACAGCGCCTCGAAAAGGCCGCGGGTCTCGGTGATCTCGTCGGCGGACTTGAGGTAGAGCGCGATGAAGCCCAGGTTGACGAGGTAGAAGCCGACCACCAGCAGGTGGTTCACGGCGTCCGCGAGCTTCTCGTCCCCCTTCAGCACATCGGCGAGGAAGATCCGGCCGTTCTTGCTGAGCGTCCGGGCGACCCAGGCGGTGAGCCCGACGCTGATCAGCAGATAGGCGATGTACGCGACAACAGTGAGGTCCATGCCCCACCCTCCCCTTGAACATGTTCAAAAGCTGGCGGTCCTGACTGTAGACCTGTCTTTGAACATGTTCAAGTAAGGGCCGGGCCGGGAGCGGCGCGACCATGAAAGGCCCGGGAGTGGTGCGACGGAAAGTGCCGGGAGCGGCGCGACGGAGAGTGCCGGGAGCGGCGCGGAGGAAAAGGAAGAGCGCCGAGAGTGGCCTGGCCGTAACCTCGGCCGGATGACGCTCTCTTACGACGAGGCCGGCGAAGGCCCTCCGGTCGTCCTGCTCCACTCCTCCGTGTGCGACCGGCGGATGTGGGACGCGCAGTTCCACGCGCCGGCGGACGCCGGGCACCGCGTGGTGTGCTGCGACTCCGGGGCTACGGTGCGACGCCGGTGGCCGACCGCCCCTGTACGGACGCCGGCGACGTTCTCGCGCTGATGGACAGCCTCGGCATCGGACGGGCCGCCCTGGTCGGGTCCTCGTTCGGCGGCCGGGTCGCCCTGCTGGCGGCCGCCGCCGCCCCGCGGCGGGTGACCGCGCTGGCGCTGCTGTGTGCCGCCCCGCTCCCCGGGCAGGAGCAGAGCGCCGAACTGGCCGCCTTCGACGCCCGCGAGGACGCCCTCTTCGAGGCGGGCGACCTGGCGGGCGCGGCGCACTGAACACGGCCACCTGGCTCGGCCTGAACGCCGGTGCCCCGCCCGGCCGGACTACATGCTGCTCAGCGAGCGCGCGTAGTTGATCTGCCCCATCACCATCTGGAACGTCTCCGGGCGGTGGGCGGGGATCATCGTCGAGTGGTGCCTGCCGCCGCTGGTCACCGTCACCTGGATGAAGCCCGTGGTCGTCTTCTCCTTCATCAGCAGGAACAGCAGGCCCAGCAGGCAGAAGATGAAGAAGACGATCGCGAGCACGATCGCGTGCGTCGGGATCTTCTCCTCGGTGCGCGACATGTCCGTCGCGTTCCACACGGCGCCCTTCAGCGGCATCGTGCCGGCCGGGGTGACGATGGAGTCACCCGTCACGGTGATGTCCCCGATCGCCACCAGCGGTTGCCCGCCCATCGCCATCGGCGGCGTCATCGGCACCGGGACGCCGGCCGGCTGGGTCTGCGTGTAGGGCGGGGTCTGATCGTGGGGGTATCCGTAGCCCGGCGCGGCGGCGGGGTAGCCGTAGGCGGGCGTACCGGGCGGCTGGGTCGGGCCCCACTCGTACTCGGGCTCCCCGTCCTTGTACGGATTGGGCGTCGTCATGTTCTCGTCCCCGCTTTCCCACTGCCTCGGATCAGACGTCCCCCGATCCTGCCAGGTCCGCCCGGGTCGGTGAAGCCCGTACGGCCGTACGGGCAGGGCCCCGGCTCCCTTGCGGGAGCCGGGGCCCTTGACGCCGTGTCACACGAGGGACTCCGGTGTCAGTAGCGACGCGTGATCAGCGCGCGCTTCACTTCCTGGATCGCCTTGGTGACCTCGATACCGCGCGGGCAGGCGTCCGTGCAGTTGAACGTGGTGCGGCAACGCCACACGCCGTCCTTGTCGTTGAGGATCTCCAGGCGCTGCTCCCCGGCCTCGTCACGCGAGTCGAAGATGAAGCGGTGCGCGTTGACGATCGCCGCCGGGCCGAAGTACTGGCCGTCGTTCCAGAACACCGGGCACGAGGACGTGCACGCGGCGCACAGGATGCACTTGGTGGTGTCGTCGAAGCGCTCGCGGTCCTCGGCGGACTGCAGACGCTCACGCGTCGGCTCGTTGCCCTTGGTGATGAGGAACGGCATCACGTCGCGGTACGCCTGGAAGAACGGCTCCATGTCCACGACCAGGTCCTTGAGGACCGTCAGGCCCTTTATGGCCTCGACCGTGATGGGCTTCTCCGGGTTGATGTCCTTGATCAGCGTCTTGCAGGCGAGCCTGTTCTTGCCGTTGATCCGCATCGCGTCGGAGCCGCAGATGCCGTGCGCGCAGGAGCGCCGGAAGGTGAGCGTGCCGTCGACGTCCCACTTGATCTTGTGGAGGGCGTCGAGGACGCGCTCCTTGGGGTCGATCTCGATCTGGAAGTCCTCCCAGACCGCGTGCTCCGACACCTCGGGGTTGAAGCGGCGGATCCGGAAGGTGGCGGTGATGTACGGGGAGTCGGCGAAGCCGGCTTCCCGCTTCTCCAGGGTCGGGGTAGCCATCAGTACTTACGCTCCATCGGCTGGTAGCGGGTCTGGACGACCGGCTTGTAGTCGAGACGGACCGACTGGGAGCCGTCGTCGCCCACCTCGCGGTACGCCATGGTGTGGCGCATGAAGTTGACGTCGTCGCGGTTCGGGAAGTCCTCGCGGTAGTGACCGCCGCGGGACTCCTTGCGGGCGAGCGCGGAGACGGCCATGACCTCGGCCAGGTCGAGCAGGTTGCCCAGCTCGATGGCCTCCAGCAGGTCCGTGTTGAACCGCCTGCCCTTGTCCTGGATGGACACGTTGAGGTAGCGCTCGCGCAGCTCGGCGATCTTCTCGACCGCGGTCTTGATCGTCTGCTCGGTGCGGAACACCATCACGTTGGCGTCCATCGTCTCCTGGAGCTCCTTGCGGAGGACGGAGACCCGCTCGGACCCGGTGGAGCTGCGCAGCCGCTCGACCTGCTCGGTGACGAACGACGCCGGGTCCTCCGGGAGGTCGACGTAGTCGGCCTTGACCGAGTAGTCGGCGGCGGCGATACCGGCGCGCTTGCCGAAGACGTTGATGTCCAGGAGCGAATTGGTGCCGAGGCGGTTGGCGCCGTGCACGGAGACGCAGGCGACCTCGCCGGCGGCGTACAGGCCGGGCACGACGGTGGTGTTGTCCAGGAGGACCTCACCCTCGACGTTGGTCGGGATGCCGCCCATGGCGTAGTGCGCGGTCGGCTGGATCGGGATCGGGTCCGTGTAGGGCTCGATACCGAGGTACGTACGCGCGAACTCGGTGATGTCCGGGAGCTTGGCGTCCAGCTGCTCCGGCGGCAGGTGGGTCAGGTCCAGGTAGACGTGGTCGCCCTCGGGGCCGCAGCCGCGGCCCTCGCGGATCTCCGTGTAGATGGAGCGGGAGACGACGTCACGGGACGCGAGGTCCTTCATGACCGGCGCGTACTTCTCCATGAAGCGCTCGCCGTCCTTGTTGCGGAGGATGCCGCCCTCACCGCGGGCGCCCTCCGTCAGCAGGATGCCCATGCGCCAGATGCCCGTCGGGTGGAACTGGAAGAACTCCATGTCCTCCAGCGGCAGACCGCGGCGGTAGCAGGCGGCCTGGCCGTCACCGGTCAGGGTGTGCGCGTTGGAGGTCACCTTGAAGAACTTGCCGGTACCGCCGGACGCGTAGATCACGGCCTTCGCCTGGAAGACGTGGATCTCGCCGGTGGCCAGCTCGTAGGCGACCACACCGGCCGACTTCTTGACGCCGTCGACCTCGGTGATCAGCTGGTCCAGGACGTAGAACTCGTTGAAGAACTCCACGC
The DNA here is from genome assembly GCF_040706335.1 of Streptomyces sp. NPDC048389. Taxonomy (NCBI): domain Bacteria; kingdom Bacillati; phylum Actinomycetota; class Actinomycetes; order Kitasatosporales; family Streptomycetaceae; genus Streptomyces; species Streptomyces sp. NPDC048389. The sequence goes on along the minus strand of NZ_JBEZKP010000073.1, from coordinate 24,837 downwards.
CCTCCTTGACGCAGTTCTGGTACAGCGTCTGGAGGATCATGTGCCCGGTGCGGTCCGCGGCGTAGCAGGACCGGCGGACCGGTGCCTCGCCGTGGTTGCGGGAGTGGCCGCCGAAGCGGCGCTGGTCGATGGTGCCGTCCGGGGTCCGGTTGAACGGCAGGCCCATCTTCTCCAGGTCGAGGACGGCGTCGATGGCCTCCTTCGCCAGGATCTCGGCGGCGTCCTGGTCGACCAGGTAGTCACCGCCCTTGACCGTGTCGAAGGTGTGCCACTCCCAGTTGTCCTCCTCCACGTTGGCCAGCGCGGCGGCCATGCCGCCCTGCGCCGCGCCCGTGTGGGAGCGGGTGGGGTAGAGCTTCGTCAGCACGGCGGTGCGGCTGCGCTTCGTCGACTCGATGGCGGCGCGCATACCGGCGCCGCCGGCCCCGACGATGACGGTGTCGTACTTGTGGATCTTCATGAGTGGATTACCTCAGCCCCGTGCCTAGCGGATGTTCGGGTCGAAGGTGAAGATCACCAGCGTGCCCAGAAGGATGGTGAACACCGTGGCGGTGTACAGCAGGCCCTTGAGCCACAGGCGCGTGTTCGGACGCTCCGCGTAGTCGTTGATGACCGTGCGGAGGCCGTTGGCGCCGTGCAGCATGGCCAGCCACAGCATCAGCAGGTCCCAGGTCTGCCAGAACGGGGACGCCCAGCGGCCCGCCACGAAGGCGAAGCCGATCTTGGAGACGCCGCCGTCGAGCACCAGCTGGATCAGCAGGTGGCCGATGACCAGGACGACGAGGACCACACCGGACAGGCGCATGAACAGCCATGCGGCCATCTCGAAGTTGCCGCGGGTCGAACGCGGGGTCTTCTTGGTGCGCTTGCGCGGCGCCTCGATGACCGGAGCCGGGTTGTCCACGTCGTAGACGTGAGAGCCCTCGACGGGACCGACGGCGGAAGTGGTGTCAGCGGACATTTCTGGCCTCAGCTCCCGAAGACTTCGCGGACGGCATGGCCGAGCACGGGGTAAAGGGCGCCCACCATCAGTACGAACCAGACGGCCATCACGGACCAGAGCATCTGCTTCTGGTAGCGCGGACCCTTGGACCAGAAGTCCACGGCGATGACGCGCAGGCCGTTGAGCGCGTGGAAGAGGATCGCGGCGACGAGGCCGTATTCCAGCAGCGCGACGATCGGCGTCTTGTAGGTGGCGACGACCTGGTCGTACGCCTCAGGAGAGACGCGGACGAGAGCGGTGTCCAGTACGTGTACGAACAGGAAGAAGAAGATGAGGACGCCGGTGACTCGATGAGCCACCCAGGACCACATTCCTTCCCGGCCGCGGTACAGCGTTCCAGCCGGCACGGAAGAACCCTCCGGGAGCGGGGATTGGGGCCATGCCGGCTTGTGGGTGTCGGTCTGGCCCGGCCGGGTACGGTCCACCGGCCCCGGCCATCGTAGCGACGTGTTGTCGGTTCGTTCGCCCGGGGTCCACCAGTGTGATCAAACAGGCAATCAATCAGCCTCGGACGGACCAATCGCCGGGGGGTCGGTACTACCCGGTGACGGTGCCCGCGACGCCGGTCTCCGGATGGTCGGCCACGGCGTGCGCCAGCCTGGAGCGGACGAGGGCCCGCAGTTCCTCGGCCGAAATCGCCCGCTCCTCGTCCGGCTCGTGGGAGAGTCTGCTCCGGATTCCGGTCAGGACCTGGTCCAGGTACTCGTCGCGCCGGTAGGTGTCGAGGCAGATGACGAACGCGTGTCCGAACTTACTCTCGTAGGCCGCGTGCGCGGCGGCGAGCGCCGTGTGGGCGGCCTGCGGGGCGCTCGGCGGCAGTCCGGTGGACGACTCGCAGGCCAGCACCGCGTGGACGTCGGCGGGGCTGAGGTCGTATCCGGCCTCGTCGCAGCCGGCGAGAAGGGACTCGAGGTCGGGGTAGGGCCGGTGCGCCACCACGCGGCGGGCCCAGCGGCGGCTGCCGCAGCAGGCGAGGACGATCGCCTCCGCGGCGTCGGCCGGGGCGCTGTTGAAGTGCTCGATCCCCGGCTCCGCGCGACGCTGGGACGGTACGGCGGACGAGGCGGCGCTCCGGGTGTGGTGGAGTGTCGGCGGTCGCTTCGGGAGGCCGGCGTGGGATTCGCTGGTCAGCGGGGGCTCCTCGAAGGGCAGCGGGGCGGTAGGGAAGGAAGAGAAGGGTGTGTCGTAACGGTATCGATCGGGACGCGAAACTGTCCGACGGGTGCGCGAATTTCACCCGGACGGGAGAGTTTGAGCAGAGGTAACGGGCGTTGAAGGGGGTGCTTGTACGGGGTTTCACCACTTATGGGAGGTATCAGACCAATGTGGCTCTCACGCAGGATCCGTCTCGCCGGTGTGGCAACCGTCTCTGCCGCAGTCTTCTCCTTGACGCTGGCGGGCTGCTCCGACGAAGGCGCCCCCGGCCCCGGCAGCCCGCCACCGGACCGGGCGGGAACCACGTCGAAGGCCGCGGCCCCGAGCCCGAGCCCCACCCGTACCCATCCGGTCTCCGAGGAACCCGCCACCATCCCCTCCGTCCGCTCCCACCAGGCCGCCCGCGGCCCCGGGTGGAGCCGGACCGCCGACAGCGGCGTCGTCGTCGCCAAGGGCAGCGAGGCCCTGTCCGACGAGGGCAGGCTGCTCGCCCAGGAGCTGAAGCTCACCTACCGCGGCGCGGTCGCCGCCGGTGCCGGCGACGTGGAACTGGCCCTCGCCGGGGACGGCGCCGCCGAGTCGTACACGCTGACCACCAGCGGCGGACGGGTACGGATAACGGGGCCGGACGAGGCCGGGGTCTTCTACGGCACCCGCACCCTGAAGCAGGCGGTGCGCTCGGGCGGCTCGATGCCCGAGGGCGTCGTACGCGACCGGCCCGACCGCCCCCAGCGCGGACTCAACCTCGACATCGCGCGCAAGCACTTCACCGCCGAGTGGATCGAGGACCGGCTGCGTGAGATGGCCGACCTCAAGCTCAACCAGCTCGGCCTGCACTTCTCCGACGACCAGGCATTCCGCATCCAGTCCGACTCGCACCCCGAGGTGGTCTCCGAGCAGCACCTCACCAAGGACGAGGTCCGCCGGATCCTGGCGCTCGCCGACCGCCTCCACATCACGGTCTTCGGCGAGATCGACTCCCCGGGACACCTGGGCGCCGTGCTGCGGGCGCATCCGCAGCTCCAGCTCCGCAACACCCAGGGAACGCCCAGGCGGGGCGCCATCGACATCTCCCAGCCCGACGCGGCCCGCATCATCGACGACCTGCTGCGGGAGTACACGGCGCTCTTCCCCGGCGCCTGGTTCCACGTCGGCGCCGACGAGTACCAGGCGCTCACCGTGAGCAATCCGGCCGCGTCCTATCCGCAGCTGGCCCGCGCCGCCGTCCAGAAGTACGGCGCCGGGGCCACCATCGAGGACCTCGCGGAAGGCTGGCTGAACGACCGGGCGGAGGTCGTCCGCGAAGCCGGGAAGACGCCCAAGGCATGGAACGACGGCTTCTTCGGCGGCGGCGAGGTCACCGTCGACAAGGGCATCGAGGTCGAGTACTGGACCGGCAAGGAGATCGGGGCGCGCCCGCCGGTGGAGTACCTGGCCGAGGGCCGGCGGGTGGTGAACCTCAACGACGAGTTCCTCTACTACGTACTCGGCGAACCCAACCAGTTCACCTACCCCACGGGCCGCCGCATCTACGAGCAGTGGACGCCGCTGGTGCTGCGCGGCACCCGGGCGGTGCCGGAGAAGTACTCGGCCCAGATCCTGGGCGGCCGCTTCGCCGTCTGGTGCGACCTGGCGAACGCCCAGACCCAGGACCAGGTCGCGGCCGGTATCCGCCGCCCGCTGCAGGCGACGGCCCAGAAGCTGTGGGACCCGCGGCAGCCGGAGCGCAGCTGGCAGTCGTTCGACCAGCTCGCGCGGGAGCTGGGCTGACCCGCGCGTGGGTCACCGCCCGGCCGCCCGGCCGCCCGGCCGTCCGGCCATGCGCTCGGCCGACCGTCTTGCCGTGCGCTCTGCACGGCATGTGGGCGGCGGTGGGGCCGGAGGCGGCCTGTGGCGGCCAGGGTCTTCCGCTACGTCGGGTGCCGAGCGTGACGGCTCCGATTCACGTGCGGTCGCGGCCGGGCCATCGCGGGTGGCACGCCTGACCTGGCTGTTCGCTGTGGACGCCGGGCGTCGGCGGGACGTAGGGTCCACGGGCGGCCGCCGCCGAGCGGTGTCGCGCTCATCGTGACGCCCCTGGGGAGAGGCGTCGGTCGTCAATTCTCTGGGGGGCTGTTTCAGCCATGCTCTGTTCCAAGTGCGGCACGAGTGCCGCGACCACGTCCGAGGGCCTGTGCGCCGGTTGCCTGCACGCCGAGGCCAACACCGCTGCCCCGCCGCTCCCGCCGGCCATGCCCATAGCCGGGCCGACGGCGGTACTGCGGTCGCCGGTGGGGCTCGGCCGTGCGCTGGTGGTGCTGTTCGCGCTCCTCGTGGTGACCGACGCGGCGGCGATGGGGGCGGTCTTCTACCTCCGCAACGTGATGAGCCGGTTCCTCGACACCCCGTTCTCGGAGACCATCGCGGACGACGCCGACCGGGCCGACTGGCTGATGCTGTGGACCTCGGTGGCGCAGTCGGTCGCCGTGCTGGCGGTGATCGTGCTCTTCATCATCTGGTTCTACCGTGTGCGCTCCAACGCAGGTGTCTTCGCCTATGGCCTCCAGCGGCGGGGCCAGGGCTGGGCGGTGGGCGCCTGGTTCATTCCGGTCGCCAATCTGTGGATCCCTCGCGGAATCGCGGTCGACGTGTGGAGGGCGAGCCGTACGGATCCCTTCGCCACGGACGACCACCAACGGCACACCCTGCTGAACCTCTGGTGGGCGGGCTTCGTCACCACTTGGCTCGTCGGGCGCTACGCGGGCCGGGTCTACGACCGGGCGGAGAGCCCCAAGGAGATCATCGATGCGGCCGACGTCCTTATGGTCAGCGAAGTCATCGACATCGTGGCCGCGGTGCTCGCGATCCTCTTCGTGCGCAGGCTGACGCACATGCAGCACACCAAGGCACTGGCTGGAGCGCAGGCGCCGACGGTCGCGGTGTGAGTCCGCCCGGGGGTGTGCGGGCTCACACCGCGGTCACGTCAGGACGGCCAACGGCGCACTGCGCGGGGCCGGTTCCTGTGAGGGGAAGGTAACAGAGGTGTGGCGCAAGTGTGTGCGAACCCTCGGTGTCGAGGGTAACGTTCCGGCCACACTGTGACGAAATCACGCCACCGGACGCAGTAGGGACAGGTACAAGGGCAAGTACTGCGTCCGTGACGGAAGGCGTCCGTATGACCTCCAACAGCCTGACGGCCCTCATCGCACAGGCGGATGAGCGTGGACTGGCCGCGAGTGGGCTCGCGTGTCTGGACCGCTGTCTGCCACTGCTCGCCGCGGAGGACGACACACTGCGCCCGCTCTGGGCGGGACTTGCCGCCGGCGAGGAGAACTGGGCCGGCGAACTCGCCGTCGTGCGGCAGGCCATGGAGGAAGCGGCCCTCGCCGACGAGGACGCCGCCCTGGTCCGCCACATGCTCGGCGCGGCACCCTCCGACTGGACCGCCGGGCCCCTGCGCGAGTGGGCGGACGCCTGCTCCGTCGCCGCCCTCGAGGTGCACCGCCGCCTCGACGTGGGCGCCTGCGGCCCCAACGCCGTGGAACGCTGCCGCGAGGGCGACGCGGAGGGCGCCGGGCCGCTGATGGCCGGGGAGTTGCGGCGGCAGGTGCAGATACTGGAGAACCTCGCGGAGTCGCCCGGCGGCAACGGGCTGCGCCACGCGCTCGAGGTGTCGGTGGAGGGCCGCCGCGTCCTGCGCGCCGCGGTCTCCCGCCGGGCACGCGTCACCGGCTGAGGCCGACCGGTACGCCGCCCCCATGACGGGGCCGGTCGAAGGCCGCCGGGCGGTGGCCCTGGGGTGGCAGCCGGTGTGGTGGGCCTTCACCGGGCGGAGCCGCCCGGCGTCGAAGAGATCGACACCGGGCGGGTGCGTCACGCGATGGCGGCCGGCTTGAGGGACGCGACGAACGCCGTCCGGGCCGGGGTCGGACATGAAGGACGACCGGGGCTGCCACCCCTGGCCGGATTAGCGACTGGAAGGGTCTCTGAGCAGGGATTCTGTGCCCTGGGGAGAGGACCTTCCATCTCTCCGGCTGCGGCCTGGTACCAGGGTTTTCTACCTGTTGTGGACCGCTGTCGGTCACGCGGTTGGTCACGTAACCAACCGCGGGCCGACGTTCTACGGCTTGCGGTGCCTGCCGGTTCCGGGGGCGAGAGGAAGCCGCGCGGGGCCGGGAGCGGGCGTCGGCGGGGTGGTGGCCTCGGGGTACAGGATGCGCTTGGCCTCCGCGAGGTCGGCGGCCAACGCGTACGGCTCCCAGGCGTGTCCGTTCCACCGCTCTATGGCGCGCGGCGCGTCAGGGTTCAGGTGCGACCCTCGGGGGTCCTTGACCGAGGTGATCGGGACGGCCCGGAGGCGGCCGATCTTTGCGTCCCGGCGCTCGGCCCACTCTGACAGCGGCTCGTCGTCCATCGTGCTTCCTATGGCTGGGGGACCTCCTGGGAGAGTAGCGGCTTACGCGAGACGGTGCTCCCAACGCAGTTCGGGTTGATCGTCAATCCAGTACGTGTGGGACCTGTCCGTGATCCGGAGCTGTACGGCGGTGATGTCGGGACTCCCCGCGTCATGCCACGCGGTGAGGGCCCGCTCGATGTCGTCCCACAGGGCCACGGGGCCGCCCTGGCGGACGGTCCAGTCGTCGTTGTCGGCCCTGAACTCGGCGAAGGACTCGCGCTCAGGATCGAACACATACAGGTGCCGGACGCCGTCGTTCGTGGCGGCGCGAACGAACTGTGCGCCCGGGGCGGCGAGCTGCGCGAGGAAGGCGGGCATCCACTCCTCCAGCAAGACGGGTGGCACCTCGACCTCCCGCTCGCTGTCGGCGTAGGCGGTGCGGGCCGACAGATCCCCGGACACCGGCACAACGGCCTGGGACCGTGCCTGCATGAACGAAGAGCGGTCGATGATCCGGCCTTGGGCCGTGCCGTCGTCGCCCACGGTGACCTTCGCCAGGCCGGTGCCGTAGGACCATGCCCCGCCGACGGTGGCCAGGATGGTCCCGCCGGGCATGGTCTGCCTGATCCAGGCATGGGGAATGCGGCGGACGGCGCAGGTGGCGATCACCCGGTCATACGGAGCACGGCGCGGATGTCCGGGCAGCCCGTCCCCGGTCGCGGTCCATGTCGAGAATCCTGCCGCTTCCAGGGCGGCATCCGCACGGGCCGCCACGTCCGGGTCCACCTCGATCGTCGTGACGTTGTCTTCGCCAAGGCGGTGGCACATCAGCGCGGAGGAGTAGCCGGTACCTGTGCCGATCTCCAGCACATGGTGCCCCTCCTCCACGTCCAGGCGCTCGATCATGTCGACGACGGTGACCGGGGTGGTGGACGAAGAGGTGGGCGAGCCCACGACGAGATCAGTGGTCTGGTCGGCGGTCAGGTGCCCGTCGAGCTGCGTGGTCAGGGATTGGTCGCTGTAGGCGATCCGCACCCACTCTGCGGGATCGGCTCCTGCTGCGGTGACCGGCCGCCATCGGCCGCCATCCGCAAGCAGGAAGACGCCGGGGTTGAGGAACAGTTCGCGGGGCACGGCCTCCACGGCTGCTCTCCACTGGGCAGTCGTAAGGACGCCGGCCTTCACCAGCCGGTCGGCGAGGGCACGCCGCTCAGGCGCGGTACAAGTCATGGGCAGCCTCCTCGTGTCAGCAGGTCCGCGAATGCGGCGGACATTTTCAGCCCGGTGTTCTCCTCCAGCCACCCCCACTGGCCGTTCGGATTCAGCTCCAGCCACCAGTAATCGCCTGCTCCATCCAGAGCGAAGTCAAAGCTGCCGGACACCAGCCCGAAGTGATCCAGGCAGGTAAGTAGCGCCTTGCCTACGTGGCCGGGCAGGTCTACCACGGTGTAGGAGAGGGCGGAGTAGTCTTTGCGCCAGTCCAGCAGGCCCGAGTCGATCCGTACGGCGAACACCTGCCGGCCGACCACCAGCACCCGCACGTCGGCGACTTTGTCCACGAGGGCCTGGAACAGGTGCGGCGTGACGCGCACGGTGTTGTCGATCTCGGCGGCCGTGACCGGCTCAGCCCACCCGGTCACCGGAACTCCGTCTCGCCTGTACGGGGTCCACCGCAGCGTCTTGTAGATCACCTGATCGTGGGCGGTGATGAACTCTCGGGCCTCGACCGGATCGTTGGTCACGAGCGTCGGTGGGACGGTAAGGCCGAGGCGCTGGGCAAGGGCGAGCTGAGCGGGCTTGTAGTCCGCGGCAGCATTGCGAAGCGGGTGGTTGGCCCACAGAGGACCGTCGAGGGCGTAGAGAATGCCTCCCCTCTCTGTCAGCCTTGGGTGAGACGTTCCGCTTCGGCGGGTTAGCCTGAGAGGGCTTTCGCCCGCCAGCTTGAGCTGCTGGAGACCATTCCCGGAGTCGGCCGCACCACGGCCGAGGTGCTCATCGCCGAGACCGGCGCTGACATGTCCCGCTTCCGCACCGCCGGACACCTGGCCTCCTGGGCCGGGGTCTGCCCCGGCCACCACGAGTCCGCCGGCAAGCACAAGTCCGGCCGCAGACGCCACGGCAACCGCTGGCTGGGCGCCGCCCTGGGCACCGCCGCCATGGCCGCCTCCCGCACCCGCGACACCACCTACCTCGGCGCCCGCTACATGCGTCTCATGCCCCGCCTCGGCAAGAAGAAAGCCCTGGTAGCACTCGAGCACTCGACACTGACCGCGGTCTGGCACATGCTCACCCAGGACACCGCCTTTCACGACCTCGGTGGCGACTACTACGCCAGGCACGACCCGGAACGCGCCCTGCGACGCATCACCCGCCAAGCCAACGCCCTGGGCATGACCGTCCGCTTTGAACCCATTGAGGCCGCCAGAACTCACCAGCCGGGCTGATGCGCAGACGTTATTTTCGGACCAGAGCTATAGAACTAGGGAAGACGACCGGGGCCGCCACCCCCCACAGGAGAGGCCCCGGTCGTCGTTCGTACGGGGTCGCAGTGGCACCCCGTACTACCCTCAGCGTCGAGAGTGCTGTTTCTGTCACACCCCGCTGAGGTCGCAGAGTTGTTGCAAGTTCTACTAGGCGTGGACGCGGGACCGTGCGACCACGTAGCGTGCGCCTCGCGCAGTATGGCGCGGCAGTGGTGGCCAGCTGCGATCAGAACGACAGGTTGAGGTAGTGCTGGGGGACGACGCGGAGTTGACCGCCGCCGTGCTCGCGGCTCAGGACGGGGACGAGAACGCCTTCCGGACTGTGTACCGCGCCGTGCATCCGCGGTTGATCGGGTATGTGCGCACGCTGGTCGGGGAGCCCGACGCCGAGGACGTCACCTCGGAGGCGTGGCTCCAGATCACACGCGATCTCGACCGCTTCAGCGGGGACGCCGACCGGTTCCGCGGCTGGGCCGCGCGGATCGCCCGAAACCGTGCGCTGGACCACATCAGGATGCGCGGCCGCAGGCCGGCCGTCGGCGGTGACGAGACGGAGCTGACCGGCAGGCCCGCGGACTCCGACACCGTCGACGAGGCCATGGAGTCCATCTCCACCAGCAGCACCATGGCGCTCATCGCGCAGCTGCCGCAGGACCAGGCGGAGGCCGTCGTGCTGCGGGTCGTGGTGGGCCTCGACGCGAAGAGCGCGGCACAGACCCTCGGCAAGCGGCCCGGCGCCGTGCGCACCGCGGCACACCGCGGCCTGAAGCGGCTCGCGGAACTGCTGGGCGCGGAGGGCGTGACCGCCCTCGAAAGTGGCGGGGTGACCGCCCTCGAAGACGGCGGCGGGGGCGACCTCGAAGCCATGGGCCGGGTCAGGGAGGGACCCGCGGAGACGGCGCCGGAACTCGGCGGCCTGCCCTCCCAGCGTGACGCGCGTCCCGGTGCGGCGGCACCCGCCGGTGTGACGCATTCACGTCCGCGGGCGCAGAAGGACATGTGATGGCCGACGAGCGGTACGAGTGGCTTGACAGGGACGCGGCGGAGCGATTGCTGCGTGGTGCGCCTGTCGAGGCCGTGGGCGATCGTGCCCGCACCGACGCCGCTCGGCTCGCCGCCGCCCTGGAGACCGCGGCGGACCCCGGCTACCGCCACGACGACGGCGAGCTGCCCGGCGAGGCGGCCGCGATGGCCGCGTACCGCAAGGCGAGGGCCGACGCGGCGGCGTCCGGCGTCGCGGCCGGTCCCGAGCCCGAAACCGCGACCGGCGGCGTCGCCACCGGCGCCTCGCTCGGGACCGTACGGGTCACCAAAGCCGCCCGCCCGGGGCCCCTGGACCGGCTGCGCCGGGGTCCGGGCCTCGGGCGACCGCTCCGGTTCGGTATCGCGACCGCGCTCGCGGGCTGTGCCATCGGCGGCGTGGCCGTCGCGGCCGGCAGCGGCGTCCTCCCCACCTTCGGCGAGGACCGCCCGACGCCCGCCTCCTCCGTGTCGGCCGCGGCGACGCCCGGCCCGGCCACGTCACCGCCGCAGGGCGGAGCCGGGACCGTCCGGCCTTCAGGTTCTCCGGGCGAGACGGGCACACCGTTGGTCGTACCGCCGGTGCCCGGCAGCACGAGCCCGTCCCCCGGTGACGCGGGCGGGACCGCTGCCGGCCTGCCCGCCGACGACGGCGCTGCGACGGCGGGCTCCGACGGGTCCCCCGCGAGGCGCGAGCTGTACCGCAAGACCGTCGAGGCATGCCGTGACTACCGCAGTGGCCGGATCGCCCGGGACACCAGGCTCCGGCTGGAGGAAGCGGCAAAGGGCCCCGCGCGCGTGGAGCGGTTCTGCGCCCGGCTCCTGGACGGCGGCTTCGGCGACGGCTCCACCGGCTCCGGTGACTCGGCCGGTGCGGATGGTTCCGAAGGCGCGAGCGGCGGTCCGGGCAGGAACGGCGAAGGCGACGGCCCCGCCTCCGGAGGCAAGAACTCCGGCGGCTCGGGCGGCTCCGGCGGCGACCGCGACGCGGACGGTGTCGTTCTTCAGCAGGCACCTGACGGCTCGACCGTCTCCTGGCCCCTCGTCGACGAGCCGACGGCCGCGGCACCGTCGCCGACCACCGCTCCCGTGCCGTCCTCGGACCTCTCCACGCAGCGTTCCTGACCTGGGGTTTTTCGCGATCGGGCGCAAGGTGTGACGTTTTTTCGAACTGCGGCGCAGTAAATAGTGAGCCGACTGGTCATCGGCGGCGCAACGAGCCGGGGTTCCCCCCGTACCTACGGCTCAGCGCATATGGCGCGGGCGGGACACGTTCCCCCGGTCCCGCCCGCGCCCTTCTTCTCTCTTCGTCTCTTGCGCGGTGTTTCCCGGCTCGTGGCCCTCGGCTCCCGCGCCCGTCACCAGTAGACGACGACCTTGTCGCCGGTTCGGACCTGGTCGAACAGCGCCGCGATCGCGCCCTTGTCCCTGACGTTGACGCAGCCGTGCGAGGCCCCGTTGTAGCCGCGGGCGGCGAAGTCCGACGAGTAGTGCACGGCCTGGCCGCCACTGAAGAACATGGCGTACGGCATGGGCGTGTCGTAGATCGTCGAGACGTGGTCACGGGACTTCCAGCCCACGTTGAACACGCCTTCGCGGGTCGGGGTGTACTGCGACCCGAAGCGGACGTCCATCGTCGACAGCACCTTGCCGTCGATCATCCACGACAGGGTGCGCGTGGTCTTGCTGATGCACATGACCCGCCCCTTCGTACAGCGCGGGTCGAGCTTCGCCTTCGGCTTGTTGACGTCCTTGCCGTCCAGCTCGGCGCGGGTCGGCTTCGTCGTCATACCGAGCAGCCGCTGCCAGGTGACGGTGTCCGTGCTGCCCGTCACGGGGAGGCCGCGCTTGCCCTGGAAGCCCTTGACGGAGGCGGTGGTGACCGGTCCGTACGTGCCGGTCGGCTTGTCGTCGAACCAGCCGATCTGGGCCAGCCGGGCCTGCAGTTCGCGCACTTGCTCGCCCTTGGCGCCGGGCGCCATCAGCACCTTCGGCGCGGGCGTCTGCGTGGAGGGCGACGGCGAAGGCTTCTCCGACGGCTCCGCAGACTCGGACTCCGACTCGGACTCCGACGCGGCCTCCGACGGGGTCGGGGACGGCGGCGCGGACGGTGTCGTCGGCGCCGAGGACGTCGGCGCCGTGCTCGGCGTACTGCCGGCGGGCGGTCCGTCCGTCGCCGCCTCCGCCTTGCAGCCGGCCGTCACTGCCGCCACGAGCATCGCGGCCACCGCGGCCACCGTTCTCGTCCTGGCGTTTGGCATGTCGCCCCCCATAAGTCTCTGTGTACTGGTGAGACAGCTTCCCGCCCGGCCCGGTTGCGCAATCGCGCGCATCATGGGGGTAACAGTTGGGGGACGGGTGTGACACGGACCGCGTCGCCGGTGCGTGGCTGCCTGTGAGCAAGCTCCCAGCGCGTGGCACTCCATCCGCCGGGCGCCCGCCGATACAGTCCGTCGCAGAACTTGTTACCTGTCAGTAGGTCCAGTGGGAGGCACAGTCACATGGCGCGCGAGTCCGAGTCGGGACTGCCCATCGAGCCGGTCTACGGGCCGGCCGACCTGGAGGGCTGGGACCCGGCCGAGAAACTGGGCGAGCCGGGCCGGTACCCCTTCACCCGCGGCGTGTACCCGTCGATGTACACCGGTCGGCCGTGGACCATGCGTCAGTACGCCGGCTTCGGCACGGCGGTCGAGTCCAACGCCCGCTACAAGCAGCTGATCGAGAACGGCACGATGGGCCTCTCCGTCGCCTTCGACCTGCCGACCCAGATGGGCCACGACTCCGACGCCCCCATCGCCCACGGCGAGGTCGGCAAGGTCGGGGTCGCCATCGACTCGATCGACGACATGCGGGTGCTGCTCGGCGGAATCCCGCTGGACAAGGTCTCCACGTCGATGACGATCAACGCGCCCGCCGCCCTCCTGCTCCTCCTCTACCAACTCGTCGGTGAGGAACAGGGCGTACCCGCGGACAAGCTCACGGGCACCATCCAGAACGACGTGCTCAAGGAGTACATCGCCCGCGGCACCTACATCTTCCCGCCCAAGCCGTCGCTGCGGCTGATCGCGGACATCTTCAAGTACTGCAAGGCCGAGATCCCGAAGTGGAACACGATCTCGATCTCCGGCTACCACATGGCGGAGGCCGGGGCCTCACCCGCGCAGGAGATCGCCTTCACCCTCGCCGACGGCATCGAGTACGTCCGTACCGCCGTCGCCGCCGGGATGGACGTCGACGACTTCGCACCCAGGCTGTCCTTCTTCTTCGTCTCCCGGACGACCATCCTCGAGGAGGTCGCCAAGTTCCGCGCCGCCCGCCGCATCTGGGCGCGGGTGATGAAGGAGGAGTTCGGCGCGAAGAACCCGAAGTCCCTGATGCTGCGCTTCCACACGCAGACCGCGGGCGTGCAGCTCACCGCCCAGCAGCCAGAGGTCAATCTGGTGCGCGTCGCCGTGCAGGGCCTCGCGGCGGTGCTCGGCGGCACGCAGTCGCTGCACACCAACTCCTTCGACGAGGCCATCGCACTGCCGACGGACAAGTCCGCCCGCCTGGCACTGCGCACCCAGCAGGTGTTGGCGTACGAGACGGACGTCACCGCGACCGTCGACCCCTTCGCGGGCTCGTACGTCGTGGAGAAGATGACCGACGACGTCGAAGCGGCCGCCCTCGCGCTGATGGAACGGGTCGAGGACCTCGGCGGCGCCGTCAACGCCATCGAACGAGGCTTCCAGAAGAACGAGATCGAGCGCAGCGCCTACCGCGTCGCCCAGGAGACCGACTCGGGCGAACGCGTCGTCGTCGGTGTCAACCGCTACACGCTCGACACGGAGGAGCCGTACGAGCCGCTGCGCGTCGACCCCGCGATCGAGACGCAGCAGGCAGAACGCCTGGCGAAGCTGCGCGCCGAACGCGACCAGGGCGCGGTGGACACGGCGCTCGCCGCGCTCAAGAAGGCGGCGGAAGGCACGGACAACGTGCTCTACCCGATGAAGGACGCGCTGAAGGCGCGCGCCACCGTCGGCGAGGTGTGCAACGCGCTGCGCGAGGTGTGGGGCACGTACGTCCCGACCGACGCGTTCTGAAACGAACGGGCGGAGTGTCGCACCCGTGTGCGACACTCCGCCCATGCTGGGTGTCACCGATCTGCCGACCTATCTCGCCGGCCTTGTCCTGATCATTCTGCTGCCGGGGCCGAACTCGCTCTACGTGCTGTCCGTGGCCGCGCGCCGGGGTGTGCGCACGGGATACCGGGCCGCCGCCGGTGTGTGGTGCGGCGACACCGTCCTCATGGTGCTCTCCGCCGCGGGCGTGGCCTCGCTGCTCCAGGCCAACGCGCTGCTGTTCGGGATCGTGAAGTACGCGGGCGCCGGCTATCTGACCTGGCTGGCGATCGGCATGCTGCGCGCCGCCTGGTCGATGTGGCGCACGCGTCGGGAGCGGATGGCGGAAGCGGTCGCGGAGGCACCGGCGGAGGAGCGGCCGTTCCGCCGGGCGTTCGTGATCAGCCTGCTCAACCCGAAGGCGATCCTGTTCTTCATCGCCTTCTTCGTGCAGTTCGTCGACCCGTCGTACGCGTACCCGGCCCTGTCGTTCACGGTGCTGGGCTCGCTGGCGCAGCTCGCGAGCGTCCTGTATCTGACGCTGCTGATCTTCACGGGTACGCACCTCGCGGCCGCGTTCCGCCGCCGGAGGCGGCTGTCGGCGGGCGCGACGTCGGCGGCGGGGGCGCTGTTCCTCGGCTTCGCGGTCAAGCTGTCGCTCAGCGGCTCGTAACCTTCCCCACCCCACCCCACCCCTCCCCTTCCCGTAACCGGGCTCCGCCCGGACCCGTTTCGGGGGCTCCGCCCCCGGCCCCGCCTCAGTTGCCGACGGGCCGGGAGCTTGCCGGTCCTCTCGGGGCTCCGCCCCGGCCCCGGCGCCTCAAACGCCGACGGGGCCGGACCTTGTCCCCTTGTCGGGGCTCCGCCCCGAATCCCGCGCTCCGATCGCCGGCGGGGCCTGATGTGCCTGGGCGCTGTCCTGAACCCCGCGCCTCAACCCCCCGGCGGGGCCGGACGTGTCCGGCTCGGGAGTACCTGCCACGGCCGCCAGGCCGTAGGGGGAGTTCGAGGCGCGGGGGCACGGGCGCGGATCCCCCGAAGACACCGCGCGGAGCGCGGTGGGCGGGTCCGGGCGGAGCCCGGTTCGGGAAGGGGCGGGTAGGGGAAAACCGGCGCAGCCCGGTCCTCCGGTCAGCCGCCCGCACCGACCCGCTTGAGCACCCGCTTCAACCGCCGCGCCCGCCCCGCCACCCGCCGCGCAACCCGCCCCCGTGGCACCGGGACCCCGCCCGGCAGCCCCAGCACCGTGAGCCGGCGCCGCTTGAAGTAGCGCGAGGTGCGCTCGTCCAGGCCCGTCCGGAGGAAGCGTTCGGCTGCCGGACGCAGGTCCGGACGCAGTCGCGCCTGCATCGCGAAGCCCACCGCGCCGAGCAGTCCGGCCAGCTCCTCCCCGGCCCCGGGCCGCGGCGTGCCGGACTCGCCCGCCGCCAGGTCCGGCAGCAGCGCGTCGGCGATCGTCAGCGGCACGCGGTTGCTGTTGTGGTACGGCGCGAGCCGTTCCAGCAGCGGCTCCGTGCCGATCCGGGCGACCGGGATGCCGTAGGACACCGACGCGGTGAACAGCGCGGTGGAGAAGCAGCCCACCACCAGCGCCGGGCGCAGCTGCCTGAACAGCACCTCCGCGAGCAGCGGCCGGTCGAGGACGGTCAGTTCGACACCGAGGGACGCGGCCCGGCGCTCCAGGGCCCCGGTCCACGCGGGCGGCGCCGTGGGGTGCGGCTTGAAGACGATGCGGCGGTGACCGAGGGCGGCCGCACCCGCAAGCATGCGGACGTGCAGATCCTCCTCCGCGGGGGAGAGGATGCCGAGCGCCGCCAGGTACTGGCCCAGGAGCAGCGCCGGGCCCTCGGAGACGTCCCCGCAGGCATCCGGCACGGCGTCGGAGAGTTCGCCGACGACCTTGACGAAGGACTCCGTCGGCACCGGCTGCGGCTTCACCCCGAACTCGCCCAACAGCAACGGCTTCAGGCCGGGTACCAGGTCCAGGTGCAGCAGCCTCCGCACCCGTTCGCCGACCAGGGGGTCGATCCTGTTGCGGGTGGGTCCGTAGCTCATCAGCCCGTCCGCGTAGACGTCGAGCGGCGCGTCGGGGAAGAGCTGGGCGATGGCCAGTGCCGGGCTGACCTGGATGGACTCGACGACCAGCTCGATCCGGTCGTCGCCCAGGTCCCACAGCCGGCGCAGATGCCGCTCCCACAGCGGCACGTCGTCGCCGCGCGGGGTCCATCCGGCGGGATGGAAGGGGGAGATCGTCTCGTTCCAGGAGAGCAGCCCGTCGAAGCGGTCGCGCAGCCGCTCGAAGCCGGCCGCCTTGTCGAGGCTCGGGGCGGTCTCGGGGTTCGCCGCGTTGTCGGCGACCAGCAGCAGCCGGCGGTCGGCATCGGCGAACACGCCGCTGTCGATCGCCGCGGCCAGCGTGGCGGTGCCGAAAAGGGAGGAGGCGAAGAAGATCTGCGTCGTGGCCATCAGGCTGCCGCCTCCGCCGTGAGGGGCGCCGGGCGCCTGCGGACCTTGCGCAGCCGCGAGGCGCGTTCGGTGTCCATGGAGTCCAGCACCTCCTTCAACAGGTCCTGAGGCATGCGTTTCAGTGCGGCCGCGCTCATCGCACGCAATTTCCGTGCCACGGCGGGTTCGTATTTTCCGGCGGATCCCAGGTGGTGCGCAATGACGGCGCAGTAGGTGCGGACCGCCTTGGGCAACAGCCGTTCCGATTCCGGGTCCTTTGCCGTTTCCTCGATCACCTGGTCGAATGCCTTGATGAAATCGAGCTGCCGGACGTCGCCGATCTGAGTGAGCGACGACGCGATTCCGCGCCGGTAGAAAATGCCCAAACGGCTGATCACGGCGAAGGAATCAGCCTCGCGGTGCAGCCGCCAGATCCACGGCCGGTCCTCCGCCGTGCGCAGCCCGTGTGTGAAATGCAGTAGCCCGCGGTCCACGAGCCGCCGGTGGTACATCCCGGCCCAGGCGTACGGGTAGTCGACCGAGGTCGAGCGTTCGGCGGGCAGGATCGAGTCACGGGGCCGCAGCACCTCGCCGCGCCGGCCGACCGGCGCCCGGTGGATGGAGCGGGCCCGGCCGGTGCACTGCACATGGTCGGTGCGGACGAAGTCGCACCCGAGGTCCTCCATGGCGGCCAGCAGGTGCGCGAAGTGCCCGGGCGCCAACCAGTCGTCGCCGTCGAGGAAGGTGAGGTACTCGCCGCTCGCGGCGTCCAGACCGGTGTTGCGGGCGGTGGCCAGACCGCCGTTCCGTTCGTGCCTGATCACGACCGCGCCCGGGAGTTCGCGCTCCGCACGCTGCAGGATCTCCGGCGTCCCGTCGGTCGAACAGTCGTCGACGAGTACGAACTCGAAGTCGGCCCGGGCATTCGCCCTGAGGCTTCGCAGTGTGTCGGGGGCGTATGTCTGCACGTTGTAGAACGGCACGATGACGGAGAGCTTGACCACCCGCGTGACGTTAGGCGGGTCCCCGTCATTCTCATCGACGCACACGAAGATGCCAGATGAACGCCGGGCGACGAGGCTGTTAACCGACCCGTTTCCCGAGCCGATTCGCCATCCGTAGACCGTCTGTTAACCCTTTGTTGCAGTCGAGTTGGGCCGTGAAGCGAAATGCCTTTCTAACGTCCTCGACGTGCCAACACGTACCAGCGAGGCCGTACGGGTCGCCGTACTCGCCGACTCCGACACCCGGTGGAAATGGGGTGCGCTCACCGCGCGCCGCATCGCACCGAGCACTTCCGTGGAGCTGAGCGGTTTTCTGCTGCGCGGCCGGGCCACACCAACGGCCCGTCAGCTCGCGGAAGTCGGCGTGCGCGCCGACGACTTGCGGGAGGTGACGGGCGGCGAGTTCCTGCGGGCCGTGAAGGAGGGGACGTACGACGTCGTCGTACTCGCCCTCGTCGGCGGCGGCGTCCAGGCGATGCTGCACGGGCTGGCCGCACTCGGCATCGAGCGCCGGCCCGTGGTCGTCACCGGCTATGTCGGCGTCGTCTACGAGAAGCTGTCCGACGGACTCCTGCTGCGCCACGGCGCCGACGTCGTCCTCGCCAACTCCCGTCACGACGCCGAGCGTTTCCGCGCCGTGTACGAGGGCGTGGGCGCCGACGCCTCCTGTGTCACCGAGGCAGCACTGCCCTTCCTGGGCGGCGCCCCGTACCAGGTGGTGGACGGCCGTCACACCGTCGTCTTCGCCGTACAGCCGTCCGTGCCCGAGTCCCGCGCCGACCGTACGTACCTGCTGCGCAGGCTCGTCGAGCACGCCCGACTGCACCCGGAACGCGAAGTGCTGCTGAAGCTCCGTTCCAAGCCGGGCGAGCACACCACCCACCTCGAAGAACTCCCGTACCAGAAGCTCGCGGAGAAGCTGCCCGGCGGTCTGCCGTCCAACTTCCGCCTGGTGTACGGGCACATGGGTGAGGTGCTGGACCGCACCGACCTGCTCGTCACCGTGTCGTCCACGGCCGCGCTCGAAGCTCTGCACCGCCGCATCCCCACCGCCGTACTCACCGACCTCGGTGTGCGCGAGGCGCTCGGCAACCACCACTTTCTCGGCTCCGGCCTGCTCGTCTCCTGGGACCGGCTCGACGGCGGCCACCGCCCCGTCCCCGACACCGACTGGCTCTCGCGCCAGGGCGTCGCGGCCGACGGCTCGTACGACAACGCCTTCGACGAGGCCCGCAAGCGGGTCGCCGAACTGCTGCTGGTCCCAGGGCTGCCCGCGCTCGCGCCGTACTACACACCGGCCACCGCGCCCGGCTATCTGCCGGCCCTGCTCACCCGCCACCATCTCGCCCCGGACGGCACGCCGCTGGCCGGTGCCGCGCCGCGGGCCGAGGCCACCGGCGTACGGCGATTGGTGCGCGACGCCGTGCGCGAGGTGGCGCGCGGCGCGTACCGCCACGGCGTACAGCGCGTCGCGCCCGTGATCCGCCGGATGGGCGAGCTGTGACCCCCGGCATGCACGTTTCCGAGAAGCCCCGCCGGCAAAGCCGGCAGAGCCGAGAGCATCTGGAGCCACCGATGACCGTCCTCGCCGTGATCCCCGCCCGGGGCGGATCCAAGGGCGTCCCGGCCAAGAACCTGGCCGCGGTCGGCGGCGTACCGCTCGTCGCGCGGGCCGTCCGCGCCTGCCTCGACGCCCCGCTGGTCACCCATGTCGCGGTCTCCACCGACGACCCGCGGATCGCGGACGTCGCACGCGGCGCCGGCGCCGAGGTCGTCCTGCGGCCCGAGGCCATCGCCGGGGACACCGCCACCAGCGAGTCGGCGGTCCTGCACGCGATGGACACGCACGAGGCCGAGCACGGCGCACCCGTCGACGTCGTCCTGCTCGTCCAGTGCACCAGCCCCTTCATCTCCCGGGAGGACGTGGAGGGCGTCGCCCGCGCCGTCGTCCTGGACGGCGCCGACAGCGCCGTGACCGTCGCGCCCTTCCACGGCTTCGTATGGCGCGAGGCCGACGAGACGGCGGGCGCCCCGGAAGGGCGTGCGGAGCGGGCCGCCGGCGGGGCCGCCGTCCTCGCCGGCACCGGCACGGAAACGGCCACCGGCACGGAAACGGCCACCGGCACGGAAACGGTCACCGGCACCGGTTACGGGGTCAACCACGACGCGTCGTTCCGGCCCCGCCGCCAGGACCGGCCGCAGGACTTCCTGGAGACCGGCGCCGCGTACGCCATGTCGGCGCCCGGGTTCCGCGAGGCCGGCCACCGGTTCTTCGGCCGTACCGCACTCGTACGCACCGACCCGGCGCGCGTCCTCGAGGTCGACGACCCGCACGACCTGGCCCGCGCCCGCGCGCTCGCTCCCCTGCTCGACACCACCGTGCTGCCCGGCCGCGCCGACGTCGACGCCGTGGTCCTCGACTTCGACGGGACGCAGACCGACGACCGGGTCCTCATCGACGCCGACGGGCGCGAGATCGTCTCCGTCCACCGCGGCGACGGCCTGGGCATCGCCCACCTGCGCAGGGCCGGTCTGGAACTGCTGATCCTGTCCACCGAGCAGAACCCGGTCGTCGCCGCCCGCGCCCGCAAGCTCAAGATCCCCGTCCTGCACGGCATCGACCGCAAGGACCTCGCCCTCGAGCAGTGGTGCGAGGAACGGGGCCTCGCCCCCGAACGCGTGCTCTACGTCGGCAACGACGTCAACGACCTTCCGTGCTTCCACCTCGTCGGCTGGCCCGTGGCCGTCGCGAGTGCGCACGACTCCGTACGCGCCGCCGCCCGTGCCGTCACTGCCACACCCGGCGGCGAGGGGGC
Source organism: Streptomyces sp. NPDC048389 (assembly GCF_040706335.1). Lineage (NCBI taxonomy): Bacteria > Bacillati > Actinomycetota > Actinomycetes > Kitasatosporales > Streptomycetaceae > Streptomyces > Streptomyces sp. NPDC048389. Next base: position 4,436 of record NZ_JBEZKP010000073.1, on the reverse strand, counting down.
GATCCGCGAGATCGCCGCCTGGCTCCTCGGCCCGACGCTCAACACCCCGTAAGCCCACCCCATGTCCCCCAGGAAGTAAGGAACCACCCCCATGAGCACGTCCCGTCTGCGCTCCCTCGGCACCAAGACCGCCGGTCCCGGCCGCCCCGTCTACATCACCGGTGAGATCGGCATCAACCACAACGGTGACCTGGACAACGCCTTCGCCCTGATCGACGCCGCCGCCGAAGCGGGCTGCGACGCCGTCAAGTTCCAGAAGCGCACCCCCGAGATCTGCACCCCGCGCGACCAGTGGGACATCGAGCGCGACACGCCCTGGGGCCGGATGACGTACATCGACTACCGTCACCGCGTCGAGTTCGGCGAGGACGAGTACCGCAAGATCGACGAGCACTGCCGGAAGCGCGGCATCGACTGGTTCGCCTCCCCGTGGGACACCGAGGCCGTCGCCTTCCTGGAGAAGTTCGACGTCCCCGCCCACAAGGTGGCCTCCGCGTCGCTCACCGACGACGAGCTGCTGCGCGCCCTGCGCGCCACCGGCAAGACGGTCGTCCTCTCCACCGGCATGTCGACCCCGAAGCAGATCCGCCACGCCGTCGAGGTCCTCGGCAGCGACAACATCCTGCTCTGCCACGCCACGTCGACCTACCCGGCCAAGGCCGAGGAGCTCAACCTGCGGGTCATCAAGACCCTGATGAGCGAGTACCCGAACGTCCCGATCGGCTACTCCGGCCACGAGACCGGGCTGCAGACCACCCTCGCCGCCGTCGCGCTGGGCGCCGCGTTCGTCGAGCGCCACATCACCCTCGACCGGGCGATGTGGGGCTCCGACCAGGCCGCGTCCGTCGAGCCGCAGGGCCTCACCCGCCTGGTGCGCGACATCCGCACCATCGAGGAGGCGCTCGGCGACGGCGTCAAGAAGGTCTACGACTCCGAGCTCGCCCCCATGAAGAAGCTGCGCCGCGTCGCGGGCGTCGTGGCCGAGGCGGGCGACCGTGAGCCGGTCGCGGTCTGACGACCCGGGCCGCCGGGTCGTCGGACCGCGGCGGCGCGTGGCGGCTGCCCGGTCGTGTGCCGGGGCCGCGGCGGGCATCGGCACGCGACCGGGGGCGCGCCCTCCGGGGCCGCCGACGATGCCCGCGCGGGCGTTCGATTCGCGATCGAACGGTCCCGCGAGCCGGAACCACAGCGGGAGCCGGCCGCGAGCCGGAGCCGCAGGGGAAGCCGGCGGCGAGCCGGAGCCGGAACCGAAGCGGAGCCCGGCGCTCACCGAAGCCGCAGTGGGGTCCGGCCTCGCGCCGGAACCGAAGTGGGAGCCGGCCGCGAGCCGGAGCCGCAGTGGGGCCCGGCGCTCACCGAAGCCGGCCGCAGCGGGGCCCGGCCGCACGCCGAAGCCGGAGCCGCAGCGGGGTCCGGCCTCGCGCCGGAAACCGAAGCCGGCCGCTCGCCGGCTCGGCAGCCATCCACGCCCTTCGGGGCGGTCAGCCACGGACCCGGCCGCAGGCCGGCCCGGCATCACGAGGTGACAACCAGTGAATCTCGCGTTCGTCGAGAGTCCGGTCCAACTCCTGAACGTCCTGGAATGGGCCCATGCCGCGCCGGCCGCGCCCGGGCCCGACGGCCTCATCGTGGTCGTGCTGTCACCCACCGACCCCATGTCGCGCGGCCAGCTGCGCCGGATGGCGGAGCTGGCACGCGGCGCCGGGTGCACCGTCCGCTGGCAGGAGGCGCGTGGCGGCGCGGGCGCCCCGCTGCGCACCGTGCGCGAGCTGGGCCCGGTACTGCGCGAAGCAGAGCGCATCGTCATCGGGGACCCGTTCTCCCGATACGTACAGCTCCTGCTGACCCTGGTCGGCAGGAAGGACGTGACCGTCGTCGACGACGGCACCGCGACCATGGAGTTCGTCGCCCAGGTCGCCCGCGGCGAGCAGCTGGTGCGCTGGCACCGGCGGGGTGGCCGCCGGGGGCCGCGTGAGCTGATGCTCGCGCCGGTGACGTTGCTGGCACGGCGGCGGCTGAGCCCGTCGGAGGAGCGGTCCGTCGAGGTCTTCACCTCGATGCCGGTCGAGCCGCAGCCGGGGATCACCGTCACACCCAACAGCTTCGCCTGGACCCGGGCGCGGTTCGGGCCGCCGAAGATCACCCGCGGTGCGGACCTGGTCGGCACCTCCCTGGTGGAGACCGGCGTCGTGGATCCCGGACGGTACCTGGAGGCGGTGGCCTCCCTCGCCCGTACCCACGGCGCGACCCGCTACTTCGCGCACCGCAGGGAGAGCTCGGACAAACTCCACCGGCTGGCCGTGGAGACCGGCCTCGAAGTGGTCCGCCCCGAGCTGCCGCTCGAGCTGATCGCCCGGCGCGGCCCGATCGGAGCAACGGTCCTGAGCTTTCCCTCCACCGTCGTCCACACCCTGCCGCTGGCCCTGGCGGACACGGGGATCAAAGTAGCGGTCTGCGACATCGCACCCGAATGGCTCAGGGAGAACGCCTCACCGCGCGCCCAGGGCTTTCTGGCGGGCGTCACGGTCACGGCCCGCGATGTGCAGCGGCTGCCGGCGCCGGCTTGAAGAGCCGGGAAGCGGCGGCAGTGAGCGGATGGACACCCTCTGAAGGGGGAAGATCGACTCAAGAGTGAGCCGGGTGAGTTTACCCACCGCGAAAGGCGGCCAATCGCCGTGTGCCCAAAAAACTGTCCCCTGAGAGGCTGATGTTTTGTTGATCGCACGGTAGTTGAGGCGCGAAGGGGCATACCCTTCACTGGGTGAACCAGTTGATGTCCCGCGAGTCAGAAGATGTCGAACGGCCCGGCGCAGTCGCACTGCCCGGCACGCTGCCGGAGTCGCTGCGTGCCGAACTGATCGCGTTCCGGCGCGACTTGCACATGCACCCCGAGCTCGGCAACCAGGAGTTCCGCACCACCACCGTGATCAAGGCGCGCCTCGAGCAGGCCGGGCTCCAGCCCCGCGTCCTCGCCGCCGGCACCGGCCTGATCTGCGACATCGGTACGCCGGCTCCCGGCGCAGTACGGCCCTTCTTCGCCATTCGCGCCGACATCGACGCGCTGCCCATCCCCGACACCAAGACCGGCGTCCCCTACCGCTCCACCGTGCCCGACCGGGCCCACGCCTGCGGTCACGACGTGCACACCACCGTCGCGCTCGGCGCGGGGCTCGTACTCGCCGAGCTCGACCGGCAGGGGCTCCTGCCGCAGCCCGTCCGGCTGATCTTCCAGCCCGCGGAGGAGGTGCTGCCGGGCGGCGCGGCCGATGCGATCGAGTCCGGCGTGCTCGAAGGCGTCAACAAGATCATCGCGGTGCACTGCGACCCCAGGGTCGACGCGGGCCTGATCGGGCTGCGGCCCGGACCGATCACCTCCGCCTGCGACCGCCTCGAAGTCACGCTGGACGGCCCCGGCGGCCACACCGCCCGCCCCCATCTGACCACCGACCTGGTCACCGCGGCGGCGAAGATCGTCACCGAGGTCCCCGCGCTCCTCTCCCGCCGCGTCGACGCGCGCTCCGGCCTCGCGGTGACCTGGGGCCGTATCGAAGCCGGCCACACGTGCAACGTCATCCCGCAGCACGCGGAACTCTCCGGCACCGTCCGCTGCCTCGACCTTTCGGGGTGGCGCGAGGCGCCCGACCTGGTGCACGCGGCGATCGACGAGATCGCGACGCTGCACCGGGCCAAGTCCGAGATCAACTACATCCGCGGCGTCCCGCCGGTCGTCAACGACCCTGCCGTGACCGACCTGCTGCGTGACGCGCAGACGGCGCGGCGCGGGTCGTATGCGATCGAGGACACCGAGCAGAGTCTCGGCGGCGAGGACTTCTCCTGGTACCTGGAGCACGTACCGGGCGCGATGGCACGCCTGGGCGTGCGCGTTCCTGGCGACACGGTCCGCAGGGACCTGCACCGCGGCGACTTCGACGTCGACGAGTCGGCGATCGCGGCGGGCGTCGAACTCTTCACCGCCGCGGCCCTCCTGGACGCGCGCCTACCGCTCTGACCGGCCCCGCTCGTGCCCTTGCGGTGCGCGGCCGGACCGGGTCCGGCTCGGGTGGTGACCGCGGGGTTGGTCCGGTGGGCGGGTGCGTGGCGCCGGTGCGGGGCGTGGTCTTGTGGGGCGGGTCCGGTGGGCGGGTCCGTCGTCCCTGGGGCGGTGACTGCGCGGGGTGAGTGCGGTAGGTGGGTGCGTGGCGCCCCTGTGGGGCGTGGCTGCGGTCGGGCTGTGCCGGTGGGTGCGGCTTGTGTGCCTGTGCGGGGTGGGGCTGTGCCGGTGGGTGGGTGCGTGGCGCCCCTGGTGGGCGTGGCTGCGGGGCTGTGCCGGTGGGTGGGTGCGCTGCGCCTGTGCGGGGCGTGGCTGTGTTGGTGGTGGGTGGCGGGGGGCGGGGCCTCCGGAGGGGGGTGTCCGGAATGGCTTTCCTCACCGCGCT
>NZ_JBEZKP010000072.1:0-33081 GCF_040706335.1 Streptomyces sp. NPDC048389 | reverse complement strand
CGCGCGAGTTGCGACGCTTTACTTCCGGACACCCCCCTCCTGCGACCCCGCCCCCCTCCCGCCGTCTCGGCCTGTCACGCCCGGTGGTCCTCGCCCTCGGCCGGTGACACTGTGCCGCCAAGGGGGCCCGGTGCGCGCCGGGTAGCGCAGACGTCCCTACCGCCGAGGCGTCGCCGCCCGCTCCTTCGAGGCCGGGACCCCGGCACCCGGTTCACAGCCCACGGTTGGGGGTGACCACCCCCGAGCGTCCGTGCTGCGGCGGAGCCCCGGTTTCGGGAAAGGGCGCATGTCCTCATCCGCACCTACCCACCGGCGGGAGCGAGAGGCCGGCCGGTGGGGGTAGGTCCTGGCGTGCGCGCCGGCCAGCGGAGCCCCGGTTTCGGGCAGGGGCAGGGGGCTGCTCCCTGCCCGCACCTGCCCACGGGCGGGGGCGAAACCGCCGCGTCGGGGGAGGGGGACGCGCAGGGGGTCGTGTCCGGGACGTAAAGCGTCGCAACTCGCGCGCAGCGCGGTGAGGAAAGCAGTCCCGGACATGACCACCGGAGCGGCACCCGGACGCCACCCGGACAGGACCGGGCCCCGCCCGGAAGGCGCACCCGGGACCGGGCCCCGCACGAGGACGTAACCCGGACCCACCGGGCCCCGCCCGGACACGCGGCACCCGGGACCGGGCCCCGCACGAGGACGTAACCCGGACCCACCGGGCCCCGCCCGGACGCGCGGCACCCGGACGCCACCCGGACAGGACCGGGCCACACCCGGCGCCACGGGACCCGGCCGGAGCGCACCCGACCGGACCACGCCCGGCAACGTCACCCCGATCCACCGGGCCCCGCCCGGACGCGCGGCACCCGGACGCCACCCGCACAGGACCGGGCCACACCCGGACACGCGACACCCGAGCGCACCACACCCGGCGCCACGGGGCCCGGGCGCCGAGCGCACCCGACCGTGCCACGCCCGCGGACGTAAGCCGGAGGGGCCGGGCCGTGCCCGGAAGCGTGCCGCCCGTCCCAGGGCTACGCGCGGCCGACGACCGCGCCCGCGCGGTCGATGCAGACCACGTCCACCGCCACCGGCGCGCCCCGCAGCACCGCCAGGGCCTGGTCGCGCGCAGCCGCCGCGACCAGGTCCCCGAGGGGGACGCCGGCCGCGCGGCACATCTGGAGCGCGGCGAGCCCCGTGTTGGCGGCGGCGACCTCCGCCGCGAGCGTCTCGTCCGCGCCGCCGCGCCGCGCCAGGTCCGCGAGGAACGACGTGTCGACCTGGGAGCGGCCCGAGTGGAGGTCCAGATGGCCGACGGCGAGTTTCGACAGTTTCGCGAAGCCGCCGCAGACGGTGAGGCGTTCGACGGGGTGGCGCCGTACGTATTTGAGCACCGCGCCCGCGAAGTCGCCCATGTCGAGCAGCGCGTCCTCCGGCAGCCCGTAGAGGGAGACGACGGTCCGCTCGGACGTGGAGCCGGTGCAGCCCGCGAGGTGCGTGCGGCCCGCCGCGCGGGCGACGTCCACGCCTCGCCGGATCGAGTCGATCCACGCGGAGCACGAGTAGGGCACGACGATCCCCGTCGTGCCGAGGATGGACAGCCCGCCCAGAATCCCGAGCCGGGGGTTCCACGTGGAGCGGGCGATCTCCTCGCCGTGGTCGACGGAGACGGTGATCTCGACGTCCCCGCCGCCGCCGTGCCGCGCGGCGACCGCGGCCACGTGGTCGCGCATCATCTGCCGCGGTACGGGGTTGACCGCGGGCTCGCCGACGTCGAGGGGCAGTCCGGGCCGGGTGACCGTACCGACCCCCGGCCCGGCCCGGAAGACGACCCCGGACCCGGCCGGCAGCAGCCGTACCGTCGCGCGGACCAGCGCGCCGTGCGTGACGTCCGGGTCGTCGCCGGCGTCCTTGACGATGCCTGCCATGGCGGAGTCGGCGGAGAGCGACTCGGCGGCCAGGGCGAACGCCGGTGTCTGGCCCTTGGGGAGCGTGATCGTCACCGGGTCGGGGAAGTCCCCGGTCAGCAGCGCCGTGTACGCCGCGGTCGTCGCGGCCGTCGCGCAGGCACCGGTGGTCCAGCCGGGCCGCAGACCGGTGTGCTTGAGTTGGGCGTCACGCCCTCCGCTCGACTCAGCCATGGACGGATCCGATGCACGTACTGGTACTCGGCGGTACCACCGAGGCCCGGCGGCTCGCCGAGACGCTGCACGCCACCCGTGGCGTACGGGTCACGAGCAGTCTCGCCGGCCGGGTCGCCACTCCCAGGATGCCTCCCGGGGAGGTCCGGGTGGGCGGGTTCGGCGGGGCCGGGGGCCTGGCGCGGTGGCTGAGCGAGCACGAGGTCGGCGCGGTCATCGACGCCACCCATCCTTTCGCCGGAACGATCAGTTTCAACGCGGCCCGGGCCGCCGCCGACGCCCATGTTCCCCTGCTGGCGCTGCGCCGCCCCGGCTGGGCCCCGGCCGACGGGGACGACTGGCACCCGGTCGGCTCCCTGGAGGAGGCCGCGGAGGCGGCCCGCGCGCTCGGCAGCCGGGTGTTCCTGACCACCGGCCGGATGGGGCTCGCCTCCTTCGCGCACATCGGCGACGTCTGGTTCCTGGTGAGGTCGGTCGACGCCCCCGACGGCCCGTGCCCGCCCCGGATGGACGTGCTGCTGGACCGTGGGCCGTTCACCCTCGACGGCGAGCGGGAACTGCTGCGCCGCCACCGCGTCGACGTGCTCGTCACCAAGGACAGCGGCGGCGCGGCGACGGCGCCCAAGCTGACGGCCGCGCGGGAGGCGGGCGTGCCCGTGGTGGTCGTGCGCCGCCCGCCGGTCCCGGACGGGGTGCCGGTCGTCGCCGGCCCCGAGGAGGCCGCCGCCTGGCTGGCGGCCTACTCCGGGTAGCGCCGCGGGGTCCAGACGATCTCCTCGCCGTCTCCCCTGCGCACGACCTGCGTCTGTGACGATCCGATCAGCAGGATGGTGCGCATGTCGACCTGAGCGGGGTCGAGTTCGCCGAGCCGTACGATCCGTACGCTCTCCTGCGGACCGCCGATGTCCCGGCCGAGGACGACGGGGGTGTCGGGCGCGCGGTGCCCGAGGAGCAGTTCGCGGGCCTTGCCGACCTGCCAGGTGCGGCTGCGGGAGCCAGGGTTGTAGAGGGCGAGGACCAGGTCGGCGGCGGCCGCGGCGGCGAGCCGTTCCGCGATGACCTCCCAGGGCTTGAGCCGGTCGGACAGCGAGATGACCGCGTAGTCGTGGCCGAGCGGCGCGCCGGCCTTCGCGGCGGCGGCGTTGGCGGCGGTGACGCCGGGGAGCACCCGTACGGGCACGTCCTTGTACGGATCCTGGGACGCCACCTCCAGCACGGCGGTGGCCATGGCGAAGACGCCCGGGTCGCCGCCGGAGACAACGGCGACACGGCGCCCGCGCCGGGCGAGGTCGAGCGCGAACTCGGCGCGCTCGGACTCGACCTTGTTGTCGGAGCCGTGCCGGATCTGTCCGGGCCGCTGCGGCACCCGGTCCACGTAGGTGGTGTAGCCGACGAGTTCGTCCGCGTCGGCGAGCGCCCGCCGGGTCTCGGGGGTGAGCCACAGGGGGCCCGCGGGGCCGGTGCCGACGACCACGACCTCGCCGCGGCCGGAGTCCGGGCGGGGGTTGGCGATCCGGCTGGGCACGACGGCGACGGAGAAGTACGGCACGGACTCCGGGTCGACGCCGGCCAGTGGGCCGGTGCGTTCGCCGCTCATCGTGGCGCGCTCGACGTAGCGGGCCTCGTCCAGCCGCCCGGACGTCTCCATGGCCCTGCGGACGGCGGGGAAGGTACGGCCGAGCTTCATCACCACGGCCGAGTCGGTCGCGGCGAGGCGGGCGGTCAGCTCCTCCTCCGGCAGCGTGCCGGGGATGATCGTCAGCACCTCCTCCGCCTCGCACAGCGGGGTGCCGAGCCGGGCGGCCGCGGCGCTGACGGAGGTGACGCCGGGGATGACCTCGGTGGGGTAGCGGTGCGCGAGCCGCTTGTGCATGTGCTGGTAAGAGCCGTAGAAGAACGGGTCGCCCTCGGCGAGCACGGCGACGGTACGGCCGGCGTCGAGGTGCGCGGCGAGCCGGGCCGCGGCCTGCTCGTAGAAGTCGTCGAGCGCGCCGCGGTAGCCGCCGGGGTGGTCGGTCGTCTCGACGGTGATCGGGTACATCAGGCGCTCCTCGATGTGCTCGGGGCGCAGATGCGGGGCGGCGATCGACCGGGCGATGGACCGGCCGTGGCGGGCGCAGTGGTACGCGATGACGTCGGCCTCCGCGATGGCGCGTGCCGCGCGCAGGGTCATGAGCTCCGGGTCGCCGGGGCCGAGCCCGACGCCGTAGAGCCGGCCGGTCTTCTGCTCGCTCATTCCGCCTCGCTCGCGATCGCGTTGACTGCGGCGGCGGCCATCGCGCTGCCGCCCCGGCGCCCGCGCACCACCAGGTGTTCCAGGCGCAGCGGGTGGGCGGCGAGCGCGTCCTTCGACTCCGCCGCGCCGATGAAACCGACGGGGACACCGATGACCGCCGCCGGGCGCGGCGCCCCCTCCTGGACCATCTCCAGCAGCCGGAACAGCGCGGTGGGCGCGTTGCCGACCGCGACCACGGAACCTTCGAGGCGGTCCCGCCACAGTTCGAGTGCCGCGGCGGACCGGGTGGTGCCCAGTTTCGCGGCCAGGTCCGGCACGCTCGGGTCGGACAGCGTGCAGATCACCTCGTTGTCCGCGGGCAGGCGCTTGCGGGTGACGCCGCTGGCGACCATCTGCGCGTCGCACAGGATCGGCGCGCCGGAGCGCAGGGCGGCGCGGGCACGGACGACGACGTCCGGGCTGTGGACGAGGTCGCGGACGAGATCGACCATTCCGCACGCATGGATCATGCGGACCGCGACCTGTGACACGTCGGCCGGGAGTCCGGCGAGGTCCGCCTCCGCGCGGATCGTGGCAAAGGACTGGCGGTAGATGGCCGCGCCGTCCTTCTCGTACTCGAACACGGTGCTCTCGCTCACTTCGTCGGGGTCTTCGTCGGGGTGGTGGTGCGCGCCGCCGCGAGGGCGCCGGCGAGTTCGGTCAGGGGGACCGTACGGGGAGGGGCTCCGGGTGTGGACACCTGGTAGTGGGCGTCGCCGGTCGCGACGACGTCGACCCGGGCGCCGCGGGGGTGGCCGCAGCGGCGTTCGCAGCCGGACCAGTGGACGGGCAGGCCGCCCGCGCCGGCGGGGAGGAGGTCGGTGGCGTCGGCGCGTACGTCGGCGAGGGACTTGGCGCAGCCGGGGCGCCCGGTGCAGGCGCCGACGCCGAGCCACGGCGAGGCGGGGTCGGTGACGAGTCCGGCGGCCTCGAGCGCCCCGAGCCGCTCGGGCCCGGCGCCGGGCACGACGACGCCGCGCCACGGGGTGACGCGCAACTCACCGGTGCCGTACCGTTCGGCGACTCCGGCGACCAGGCGCCACTGGGCGGCGCGGAGCCGTCCGAGCGGCGCGGCGACGTAGACCGCGCCGTGCCCGGCCCCGACAAGGGGCCGGCTCTCCCGACCGGGGGCCCGGTCGGGACACGGCGGCGAGGCGGTGGCGACCGCGGCGAGGCCCGCTGCCGCGACCCGCGCCCTCAGGTCCGCGGCCGAGACCGCATGCGCCGCAGGGAGCTCGCGGACCCGCCACGCTCGCGTGCCGCTCGCGGCGGCGGCGTCGAGGAAGGCGTTGGCCGCGAGCAGCATCGCGCGGGGGCCGTCCTCGGCGCGGACGCGAACCGCCGCACCGCCGACGGTCACGCGGACCGCCGCGCCGCCCGGTTCTGCGAGCAACATCACATCCGCGGCGAACTCGGCCATGTCCCCGCGGCCGTCGTCCAGCGCGAACAGGAAGCGCCCGGAGAGCTCCGGCGCACGCGCGCTGGCGCACAGCAGCGCGTCCAGGTCCCGTACGAGCGGCTGCACGTCCAGGTGCCCCCGGCCGTCGAGTCCGGACAGCGGGGATGCCACGACGTTGCGTACGCGTTCGTGGCGTGGCGCGGGCAGCAGGCCCGCCGCGTCCAGCAGCCGCGCCAACTCCCCTCCGCAGCCCGGTTCGAGGCCCCGCAGCTGGACGTTCCCCCGGGAGGTGATGTCCAGCGCGCCGTCGCCGAGACGCTCGGCCGCATCGGCGAGCGCGTACGCCTGCGCGGCGCTCAGGACGCCGGCCGGGACGCGGACGCGCGCCAGCGCACCGTCGTCGGCGGTGTGCAGACGCAGTGCACCGGGGCAGGCATCACCGCGGTCCCGGACGGGAGTTACGGAAGGTACGGGGTTTTCGTCCGGGTCCGGGCGGTTCGAGGGGGCCGGAGGCATGGCGGCGAGCATACCGACCATCACACAAGCCCCCCGTCGGCCCCGCCCCGACCGGGCGCCCTACCCCGCAGGTGACGGCCCTACTATGCTGCTCGGCGGGCCGAACGGCCCACCACCGCCGAAGACGGCGTCAGGGGAGGAAGCCCGGTGAGATTCCGGCGCGGTCCCGCCACTGTGAGCCCGACAACCGTCGGGTGAGCCAGGAACTCCCGCCGTCCTCCACCAGCCCGGGGCGCGGAAACCCCGAGGAAGGCCAGACGCCGCATGCCGCACTCGTCCGAAGGGCGCCCCGCACACCCGGGCATCCTGCTCCTGTCGACGTCCGACACCGACCTGCTGAGCGCACGCGCCGCGGCGGGCCCGGTCCCGTACCGCTTCGCGAACCCGTCCCGCCTGGCGCTCGATGAGCTGCCCGCCCTGCTGGAGGGCACCGCGCTCGTCGTCGTACGCCTCCTCGGCGGGCTGCGCGCCTGGCAGGAGGGCATCGACCTGCTGCTCGCACAGGACCGCCCCGTCGTGGTCCTCACCGGCGAACAGGCGCCCGACGCCCAGCTGATGGAGACCTCCACGGTCCCCATCGGCATCGCGGCCGAGGCCCACGCCTACCTCGCCCACGGCGGTCCGGCGAACCTGGAGCAGCTGGCCCGTTTCCTGTCGGACACGGTGCTGCTCACCGGCCACGGATTCGATCCCCCGGCCGCCGCCCCCACCTGGGGCCGGCTCTCCCGCACCCCCCGCTCGGAGAACCCCGGCGGCCCGCTGATCGCGGTGCTCTACTACCGGGCCCACCACATGAGCGGCAACACCGCCTTCGTGGACGACCTGTGCGGCGCGATCGAGGACGCGGGCGGCCGCGCCCTGCCGCTGTACGTGGCGTCCCTGCGCGCTCCCGAGCCCGAACTGCTGGAGCAACTGCGGGAGTCCGACGCCCTGGTGACGACCGTGCTCGCCGCGGGCGGCACACGTCCGGCGGAGGCGAGCGCCGGCGGTGACGACGAGTCGTGGGACGCGGGCGCGCTCGCCGCCCTCGACGTACCCGTCCTCCAAGCGCTGTGCCTGACCGGTTCGCGCTCGGCGTGGGAGGCGAGCGACGAGGGCCTGTCACCGCTGGACGCGGCGAGCCAGGTCGCCGTGCCCGAGTTCGACGGCCGGCTGATCACCGTCCCGTTCTCCTTCAAGGAGATCGACGAGGACGGCCTCCCGGCGTACGTCGCCGACCCCGAGCGCGCCGCCCGGGTCGCCGGCACCGCCGTCCGGCACGCCCGGCTGCGCCACATCCCGAACGCCGAGAAGCGCCTCGCGCTGGTGCTCTCCGCGTACCCGACCAAGCACTCCCGTATCGGCAACGCGGTCGGCCTGGACACCCCCGCCTCCGCGGTGTCGCTCCTGCGTCGGCTGCGCGAGGAGGGCTACGACTTCGGGGACGAGCCGGTCCCGGGCCTCGAGTCCGGAGACGGCGACGAGCTGATCTACGCGCTCATCGAAGCCGGCGGCCACGACCAGGAGTGGCTGACGGAGGATCAGCTCGCCCGCAATCCGGTCCGTATCCCGGCCGCCGACTACAAGAAGTGGTACGCCGCCCTGCCGGCGGAGCTACGGGAGTCCGTCGAAGAGCACTGGGGCCCGCCGCCGGGCGAGATGTTCCTCGACCGGTCGCGCAACCCCGAGGGCGACATCGTGCTCGCCGCGCTGCGCCGCGGGAATCTGCTGATCCTGATCCAGCCGCCGCGCGGCTTCGGCGAGAACCCGATCGCGATCTACCACGACCCCGATCTGCCGCCCTCCCACCACTATCTGGCCACCTACCGCTGGATCGCGGCGACCGCGGCCGACGGGGGCTTCGGCGCCGACGCGATGATCCACCTGGGCAAGCACGGCAACCTGGAGTGGCTGCCCGGCAAGAACGCGGGCCTCTCCGCCGCCTGCGGCCCGGACGCCGCGCTGGGCGACCTCCCGCTGGTCTACCCGTTCCTGGTCAACGACCCGGGCGAGGGCACCCAGGCCAAGCGCCGCGCGCACGCGACGCTCGTCGACCACCTGGTGCCTCCGATGGCGCGCGCCGAGTCGTACGGCGACATCGCGCGCCTGGAGCAGCTGCTGGACGAGTACGCGCAGATCTCGTCCATGGACCCGTCCAAGCTGCCCGCGATCCGCGCGCAGATCTGGACCCTGATCCAGGCCGCGCGGCTCGACCACGACCTGGGTCTGGAGGACCGCCCGGACGACGACGGCTTCGACGACTTCCTGCTGCACGTCGACGGCTGGCTGTGCGAGGTCAAGGACGCGCAGATCCGCGACGGTCTGCATGTGCTGGGCGGCGCGCCGACCGGCCCCGAGCGGGTCAACCTGGTGCTGTCCATCCTGCGCGCCCGCCAGATCTGGGGCGGCTCGCAGTCCCTCCTCGGCCTGCGCGAGGCGCTCGGCCTGGACGAGTCCGCCGCGACCCGTACGACCGCCGACGAGGCGGAGGCCACGGCCCGCGGGCTCGTCGAGGCGATGGAGGCGGCCGGCTGGGACCCGGCCGCGGTGCCGGACTCGCACGGCCCGGACGTCGCGGCGATCCTGCGGTTCGCCGCGACGGAGGTCGTGCCGCGCCTCGCCCGCACCACCGACGAGATCGACCACGCGGTGCACGCCCTGAACGGCGGCTTCGTCCCCGCCGGCCCTTCGGGCTCACCCCTGCGCGGTCTGGTCAACGTCCTGCCGACGGGCCGCAACTTCTACTCCGTCGACCCCAAGGCCGTGCCCTCGCGTCTCGCCTGGGAGACCGGCCAGGCCCTCGCGGAATCGCTCCTCGATCGCTACCGCGCCGACAACGGCGACTGGCCCACGTCCGTCGGCCTGTCCCTGTGGGGCACCAGCGCCATGCGCACGGCGGGCGACGACGTGGCGGAGGCGCTGGCACTGCTCGGCATCCGTCCCGTGTGGGACGACGCCTCCCGCCGGGTGACCGGCCTGGAGCCCGTACCGCTCGCGGAGCTGGGCCGCCCCCGGATCGACGTCACCCTGCGCATCTCGGGCTTCTTCCGTGACGCGTTCCCGCACACGATCGGTCTGCTGGACGACGCGGTCCGCCTCGCCGCCTCGCTCGACGAGCCGGAGGCGGACAACCTCGTCCGCGCGCACGCACAGGCCGACCTGGCGGAGCACGGCGACGAGCGCCGCGCCACGACCCGTATCTTCGGTTCCCGGCCGGGCACGTACGGCGCGGGCCTGCTCCAGCTGATCGACAGCCGCGACTGGCGCACGGACGCGGACCTGGCAGAGGTCTACACGGTGTGGGGCGGCTACGCGTACGGCCGGGGCCTGGAGGGCCGACCGGCGCGGGCCGAGATGGAGACCGCGTACCGGCGTATCGCCGTCGCCGCGAAGAACACGGACACCCGCGAGCACGACATCGCGGACTCGGACGACTACTTCCAGTACCACGGCGGCATGGTCGCCACCGTCCGCGCGCTCAAGGGCACGGCCCCGGAGGCGTACATCGGCGACTCGACCCGCCCGGAGACGGTCCGCACCCGTACCCTCGTCGAGGAGACGTCCCGCGTCTTCCGCGCCCGCGTGGTCAACCCGCGCTGGATCGAGGCGATGCGCCGCCACGGTTACAAGGGCGCCTTCGAGCTGGCGGCCACCGTCGACTACCTCTTCGGGTACGACGCGACGACGGGCGTCGTCGCGGACTGGATGTACGACAAGCTCACCGAGACGTACGTCCTGGACCCGGAGAACCGCGCCTTCCTCCAGCAGGCCAACCCCTGGGCGCTGCACGGCATCGCGGAACGGCTCCTGGAGGCCGAGTCCCGCGGCATGTGGGCGAAGCCGGACGCGGCGGTGCTGGAGCAGCTGCGGCAGGTCTTCCTGGAGACCGAGGGCGACCTGGAGGACGACGAGGCGTAGCGGGGCGGCGGCGGTGCGGGCCGCGTCAGCGGGCGGCGGTGCGGGCCGCGTCAGCGGGCGGCGGTGCGGGCCGGCCGCTGCGCGGCCCAGATCATGCCGGGCGCCACCAGCATGACGGCGAGGCCCGCGAAGCGTACGTACCCCTGCGCCGCCGGGTCCGCGACCAGGAGCGCCGCGACCACCTGCGTCGCGAGCCCGGCGGCGACGAGCAGCTGCGCGTAGCCGAACATCCTGGGCCGCACGATGTGCCTGCGCTGCGCGGGCAGCAGCCAGCCGGTGCGTACGGCGAGGATCCCGAGCGCGGCCACGAGCAGGGCGAGAACGCCGACCGTGACTCCCACGTACCCGTTCATCGCCCCACCCTTGCTTGTGCTGCCGGCCGGCCCGCCGGACCGAAGTCAGCGCATCATGCCACAGCCGCCACAGCCGCCACAGCGGGCCGGTGACCCCGCCGCCCTACGGCTCCGTCAGCGTCAGGCTCCAGGTGCCCTCCGAGGTCACGTTGACGTAGTACGGACCTTCGCTCCGCATCCTCGCGACGGCCGAGCCCCCGAAGTCGCGGATCTCGTTGAAGACCAGGTCCTGGGCCCTGCCCTCGGAGTCGACGACCGTGACGACGAAGGTGCCGTCACCGGTGTGGGTCGCCGCCACAGTGACCGCCCGGTCCGCTTCGAAGGGCCCTTCCAGACGGTCTGAGCTGCCCGACCAGCTCTGCGGCAGGGCGGCAGCGGACGACGGGACGCCCGGCTGCGTGATCTCGACGGTCCAGGGAGCGTCCGCGTCCACCTGGAGCACATGGTCTCCGGCGCTCACGCCGACGCCCTTGCTGCCCTCGTACGACCCGGTCCGGTTGACGACGAGGTCCTTCACCTGACGCCGGTCGTCGAGGATCTCCACGATGAAGTTCCCCGTGCAGGAGACACACTCCGACCGCACCACGGCCAGCCCGTCGGTCAACGCGAACTCGTCGGTCACCTCCTGCCCCGTACCGCTGAGCGTGATCGGCGGCACGGACGGCGTCGGCTGGCGCACGCTCGCCACCGCCCCGCTCTGCGCGGCGGTCAGCGCCACGACCAGCAGCACCACGGCGGCGACCACGCCCCGTACGTCCTTCCTGCGGTCGGCCATGCCCGGCTCCTTCCATTCGCCGGCACCGGCCCCACCCGACCCACCGGCACCATCTCCACCATCCGCCCCCCACCGCCCTCCGCAACTCGACGCTCCGCCGCCTCCGGGGGCAGCGGGGGCATCGGGGCGCAAGGTCGTTTCCTCGTACGTGGTCAGGGCACTCGTCGCCCGCAGCCCCCGGTCGGGACGACGGCGGAGGAGCGTTGCGAGAACCTACGGAGGCCCTCATGAGGATCGGCATCATCGGCGCAGGCCACATCGGTTCCACCCTGGCCCGCCACTTCGTGCGTATCGGCCATGACGTGGTCATCAGCAACTCGAGGGGGCCGGACACGCTCGCCGGACTCGTGGAGGAGGTCGGCGGCGGGCTCCGGGCGGTCTCCGCGCGGGAGGCGGCCGAGTTCGGCCAGGTCGTCGTGGTCAGCATCCCGTACGGGCGTTACAAGGAGCTGCCGGCGGACGCCCTCAAGGACAAGGTCGTGATCGACACCTGCAACTACTACCCCGAGCGCGACGGGCACGACCCCGACCTGGACAACGACAGCACCACCTCCAGCGAGAAGATCAGGGCGCACACGGACGCGGACCTCGTGAAGGCGTTCAACGCGATCCACTGGCAGAACCTTCGCGACCGGGGCCGGAGCAAGGGCGACCCGGACCGGCCGGCCATCCCCGTCTCCGGGACCGACACGGAGGCGAAGGCCGTGGTCGCGGGGCTCATCCGGGACATCGGCTTCGACCCGGTCGACGCGGGCGACATCGGTCACGGCGGCCGCAGCCATCAGCCGGGCTCGCGCCTGTACGGGGCCGAGATGTCCGCCCGGGAGATGAACGACCTGCTCCGGGCCGGCGCCGCGGTGTGAACAAGGTCCTCGACACCATGGCGTGATCAGGGCAGGCCCCCGCCGCCCGCGCGAACCGCGCCCGTCGCCGCTCCGGCACGCACCGCCCGACGAAGAACCGATCAGGAGGTCACCATGGCCACGACCACGTCCGTGAAGGACATGCTGAACACCTACCCCGCCGACCTCGGCGACGTCGACCGGGAGGCCCTCACCCGGTGCATCGAGGAGTGCACCGCCTGCGCCCAGGCGTGCACCGCGTGCGCGGACGCCTGCCTGTCGGAGGGCATGGTGGGCGACCTGACGAAGTGCATCCGCACCGACATGGACTGCGCCGACATCTGCGCCGCCACCGCCGCCGTGCTCTCACGCCACACCGGCTACGACGCGAACATCACCCGCGCGATCGTGCAGGCGTGCGCCACCGCCTGCACGGCGTGCGCGGACGAGTGCGCGCGCCACGCGGACATGCACGAGCACTGCCGTATCTGCGCCGAGGCGTGCCGAAGCTGCGAGCGGGCGTGCAACGAACTCCTCGCGGCCCTCGGATAGGACGGGCCGGCCCACCGGCGCCCGGTTCCTCGGCGGTGTCGAGGAACGGGGTGCCGCGTGGGCCGGTTCCTCGGCGGTGTCGAACGTCCGGTCAAAAACCGGTCCCGGCGCCGCCCGGGAAGCCCCCGTGACGTCCCCCCGCGGTACCGTGCGCCCCGGAGCGCGCCCTCCGCGGGTGACGCCCTCCCCGTCGCCGCCCGGGCCTGCTCCACACGCACCCGAGTCCTCACCGCAGCCCCTCTGAGCTGGGATTTCACCCCGTGAGGCCGTACCGTTCCGGTTACCTGGAAGGGGGCCGGATGGACCGGGACATACGCACCGTCGACGACGTGCTGAAGCTCATGGACAAGCTGTTCGCACCTGCTGCGGACCGCTGGACGGCACAGGGTTCCGGCTGGTGGGACGACTTCTACACCGACCGCACCAGACCGGTGCCGTTCTTCGTGGGGAAGGCCGACGAGAGTCTGGCCGCGTACCTCGGGCAATGTCTGCTCACCCCCGGCCGGGCACTCGACCTGGGCTGCGGTCCGGGCCGCAACGCACTGCACCTGGCAGCCGCCGGGTTCGACGTGGACGCGGTCGACCTCTCGCCGACGGCCCTCGCCTGGGCCGAGGAACGCGCCCGTGAGGCCGGAGCCAGGGTGCGTTTCCACTGCGGTGACGCCTTCGAGCTCACCGTCGCGGAACTGACCGGCCCGTACGACCTCGTCTACGACTCCGGCTGCTTCCACCACCTGCCGCCGCACCGCCGCGTCAGCTACCTCGCCCTGCTCGACCGGGTCCTCGCCCCCGGCGGCCACTTCGCACTCACCTGTTTCGCGGCCGGCGCGATGGGCAGCGAACTCCCCGACGCGGACTTCTACCGCGGCCGCCCGGGGCTGCACGGCGGACTCGCCTACACGCCGGAGTCCCTGCGCCGGATCTTCTCCGGCCTGACAGAGGTGGAGCTGCGCCGTATGCGCGACGAAGCCCCCGACTCCGCGTACTTCGGCGAGCCGTTCCTGTGGACCGCCCTGTTCCGCCGCGAGGCCCGTGCCGCGACGCCGACGACGGCCGACGGTCCCGGAACCGCGACCGGTTGAAGAACCAACCGGTCGCGGCCCGTACGGGATGCCGCGACGCCCCGCAGGGCTACCTCGCGACGAACTGCGTCAGGATGGCCTGGACCTCGTAGATGTCGACGCCCTTCGTGAACGTCTTCTGGATCGGCGCGGGAGTGCCGGAGATCCATATCCTGAGCTCCGCGTCGAGGTCGAACGTACCGGCGGTCTCGACGGAGAAGTGCGTGATGCTGCGGTACGGGACCGAGTGGTACTCGACCTTCCGCCCGGTGATCCCCTGCTTGTCCACGAGGACCAGCCGGCGGTCGGTGAACAGGATCGTGTCACGTATGAGCACGTACGCGGCCTGCACCCGCTCGCCCTGCCCGAGGAGTCGCGCGTATTCGTGCTGCGCCTGCCCCGGATCAACCGTGTGCGCGTTCCCGAAAAGTGCCATGGCGGCCCCCACCCGTTGAAGTCGCAGGATCTTCGTACTGTATAGCCGGGCCCGCCTCGAGTCCCCCACGACGACGGCCGCCTGCCGCCTGCCGTCGGCCTGAGGCCGGGCTGAGGGGCCGACTGAGGCCGTGTTGCCGCTGACTGAGACCGGGTTGTTGCCGTCTGCCGTCTGCCTGAGGCCGGGGCGCAGGCCGCCGCCCGTCCCCCTCCGTCGTCACGGTGCCCCCGGCGGCCGCCGGTTACCCCGCCCGGCCGCGCCCCGGATGCCCTGACCCGGGCGAAGCGGCAAGGTGGCCTTCGCCAGGACCTTCACCAGACCCGTTCCTTCACCAGACCCCTTTCGACCGGACGAGGAGCGCAGATGTCCGTGACCCCCTACCGGCATGCCGCCGTCGCTGCGGGGACCTTGCTCCTCGCCCTCACCGCCGCTGGCTGTTCCGGCCTCGACCGGACCGCCGTGGGGACGGTCGTCTACGAGGGCGAGCACGGTCACCACACGACGGTGACGAGCCCCCGCATCACGGGCTGCCACCGGTTCGAGCCCCCGGGTGCCGTCGCCGTCGAGAACAACACGGAGGTCGACGCCGTCTTCTACCCGACGGACGACTGCTCCGGTGACGAGTCGATCTACGTACCGTCGGGCACGTCCGATGTCCCCGCCCCGGGCGCGGGGCCCTGGCGCAGCTACAGCTTCATCCACTGACAGCCTGATCTGCGGAGACCGCCGTCGGCTCCACGCTCGATGCTGCCGCCGGTTCCCGCTCAGGTCGACGCCGGCTCCCGGTCAGCGCGCGCTCAGAACCAGACCCGCGCCGCGACGAGCGCCGCCACCCCGTCCTCGTCGCCCTCGTAGCGCAGTTCGCCGCGCGGTTGCCGCCCCGACACGTGCCGGGCGAAGTCCACCGCGTCCGCCCTCAAGGTGGCTACCGGCGGGCCGCTCCCCAGTCGGTGGGCGCCACCGGCCGGGCCCGTCAGCTCCAGCATGCAGGGCGGGCCTGTCCAGCCGAGCGCCAGGTCCAGCACCACCTGGTTCACGATTTCGCGGTCGTGGTCGTCGAGCACCGGCTCGACCCCGACGGCGTCGCTGATGTCCACCCGGTGCATCCAGGTGTCACGGGCGACGAGAACGCTGTTCAGGTACTCCATGGAGTCCTCCGGAAGCGCCCGGCCCTCCGGGAGAACCATACTGAGCCGCATTCGCCGCCGTACCGGGGCGGGCGTCCGCCGCAGGGACCGTGTGCCGCGAGGCGCCAGCCCCGCGAAGTCCCGCACCAGCTCCGGGCCGGGCTCCTCGTCCCGGTCCTCGATCTGGCTCTCGTTGTGCCCGTCGAGCGCGCCGAGCGAGGGATGCGTGACACGGGCACGACGGACCCGGCTGATCATGAGCCACGGTTTGGCCAACTCCTCGTACTGCCCGACCTCGTGGGCGACCATGTCCCGCACGGTCCAGCCCGTACAGGCCGTGGGCCGCGACCACGCGTCGGGGCGCAGCGAGCCCATGAGCGCGAGCGAGGCGCGGATCTCCGCCTCGTTGACCTCGCGCGCCCGTGCGGGGTCGGTCCGGGGGATGTCACGTGCGGCGACGGTCGACGTGCCCATGACGCAGCCTCCTCACACCCCCCACACCCCCTTGAACCCTCGTGCTCTTCAGGTTACGCCGGGGCCCGGCGCCCTCAACCGGGGCCGCGCGGGCAGGGCGGCCAGGCGCTGGGCCCGGTGGCCCGCCCGGACGCCGGGGCGGCGGGGTTGCGGGGTTGCGGGGTTGCCCGGCGGCGTACCGCCCACGCAGGAGGAGAGGGCCGGTGACCCGGGGTGAAGGACGGCCGGTACTTCGCCCACGACACGACGCCGCACGCGCGCGGCAGGGTCGAGGTCTCCCGGAGTCGGTACGAGGCAGTCCTTGCGAAGGACCAGCGCAACCTGTTCGCCGTTCCGGGCGTGCTCTTCGCCGGCGCCGCGTATGTCGCCTTGGCGAGCGGAGAGCTGCGCCGCAGGGCAGATCGCGGTCCCGTGCCGTCATGACGCCGGCATGACTCCTGCGAGGCCCCCTGGCCGCTTCCCCCTGGGCAACCGGACCGCCAGGCGCCCCTGGCCGCTTCCCTTGGGGCAACCGGACCGCCGCGCCCCGGTACATGCCCACGGGGCCCGGCGACGACGGCACGAGGCGTGTACCGCCGGCGCGAGACTGCACCTGCCGCTTCCGCCAGGTGCTGCTCCGCGTCAGCCGAACTGCCCCGGCTGGTAGTCGCCCGCAGGCTGCTGGACCATGACGTTCACGCGGTTGAAGGCGTTGATGAGGGCGACGAGCGAGACCAGGGCGGCGAGCTGCTCCTCGTCGTAGTGCTTGGCGGCATTCGCCCACGCCCCGTCCGTGACGCCACCGGCCGCGTCGGCGATGCGGGTGCCCTGCTCCGTCAGCTCCAGCGCGGCGCGCTCGGCATCGGTGAACACGGTGGCCTCGCGCCAGGCCGCGACAAGGTGGAGGCGCGTCGAGGTCTCCCCGGCCGCCGCGGCGTCCTTGGTGTGCATGTCGGTGCAGAAGCCGCAGCCGTTGATCTGGCTGGCGCGGATCTTCACCAGCTCCTGCGTAGCGGCCGGCAGCGCAGAGTCCGAGACCGCCTTGCCCGAAGAGACGAGGTGCCTCACGAACTTGGCCGCGACCGGGTTGTGGAAGAGGTTCAGGCGAGCATCCATGGTGCGCTCCTTGGCGTTGTTCCGGTGGTTACACCTCTCTGACGGAGCGACTCGGCACGATGTGACGGGCCCCGATGTGACGTGTGTCTCGCCGCGCCTTCCTGCTGCTCAGTTCCGGCCGCCTCGGTCGGCACCGACCGCACCGACCGCACCGACCGCATCCGACTCCACCAGTTCGGGCCGCAGTTCACGTCGCGGTTCCGGCAGCTGCACCGAGGCGGGCCTCCGGTCCCACCGTGTGGTGGTCCGCGCGTAGCCGTAGACCACCGAGGCCGTCGCCAGGACGAGGAGCGGCCCGAACACCCACGGTTGTTCGGCCATCTCCACCGACAGATAGCGATACGACGCCAGGAACGCGGCGAAGACCGCGGTTCCGTAGGCGACCATCCGGATACCCGCCCGGTCCCAACCGCGGTCCTGCGCGCGCAGCGCCGTCTCGATCGTGAGAGTGAAGACCACACCGGCGATGATGTCCGCGCCGTAGTGATAGCCGAAGCCCAGCGTTGCGCCGAGCGTCGCGATCAGCCAGAACGTGCCCAGGAAGCGCAGGGCCCACGGGCCCTTGAGGGAGTGGATGAAGATCGCGGTGGCCCACGCCGTGTGCAGACTGGGCATGCAGTTGCGCGGGGTGACGCCGTCGAAGGGCATCGGCTGCGGGGTGCCGAGCGGCGGCGGCGTGTCCGGCCACAGGTCGGCCACCGCCCAGTGTCCCCCGTCGGCCCCGTAGGCGAAGATCGGTCCGACCACCGGGAAGATCATGTAGAAGCCGGGCCCCAGCAGGCCGATGACCAGAAACGTGCGCACCAGGTGATGGCCCGGGAAGCGGCGCTCGGCCGCCACGTTGCGCAGCTGGTACAGCGCGACGACGACAGCGGCGACCGCGAGCTGCACGTAGACCCAGTCGAGGACATGGGCGCCGACCGGGCCGGTGGCCTCGACCATCCGGCCCACGATCCACGACGGGTCCCCCAACGCGCGATCGGCGGTCGCCACGTACTGGTCGAGCACCGTCGGGCGCGTCTCCGACGTGATCAGCAGCCAGGTGTAGCCGGTCTTGCGGCCGGCCACGAGCAGCAGGGCCAGTCCGACGCCCTTCAGCAGCAGGACGCGGTCACGTCCGGTGCGGCGCGTGACGGCGATGACGGCACAGGCCAGGGTCACCCACAGCGCGCCGTTGCCCACCATCATCTCTGCGTCGACCGCCGACCGTACGAGCCAGAAGGCGATGTCGATGCCGATCGCGGCGCCGACCGCGATGAACCGCTGCCGCCAGGTGAGCACCACCAGCATCAACGCCATGCTGACGTACAGCACCGTCCCCGATTTGGGGGCGAATATCACCTCTCGCGCCTGGTCGCTGATCGGCCCCCGCTCGCCGTACCGACGCGCGGCGATCTCCAGTGCGATGAGGAATCCGAGGCCCACCGCACTCACCGCGACCCACAGCACGACGCGTGGTTGCCGCCATGCAGGCAACGGAGGGCTGCCGCCTCGCCGCGAAGACCCTCGCGTTAGTGTGGATATCAATGTTTCAACCGAGTTGTGATATTTCAAGATGATCGCTATGGGCTCGAACATGCTAGCGGAGCGCGTGGGTTTCGCTGATCCGGGGTAGCCCCTTTGCCAACGGCACGACCTCGGCGGCGGCCAAGTAGCACCGCCCGCCCCCGGCTCGGGGGCGCCGTGTGCGGCTCCGTGGACGGGTGGGCGGCTGATCACCCGCCCTGGTTCGATCCGAGTGGCCTCCGACTGCTGCCGTCGCCGATCCAGAACATCGCGGTGAATGTGGTGCCGGCCTCTTCGGGTGATGAGCTGGGTCCGGCGACGCCGTTGACGGCCTGCGGTCTCGTGGAATGTTTCGGCGAAGACTTCCGCCGCAGCGATACAGGGGTGGAAGGTCGGTGTGCGGCGCAGGTCGTAGCGGTTCTGCGCGACCAGCAGGGCGACTTGGGCGGCTGCCGCCCGCAGTGCTTCGCCGGTCCAGGTGTTTAAGGGGAGCCGGTTGACGACGCGGGGGCGCTGTATCCGATCGGGGCCGGGTGGGGGACGAAGAAGGAGGATGCTCAGGAGCTGTTCGTCCTGGGAGTGAGTCCTTCTGTCCGGGCCTTCGGCAGCAGGTGACGGAGGATCTCCGGAGCTCCGGCGACTACTGAGCCAGCGAGCACCCCCGTTCTGGCCTAAGTGGCTGGACGGGGGGTGCTTTCGTCGCGCTCTGGGCCAGCGGCGGTCAAACGCGCGTCAGGAGTCAAGCCAGGTCGATGGCGAAGTCTACGACCGTGGTGTCACCGCGGCGCACGATCGGGTGCGCCACCTCGACGATCCGCCCGGTGTCTGCGATGTGTCGCCGTGTGTACCGCAGCACCGGCACCCCCTGTCCTATCCGCAGGGTGGGATTACCCGAAGAGGCCAAGACCGTCCGCGACTGGACGACCAGCCACGTATCCCACGAAGGCGCCCCGCTCGTCGCGCACGAACTGTTCGTCGCCATCCTCGGCAGCCGGGTCGACCGCCCCGACGTCATCGACATGGCTGTCTCCACCGCAGGGCGCCGCATCCGCATCACCGCGACCGGCCCGGACCCGCTGCCGTCCTCCAGATGCACGGCCCCGGTGCCCAGATCATCGGCCAACTGGCCACCACGTCCGGTGTCTCCATCGACGGCTACGGCCTATGGGCACAGCTGATCACTTACTGACTCCCGCTCCGGCCGCCACGCCCCTGGACAGGTCGACGGCGGGAGCGGGCCCACCACCACCACGACGAAGGGAACCAACCATGTCCCAGCCCGTACCCGACCCGCCCGGAACCCCCATCCCCGCCCGCAACTCGCCCCGCGCGCTGCTCTCCGACCCGGAGTTCAACTCCGTCCGCATGACCATCCTCAACAACAACTACGGCATGGACCCGGAGATGGCCGACGCGATCCTCGAAGACACGATCGCGTTCGTCGCCACCGCCGCCCGCAACCCCGGCCACGGCCTCGTCCCCAGCCGCGTGGTGGACGAGGGCTGGCACGCGCTCCTCCTGCACACCAACCTGTACTGGCGGCTGTGCCTGCGGTTCGGGAACTTCGTGCACCACGTGCCGCAGCAGCCGGACCCCGGCCGGTGGGACCAGCACCTCATCGACCACACGATCGGGCACATCGAGGCCGGATCGACCCGCGGTACGCCGAGCTGGTCGCCGCGTGGAAGCGCACGCAGGAACCGCCGTCTCGTAACCCGCCGGCACCCAGGCCGGGGCGGATCTTCCCCGTTCCGTCGAAGCCCTGACGTTCACCTCTACCGCCCCGTTCGGCCCGCGTCCCCCGTCGCAGGCCGGCCGGGGCTCGCTCTTGTACGAGGTCGGCCAGTGGGACGCCGATCGCGTCGGCGATGCGGTGCAGGGTGTCGAGCTTCGCCGCGACGTGAGCTTGCTCGACGTTGCTGTAGGTCGCGATGCGGATGCCGTCACGTAGGGCGACCTGCTCGTGGGAGAGGTTCGCATGGAGGCGGGCGGCGCGCGTCTGGTCGCCGATGGCCCGGCGTCTGGCAATGACGCGGTCGGCTGGCATCGGCTGTGGTGCACCTGCACACGCTCGCGGGGCCATGATCCATATGTCTTTACGGTGCACCGCAAAATGGTTGATCATGACGCGGCGGGGGCACCCCACGAGGACTCGGGCCATGAACGCCCGCCGATCGGGAAACCGATCGGCGGGGCAGGGGATGACCACCAGCGTCCGTGCATCCGCTGCGGTCGTGTCGTCCCCGCTCCGTTCGGTCAGAGCAAACCGCCCCTCCCCATTGCGGGGTGGGGCGGTCCAATGTGAAAACCAAACCTTCGCCGACACATGCGGCGGGGGGTCCCCTGTGCGGCGAGCCTCCCCGCCCACACGCGCAGGTCACGGACGGTGTACATCTGGCGCGCCTGGAGAGACGCGCCGTCCCCGTGGCCCTCCAGTCGATCATGGCCGGAGGGCCGAACCCTGCCGCTACCTGCGGCTATTCACTGTGGGCGCGGACGGTTTCGAACCGCCGACATCTGCTTTGTAAGAGCAGCGCTCTACCCCTGAGCTACGCACCCGTGGATGAGGCAACAGCGTACATGGCGTACACCGTGCAGCTCCAAACCGTTCCGCCGGCACCGGTCGGCCGGACGGGGCTCCGCCGCGTACGGGGGGTAGCCCCACCCGGGAGACGGTGGGCGGCCGGATCGATCCCGGGCCCGATGCACTCGTACGGTGAAGGAACATCACAGAGAGCTACCTGGGGGAACGATCGCCATGCCAAGCCGAGTCCGTCGCCATCGCCGTCCTGCCGTACGGGGCGGGCTCGCCTTCTCCGGGGTGCTGCTGCTCGGGGTGGGGCTCGTCGGGTGCGGGAGTGCGGACGCCGGTGAGGCGCCTGTGGAGAGGAAGTCGTTCCCGTTCAGCGGCACGACCCTGACCATCGAATCCGATAACTCGGACATCGAGCTGATGCCGGCCGATGTGGAGGAGGTGGAGGTGACCCGGCAGGTCGACGGGTGGGTGCTTTTCGGGAACGGGCCGGACCCCACGTGGAAGATGAAGGACGGGACGCTCACGCTCAAGGTGAAGTGTGACGCCATCGCCGGCGACTGCGTGGCCCTGCACACCGTGAAGGTGCCGCGGGGTACCGCCGTGACCGTGGACGACGACAACGGGAGTGTGCGGGCGAGCGGGTTCGCGACCGCGCTGAAGCTGCGGTCCGACAACGGAAGTGTGACGGTCACCGACTCCAGCGGGGCGCTGGAGCTGGACAGCGAGAACGGCAGCGTCGTCGCGGAGCGGGTGACCGGGAAGAACATCGTCGCCACATCGGACAACGGGTCGGTGCGGCTCGAGCTGGCCGGCGTGCCCGACCTGGTGGAGACCGCGAGTGACAACGGGCGCGTCGAGATCCGCCTGCCGGCGGCCGGGGCACCGTACGCGGTCGACGCCAGGAGCGACAACGGGGGAGTGGACGTCGCCGTGCCGACCGACGCCGGCAGCAGCCACGTCGTCAAGGCCGTCAGTGACAACGGCGAAGTCGTCGTGCTCAGCGCGAACTAAAGGGCCCGTGTGTTCGTCTTTACCTGGTGGGAGAATTAACCGCACCGGGACCGGGCAGGGCGGACGCAGCACGGGAGAGGGATGTGACGGCGAGAGACGCACGGCCGCGCCATGAGGCACGAGCGCTCGCCGTCCGGAGTGTTCCCACGAGTGCGCCCAGGGGGTTCAGGCGGGTCTACCGGGGTGTCCGGCGTGACCTGCGGGGTGTCGTGGCGCTGATGCTCGTCCCCGTGCCGGTGCTGGCGGCCGCTGCCGCGCTGCTGCCCGCCGCGTTCGCCGGGGGCGGGGGGACGCGGCGCTGGTTCGGCGGGAGGAGCGAGAGTCAGCGGGCGGACGCGCAAGCCGCGAAGGACGCCGCTGCGGCGGCGTTCTACGAGCTGGACACCGCGCAGCGGGACCTGCGGATCTCGATCGAGACGATCACGGCGGTGGACAGCTCACCGGGCGCGCGCCGCGCGGTGGAGGACTTCGCCGCTCTGGGGCGGCGGATCGATGAGGTGAGCCACGCCTACATCTCCGCCGTCGATGCGCATGATCTGGATCGGGACGACCTGGAGGCGTCGGTCGCGGCGCAGGCGCGCACGCAGCTGACCCGGGCGAAGGACGAGTTGGTCCGGGTGAAGGGGGATCTCGACCGGTTCGAGCAGGGGCTCGGGCCTCTGCTCGACAAGGCGGAGACCCAGTTGGCCAGACTGGCGCCGGCCGTAGAACGGGCGCGACAGGCGCTCATTGCTGCGAGCGGCGCTCTTGATTCGGTCCGCAGCTCCGGTCTGAGAGCGGACGACCTCGCCGCGCGCCTCGCTGCCCTCGGCCCCGAGTTGACCAGGCTCAACGAAGGCGCCGGGCGGCACGGCGTCCCGGAAACGCTGCAGCGCGCCGACCGTGTCGTGCGCGACGCCGAGGCCGTGCTGACCGAGGCGAAACGGCTGCCCGAGCGCGCCGCTGAGATCGACAAGCGCCTGGTGTCGCTCCGTACCCGTGCCCAGGCGCTCACCACCCGGTCCGCGCAGGTCGAGCCGGTGCTCAGCGAGTTGCGCCGCCGGTTCACGGCCGCCTGCTGGCAGGACCTGCAGCCCGTGCCCGAGCAGGCGGCGCTCGCCGTCCGCCAGGCCGAGGAGAGGCTGGCGGAGGCCGGCAGGGCGCGCGAGGAGCAGCGCTGGCCGGACGCCGCAGCCCTGCTGAGTACGGTCCGCGCGCTGCTGAATCAGACGGACGAGGCGGTCTCCGCCGCCGGTGACCGGCTCCGGCGCCTGAACGCCGTCGCCAAGGACCCGCAGCAGGAGATCGAGCGCACCCGGTTCGCCATCCGTGACGCCCAACGCCTTGCGATGGACGGCCGCAACACCCCGGACCCTCGCCACGCGCGCCCACTGGACGACTCGGTCGCCCGGCTGGAGCGTGCCGTCACCGGGCTCCAGGGCAGGCACCCCGACTACTGGCACTTCCTCACCGAGACCGAGGGCGTGCGGCGGACGGTGGCCCGCGTGGTCGAGCAGATCCGCGAGGACCGGGGCTCCGGCGGCGGCTGAGCCATGCGCCCCGGGGCTTGCGAGCACCACGGCCTCACGGCACCGCAGGCTCGTCCACCCCGGGCTCGGTGTCACCGCACGCTCACCCAATGGCGCCGCACGCTCACCCAATGGCGCCGCACGCTCGTGACGCCGCACGCTCAGCCAATAACGCCGCACGCTCGTGACGCCGCACGCTCAGCCAATAACGCCGCACGCTCGTGGCGCCGCGCGCTCATGGCACGACCGGCCCCCGTGGCACCGCCGGCTCGTGCCGGCGCCGGGCCCGGCACCACGCCGGGCCGCCGAGGTGCGCCGGGCTCCCGTGACGCGCCGCAAACCCGTGGGGCCGCGCGCCGCCGGTTGTCGCGCTGCGGCACGGGGCGGATCCTGGGATTCCGCGTTCACGCGCACGTGCGAAGGAGGCCGGCGATGGCCGCACACGTACTGCACTCGAGGAGAACGGACCGGGACCGCCCGGGCGACGGAGGGCGTCAGGGCCTGGCCAGGCGCCGTATCAAGCTGGACGAGCATCTGCCCGTCGACCACCGGCTCAGCCGCTTCTACCGCGTCGGCGCCGGGCTGATGGGGCTGGTCCTGGTCGCGTTCGGCATCCTCGGGCTCGTCGACCGGATCGGCTTCTTCGACACCCGCGGCGACACCGTCGCGGGGCTCAGCACCAACGGCGCGCTGAGCGTTCTCTCCATCGCCGTCGGGCTGCTGCTCTTCATCAGCATGATCATCGGCGGCAATTTCGCCTCCACGGTGAACATGGTGCTCGGCATCCTGTTCATCCTCAGCGGCTTCGTGAACCTGGCCCTGCTCGACCGCAGCTTCAACCCGCTCGCCTTCCGGATCCAGAATGTGATGTTCAGCTTCGTGGTGGGCGTGATGCTCATGTTCTTCGGTATGTACGGGCGGGTCAGCGCGACCCTGCCGCACGACAACCCGTACTGGAAAGCCCGCCACCCCGAGGAGGCCGAGCGTGAGCAGCGCGCGCGCCGCCGCCGCGCGGATCTGGCGGCACGGCAGCCACACACCGGGTACTTCCCGGAAACCGCCGCCCGGCGCTCCCCCGAAGCCGCGGACCAGCCGGCCCGGGACGACCCGGAACCGGCCCGGGACGACCTCGAAGACGCGGACCGGCCGACCCGGCGCCCCCCGCAACCGGCCGCCCCAACCGACGCCGGACCCCCGGCCGATCCCCCGCCGAGAACCGGACGCCGGCTGTTCTCCCCCAAGCCGCGTGCCCGCCGCTAGCCTTGGCGACATGCCTCGTTACGAATTCCGCTGCCGGACCTGCGGCGACACCTTCGAAGTGAACCGCCCGATGGCCGAGTCCTCGGCCCCCGCCGACTGCCCTGAGGGCCATGGCGACACCGTGAAGCTGCTCTCCGCGGTCGCCGTCGGCGGCTCGAAGTCCGCCGCCCCCGCACCGAGTGGTGGCGGGGGCGGAGGCGGGGGCTGCTGCGGAGGCGGCTGCTGCGGCTGACCCGGCATGGGAGGGGCGGACCGGGCAGGGGTGGGGTGGGCCGGGTCCTGGCCCGGGCTGCCCGAGCCAGGGCTCACCCAGCCGGTCAGGCCGGTCAGGCCGGTCAGGCCAGTCAGGCCAGTCAGGCCAGTCAGGCCAGTCAGTATGAACGGCCGGGCTGACGCGACCGCCCACCCGCCCGCGAGGTCGCAGACCAAACCCGGCCCGGGCCCCCCGTGAGAACGCGAACCAGACCCGGCTGCCGCGCGTGAGGGCGGCACGCATCTCACGAGGTCACGCACCGAGCCCGCCGCCTCCTCCCCCGGGGCCCTACCGCACGGGCGGGATCACGATCGAGCTGATGCCCTGCCGCTCGCGGCGGAACCGGCGGGCCTCCTGTCGCAGCAGCCGCAGGATCTCCTCGCCCGCCGCCACGCCCATCTGCGGCAGCGCGACGACGTGCGGGGCCTGCCAGCCCGCCTCCGCCAGCTCACCGTGGCCGGGCCGCCAGGCGCGGTCGGCGGCGAGCAGCAGGTCGGCGTCGAGGAGCGAATCGCCCGCCGCGAGGGTCAGCCCGGCGCCGGTGCGGCGGGCGACCTCGCGTACGGCGGCACTCTTCGTCAGCGGCTTCGGCACCGCGTAGACCTTGCGGCCCTGGAGGGAGACGGTCCAGCCGCGGGCCTCCGCCCACACGGCGAGTTCCTTGACCCAGTCGTCCGGCAGCAGCGACCGTTCGACGACGAGATACGCGAAGAGGTCCTCCGCGACCCGCTCCTTGCGCAGCCAGGCCGGGTCGGCGGTCCTGTTCAGATGGACCCGGACCTCCCCGAGAGGTGCGCACTCGGCGGCGAGTCGGGTCGCGACGGCTTCGCGCCAGTCGCGGTCGCTGATGCCGTCGACGAGCAGATGTCCGCCGTTGGCGCAGATCGCGTACTTGGGCGGTAGGCCGGGCAGGCTGATGCGCTGGTACTGCTTCCGGGTCCGGGTCGTGGTCGGGACGAAGACGGTGTCCTGGGCGAGTTTGGTGAGCAGCCCGGCCGCGCGCTCCGTCATGTACGACAGGGGCTTGTGTTCGTGCACCTCGACGCAGAGCAGCCGGGGGGCGACGGCGTCGGGCATGCCGAGGCCGAGCGCCGCGTTCGAGTAGATGAGCGTGCGGTCGAGGTCGCTGGCGACGAGCACGGTCACCGGGCCACCGCCCTGCCGTCGCCACCGGTGGCGCCGCGGGTGTACTTGGGGTGGATCAACCCGACGCAGCTGTAGGGGAGTTCTTCGACCTCCTCGACCGGTACGCCGCGCTGCTCGGCCAGCAGCCGTACGTGGTCGAGGTCCGCGCCGGCGCCGCGGCTCGCGAGGATCTTCCAGGGGACGCGGCGGAGCAGGACGCGGGTCGTCTCGCCGACGCCGGGTTTGACGAGGTTCACGTCGTGGATGCCGTACTCCTCGCTGATCCGCTCCACGGCGCCCCAGCCCTCCCAGGTGGGGGTGCGGTCGGCGGAGAGCAGTTCCTTGACGTCGGCGTCGACGGCGGAGACGACCTCGTCGAAACGGGCGGCGACGGTGTCGAGGAAGTGGCCGGAGACGTCGGAGCCGGCGAGCTCGCGGTAGAACTTCGCACCGTGGAAGTCGTCCGGGCCGACCAGGTCGGCGCGCAGCACGGTGCGGGATATCAGGCCGGAGACCGTGGAGTTGAGGCAGGCGGAGGGGATGAGGAAGTCCTCACGCGTGCCGTACGTGCGCACACAGCCGCCGGGGTCGGCGAGTACGGCGATTTCCGGGTCGAAGCCGGGGAAGTCCCGCAGCGCCTCGGCCAGTTCGCGGGTGATGGCGCCCTTGCCGGTCCAGCCGTCGACGAAGACGACATCGGCCGGGTCGTGGTGCTCGGCGAGCCAGCGCAGGGCGTTGGCGTCGATGCCGCGGCCGCGCACGATGGAGACGGCGTAGTGCGGCAGGTCCAGTCCGTGCCGGTACCGCGCCCAGCGGCGCATCAGCACCCCGACGGGGGTGCCGGCGCGGGCCAGTGACACGAGCACGGGACGCGGCGTCCGTTCGGCGAGGACGGTGTCCGTGACGGTTCCGACGGCGCGGGCGATACGGGCGGCCGACAGCGTGAGCGCGGCCTGGAACAGCTGCTGGTACTGCTCGCTCGGCTGGTACTCGACGGGCAGCGACTCCGCGTAGTGCGCGCCGCCGCTCTGGATGGCCTCTTCGCGCTCCTCCGTGGGCGCTTCGAGCTCCACGTCCGAGAGGTCCTGCAGCAGCCAGCCGACCTCCTCCGGCGCGTAGGAGGAGAACGCGGGTCCGCGAAGCGGCTCGGGAAGCATGGAGGGCCTTTCAGGTCCTTCGGGCGCTTGGTTTTCCGGCACGTGACTGCTTTCCGGTACGCGGCAGTCTTCCGGCACGTAGGTAGGGACGACCGCCAGCACGACGCGCCCGGTGTGCGCGGCGAGCCCGGCCAGCAGGCCGTCGGGCGCGTGCAACTGCGGGGTGTCGGCGGCCGAGTCGACGACGGCCACGACGGCGTCGAAACCGGCGCCCGCCACGTTGTACGCGTAGCGCTCGCCGGGGCCGTCGGCCGGGTCGTCGTGGGCGGGGAACACCAGCCGGGTGCGTATCGCGTAGCCGGGGTGGTCGACGGCGAGGACGGGCGAGCGGGTGGTGGTGGAGTAGTACACCTCCGGCACCTCCCCGGCCTGCTCCAGGGAGAGCGCGAGGCGCAGCGGCGCGTACATCAGCTCCTCGCAGCCGAGGACGAGTACCCGGCGGGCCTCCCCCACGGCTTCGGCGACCCGGGCGGCCATCCCGGGCAGCGCTGCCTCAAGCGCGGCGCGGTGGGCCGGGCCGAAGCCGTGGCGTCCGCCGTCGGGTACTCCCGCGGGCCAGTCGAGGCGGATCCGGACATGGCGCGGGTCCGCGGCCGGGGGTGCGTCCTCGTCCGCGCGCTCGTGGTGGGCCACCAGCGCCCGGCCCTTCTCCAGGACGCCGTCCGGCAGGCTGACCGTGCCGGAGGCCATGGTCACCAGGTCGACGCGGGCGCCGATGTCCTTCGCGAAGTCGTCCAGCCGGCCGAGGTCGGCCGCGGAGCGCATGTCGACGAGTGCGACGACCACGTACCGCTCGCGTGGGTAGCGCGCGTGCAGGTCGCGGATGGTGTTGAGGACCGTGTTGCCCGTGGAGAACTCGTCGTCGACGAGCACCAGCGGGCCCGTCCCGGCCAGCAGTTCCGGGTCCTCGGGCAGCAGCAGATGGGAGGTGGCGTGCGAGTGGGACTCCTCGAAGCCGCCGGCGGGGGTCACTGCGTCGACGGGGCGGCGCGTGGAGTGCAGGTAGGGCGCGAGCCCGATGCCGTCCGCGACGGAGTGGCCCAGTCCGGTCGCCGTCTCCGCGTAGCCGAGGACGACCGCGCGTCGGCATTCGTCCACGCCGAGCAGATCCCGGACGCGTACGCCGAGGTCGTGGCCCGCACGCCAGACCACCGCGGGCCGCTGCGGCACATGTTTGCCCAGGACGTTCGACACCAGCAGGTGCGCCCGCTTGGGGTTGCGGCGCAGGGCCAGGCCCAGCAGCTCCTGGAGTCCCTCGCCGACGAGTTCGACTCCGAGCCGCTCCGCGACCCAGCTTCCCGACCACACCACGTTCTCTTCGCCCCTTGCCGTCATCGGTACGCGGTCACATTCGCCGTCATCAGTCCCCGTCATCAGTCCCCGTCATCCGTCGCAGTCGTCATCGTCAGTCGTCAGTCGCATCCGGCTCTCGCATCCGGCCCTCGCAGTCGGTGTCGTCAGCCGCAGTCGTCAGTCGGCGAGCCCGGCCGCGAGCAGTTCCACGAAACCGACGTCCTCCTTGGCGACACCGAAGACCTCGGCCCGCAGCAGGGTCCGCTCGGCCCAGGCGCGATGCGGCTTCACCTCGTTCATCTTGTTCGTGTACGAGGAGCGCAGCACTCCGCCGCCGCCACGCTCCGGCCGCAGGATGTCCTGTGCGTCGCTGAACTCCTCGTGGCTGACGACGGACAGCGCGTGCACCGGCAGCACGTGGGAGGGGTGGATGCAGGTCTTGCCCAGCAGGCCGTTGGCCCGGTCCAGCTCGATCTCGCGGAGCAGACCGTCCAGGTCGTGCTCGATGAGCGTGGTGCGCAGTTCCTCGGCGCGGCCTTCGAGGAACGGGCTGCGGCGCAGCTGCGGTTTGAACATGCGCTCCGGGGACCTGAAGTACTCCCACACCGGTCCGGTGATCGTGAATCCTGTGCCGTCGGAGCGGCCGAGCACATTGACCACGTCGGCGATGACGGACGTCACGATCCGTACGTCGTAGGCGGTCATGTCGGGCGAGCGGCGCAGCCCGTACGCGGAGCAGAAGTCGGTGACGCCGAGGCGCAGCGCGAGGACCCGGTCGCGGTACTTGTCGACGGTGCGGGCGATGCCGGTGAGCGCCTCCGTCCTGGTCTCCAGGTGCAGCAGCTCGGGCGACTCGAGGACGGGCATGGCGAACAGCCGACGTCCGCCGTCGGCCTCCGCGCCGGCCGCCGCGTCGAGGAACGGTACGCCGCGGTCCTCGGTGAACTTCGGTAGTACGAATCCGGACAGCAGGCGCCCCGAGGACCCCAGGCGCTTCACGAGGTCCGGAATCTGCTCGGGGGTGCGGACTCTGATGAAGAGCAGCGGCGCTTCCACGACACGCGAGTCGAGCTCGGCGAACTGCCGGACGAGGTTCTCCTCGGCGTCGGCCACCTCGGCGTCGTCGATGGAATCCTCCAGGCACAGCACCATGGAGACGACCCCACGGGCGGCCTGCTTGAGCACGTCGTCAGCCAGCCGGGGCCGGGTGGCCGGGCTGTACAGGGTGGCACCCAGGGCAGCGGCCAGCGTCCGGGAAGGCGAGTCGGCGCCGAAGTCGCACGGCTCATGGTGGAACAGCCTCGCCCGGACAGCGGGCGAGATGTGCCCGAAATGACGCATTAAGAGTCCCCCGTACTGCCGGATAGGGCCTGACAACATGTGGCCGGTAATAGTACGTAAGCACAGGTGTCAAGAGTTCCCCAAGCGCATGAAACCGAGGTAACTCGTCCGCTTCTCGTCCCTGTCCCACATGTGGCCACGTGGGGGACGGTACGGCCCGGAACCGGGCCCCGCGTTGTCCGGGGCGCCCTCGTGCAGGCAGGATGACGGACATGACGCACGCGATGCTGAAGGGCTCGAACGTCCCTCTTGATGCCACGGCCGTACGGGCCGTGCTGCGCTGGACGCCGGGCGCGGGAGTGCCGGATGTCGACGCCTCCGCCCTGCTGCTCGGCAGTGACGGCCGTGTGCGTTCCGACGAGGACTTCGTCTTCTACAACCAGCCGCGCCATCCATCCGGGCTGGTGCGGCGGCTGCCGAAGAAGCGGGTCGCCGACCATCTGACCGACGCCGTCGAGGCCGACCTGGCGACGCTGGACGCGTCGGTCGACCAGGTGGTGATCGCTGCGTCCTCGGACGGCGGCACCTTCGAGCACGTCCACGACCTGCGGATACTGCTGCATGACGCCGGTGCGGCGGCCGGTGGGGAGCCGCTGGCCGTCTTCGACGTGAAGCCGGAGACCGGCGAGGAGACGGCGATCATCTGCGGCGAGCTGTATCGGCGTGGCGACGGCTGGAAGTTCCGCGCGGTGGCGCAGGGCTACCCGACGGGGCTGGTGGGGCTGGCGACGGCCTTCGGTATCTCGGTGGACGAGTCGGGGGCGGCGGAGGCGCCGGATGTGGACCCCGGGGAACCTGCGGCGCCGTCGGCGCCGGCGTACGGCTATCCGCCGTCGGACGTGACGCAGCCCGCGCCCGCGTACGCCCCTGCGGCGCCGCCGGCCTACGGCTACCCGCAGCCGGCCGCGGCAGCGGCGTACGCCCCCGACCCCACGTTCCGCCTCCCCCCGATGGGCCCGCAGTTCCAACGGCCGTAGGCACGCCTCAAGCGACGGCGGGGTCGGGGTGAGACTTGCCTCCCGGGACAGAACAGCTAGGGCCCTGGCCCCGCGCCTCAGGCCGTCTCTACGCCCGGGCGGGCGTGGGAGACACTCCCAGAGGCTTGAACCGCCCCAGTCGGCGCAACCCGTTTCGCGAAGCGAAATCCAGCCCGCCCGCGGAGGCGGTACGCCCGGTGGGCCGGCCTGCCGCCGAGCGGCACATCGACACGGCTTGGAACCCTCCCAGGGTCGCCGGGCCGTAGGAGACGCTTGAGCGCCACTGCGCGAGCGCGGTACCGGTTCCTCGGCGGGAGCCCGACACTCCCCACGGCACGGGCGTGTCGTCCCGGGCGGAGCCCGACCACCACAGCACGAGCACCCCCTCCCAGGTAGAGACCCGACCACCGCCCGAAGGGCCTCAGGCGGCCATGGGCGGAACCCCGACCACTGCGCGAAACGCAGTACCAGGTTCACGGGACGGAGCCCCGGTCTCGGGCAGGGGCGGGGCGGGAAGGGGACAAGCCCGCGCACCGGCCTCGGCCACGCCCGCACCCGCCCGCTACGCCCTCGTCCGGGACTTGTAGCCGCGACCCCACTGGAGGCCCCAGCCGTACAGGCGGTCCAGTTCCGCTTGGAAGCCGTAGACGAACTTCACCTCACGCCGCACGACCAGCTCGCCCTTGACGTTGTCGAGCGAGAACACCGCGCAGGAGCGGGCCTGCGGTGCGCGTTCGTCGAGTTCGATCTCGACGCGGGGGCCGTTGCCCGGGTAGAGCGTGACGTGCGCGTGAGTGCGGTCGAAGGCCGGGCTCTGGTCGTAGATGTAGACGAAGAACAGCAGTCGCTTGATCGCCTCGCGGTGGTCCAGATTGACGAAGATCGTCTCGCCGGACGGCGCCCCGAAGCGGTCGTCGCCACTGAGCTTCACGTACGGCGGGCCGTTCAGGTCACCGAAGAAGCTGCCCAGGGGCTGCACCACGCCCTTGCTGCCGTCCGTCAGCTCGTACAGGCAGCCGAGGTCCAGGTCGACGTTGACCATGCCTTGTGTGTGGGCCTGGACGACGTCCGGCTGGAAGAGCTTCATCGGGTTGCGCAGCAGGCGTCCGCTCTGGCGCGAGCGGCCCTCGATGTCGGAGGTGCGCATCCGCCAGGAGAGGTTGACGCGCAGGTTCCCTGTCGCCGCGCCCTGTTTGGTGAGCGAGACGGTCGGGTTCCGCCTGGTCAGTCCGATGGAGTTGGTCGCGGCACTGCCCGAGTCGAACTGCGCCGCCCTGCCCCGCCACAAGTTGTCCCAGATGGCCATGCCCCACCCCGCCCTAGTCTTCCGGTGCACCGTGCACAACGCCGCGGGGCGGCCGGGAGCTCCCGGCCGCCCCGCAGAGAAGCGTTCCTCAATGGCGGGGGCGTCACACCCCGGAGGAGACCCCGGCCTTCACCTCAGGGCCGCCGCCCGCCTTCTCCTGCGCCTCGAGCGCCTTGTTGCGGCGGATGGAGGCAAGGAAGGACGCGGCGATCAGGAAGACGCCGACGAGACCGGTGATGATCTCGCTGATCTCGTGCCGGATGGTGATGAGCAGGATGGCCGCGAGTGCGCCGATCGCGTAGTGGGCGCCGTGCTCGAGGTAGACGTAGTCGTCGAGCGTGCCCTGGCGGACCAGGTAGACCGTGAGGGACCGGACGTACATGGCGCCGATGCCCAGGCCGAGCGCCATCCAGAAGATGTGGTTGGTGATGGCGAACGCGCCGATGACACCGTCGAACGAGAACGACGCGTCGAGCACTTCGAGGTACAGGAAGAGGAAGAACGCCGCCTTGCCGGCCAGGCCGACCGCGGAGACCGGCTTGCCCTCCTGCTTGGCCTTCTCCTCCTCCTCGTGCTCGCGCTCCTCCTCTTCCTCGAGCTTGCCCTCGAAGTAGCCGGAGAGGCCGCCGACGACGAGATACGTGATCAGACCCGCGACGCCGGAGAGCAGGACCGTGGCCGACTTGTCGGCGTGGCCGGTGCTGGTGTGCGCGTTGGTGGCGAAGGTGATCGCGGTGACGAGCAGGATGATCAGTGCGACGCAGACCGACAGCATGTCGATCTTGCCGAGCTTGGCCAGCGGCCGCTCCAGCCAGGCGAGCCACTTGTGCTCGCGCTCCTCGAAGACGAAGTCGAGGAAGATCATCAACAGGAACATGCC
>NZ_JBEZKP010000071.1:0-33981 GCF_040706335.1 Streptomyces sp. NPDC048389 | reverse complement strand
CATGGCCGCCCTGGTGGAGCGGCAGCGCGAGCTCCACGCCGCCGAGCTCGAGCAGCAGTGCGCCGAGCTGCGCGCCCACGCCCGCCGGCACCTCGCCGAGCGCGGCCAGACCCCGACGCCGGAGCACTGGGACCAGTGGCACGAGTGGCTCGACATCGACCCCGACCTCCGCGGCCGCGACTACACCCGCACAGGCGGTGCCCGATGACGACGCTGCCAATGACTACCTGGGTCCACGACCACGTCACCTTCGACCTGACCCGCGCGTGGATCGACCTCCTCGGCCACCGCTGGGAATGGACGGGCGACACCGCCGAAACCGGCGAGCCGCTGCTGCGCTCCCGCGACGAGCGGTACGGCCTGGACGACACGCTGCCGCTGTCCGCGGTGTACGTGGCGTACGCCCCGCTCATCCCAGCGCCCCGCGACGTCACGCCCGCCGAGCGAATCGCCGCTCTCACCGCCTGCGCCCGCACCACGGCGGCGTCCGCCGAGGACCAGCCCCCGCTGCCCGTCCGTACGCCGGCCGCGACCACCCCCGCAGCGACGCCGGACCCGCTTGCCTACGGGCTGAACGGCTACCGCTGCGGTTGCGGGAAGCCCGCCCACTCCAACCTCGTGCCCTGCCGCCCCGACACCGAGCCCGCGCCCCCGGCCGCACCGGTGCCGTCGCCGTCGACGTTCGCCCGCATCCTCGCCCGCCTGCGCGGAGGTACCCGATGAGCCAGACACCGGACGAACTGGCGGACACGGTCGCTTCGGTGGGCGCGCTGCCGGTACCGCTTGGCCACGCCGGGGTGGCCGGTCTGTCGCCGGAGATGCGGGCGACGATCGCCGCGCAGCTCGGTAAGGCGAAGCCCGCCCGCGACGACGTACTCATGGCGGCCTCGGAGGCGCTTCGAGACATGGCAGGGCACGACCACCAATCCGTTGCCGACATCGACTGGTACTGCCAGAACTTGGCCTTCTGGCTCGTCCCCCGCACCCGGGCGGTACTGCGCCGTCTGCTGGACACCGAGGACGAGCGGGACGCGCTGCGGGCCCGGGCCGCTGAGTTCGAGGCCCTCGAACTCGGTGCGATCGACGGCCGGGTGTCCGCGACGTGTGACGACCCGGGGCATCCGACGTGGCTGCGCGCCGCTGAAGATACCCATGCCTGCCCGTGGTGTCGCATCGCCGGGTTGCAGGCGGACGAGCCGACGGCGTGTGCGCGGTGCGGTTGTACCGAGGACGAGGCGTGCGACGGGGGCTGCGTCTGGCAGCCCAACCCGCTCGGCCTGGACCTGTGCTCACAGTGCGTCACCCCGGACGGCGGGTGCACCACACCCGCCTGCGGCCAGATCGAGACCCCGTCCATGTTCGGCTGGATCCTCGTCGACGTCGCCGGCAGCGAGCAGCCCGCCCGCTTCCACTGCTCCCCGTGGTGCGCCCAGCGCGCCATCGAGACCATCGGCTCCGCCATGGCCGCCGACGACCTGCGCGCCGCCCTCACGGAGAAGGACACCCGCGACGCCCACCTGGCGTCCGTGGGCGAGTCCACTCCACTGGTCGTGTCCCGGTTCGACGTGGTGATGGAGCCCGCCCCGGAGGAGGCCCCGGTCGTCACGATCGGCGCGGTCGCCGAGGACGGGCGCCCCGTCGCCCTGGTCCTCGACGCCGAGACCCGTGCCCGGGTCGCCGCCTGGCTCGGGCACGGCGACCCGCCACGCGCCTACCTCCCCCGCTACGACAGCGGGCCCGCCCCGCTGGGCTGGTACTCCACCCCGGCCGCCGCCCGCGCGCACTGCGAGGCGTCCCTGTCCGCGAGCCACTCGGCCGACACATCTCTGGTGTGGGACTGGATCGACGACGAAGACGACGGCATCGCCGAACTCGTCGCCACCATCGACGGCCGCGAGGAGCCCACCGGCTACAGCGTCATCACCCTCGACCTGCCCGCCGCCTACGACCCCGGAGCGGACTGGTGACCCCGGCTCAGCGGGCGAGGCTCGCCGAGCTCGAGGACCAGGAGCAGGCCCTGCGCCTCCTCCTGCCCACCGAGGACGTCACGGACCCGGCCGTACGGGAGGTGTGGCAGCAGGTCGCCGAAGTCCTCGGCGTGAGCGTGCCGTACGTCCGGCCCCTCGACGAGGAGCCCATCCCCTACCGCCTCGCCGAACCCACCTACTACGCCGCCGCCTCGAGCGCCCGACTGCGCCGCATGCTCGCCCCCTCCACACCCCGGCGGTGTGCGCCGTGACCCGCGACGTCGTCCTGGTCGTCCTGTGGGCGTCCGCCGGCCTCACCGCCTGGGGCGTCGGCCTGCTGCTCGTCTTCCGGATCCTGCCCACCCTCGGCCACGCCACGGTCACCGCGGTCCGCACTCTCGTGCGGGCCGCGCCCGCCGCCGCCCTCCTCCTCGTACTCCTCGGAGGCCCCGATGCCTGACCAGAAGGCTCGTCTCAAAATCCTCGACGCGCTCTGGCGCGCCGGACACACCGCCGACGAGGCCACCCAACTCCTCTCCCCCTGGGAGCGGCACTGTATGACGGAGGTGCCGTCCTCATGACGACCACCGTGCGCGCCGGGGCTTCGGCCGCGGTCGCCGGCCCCGAGCGTGGGGACGGCATCGACCACGGCACGCCGAGGGGCTA
Source organism: Streptomyces sp. NPDC048389 (assembly GCF_040706335.1). NCBI lineage: Bacteria > Bacillati > Actinomycetota > Actinomycetes > Kitasatosporales > Streptomycetaceae > Streptomyces > Streptomyces sp. NPDC048389. The sequence goes on along the minus strand of NZ_JBEZKP010000071.1, from coordinate 31,348 downwards.
CCGGCAGCACCACGCCAAGGGCGTGCCGTACTGCGGGCGGTGCCGCAAGGCGAACCGTGACGAGAAGCGCAGCTACAACGAGGCGAAGCGGGCCAGTGCCGCGCAGCAGTCGTGGAACCGCGGGAAGGTCGGCACGCCATCGGAGCCGCGCCTGCGGCCGACCGGCCGGGAGTGCCCGGACGCCGCGTGCGGTACGGCGGCCACGGAGCCGCAGGCGTCGGCGCACCTGGTGGTCGTCGCGGTTGACGGCTCCCGTGAACCGGCCCGCTGGTACTGCGCCGGACCGTGCGCCGCGTACGGCCAGGCCCTCGCCGAGATCCGAACCCTGCCGGTGGTGGACCGTGCCTGACACTCTCGCGTTCCTGCTCCTGGTCGCTCTCTTCGTCGGCGGGATCGGCATGTGCGTGGTCGCCGCGCTCCTGGCGATCGCCGCCGTGCGCTGCCTGTGCGGCGCCGCCCGGCGGGCCGTCGCCACTGTGCGGACCCACCGGCGCCGCGAGGAGCTCGTGCAGCTGCTCGCCGACCCAGACGCCGCCTACCTGCCGTGCCACTCGCTGGTCTGCGGCCACCTGCACACCATCCACGTCCCCGACAAGGCCGGCGTGCTGGTCTGCGAGGGCTGCGGCACTCCGGCCGTGTCGTGACCTGGCGCCGCCGGCAGCCGTGCGACTACCCCACGTTGCCGCACGGCGTGATCAACCGCCTCTTCCCGTGCGGCTGGCGCTGCACCCTCCACACCCCCCGCGCGCTACGCGGCCTGCCGGAGATCCCGCCCGGGCCCGGCTGGCCGCCCGGCAACTACCTCAACCAGACCGCCGACGAGGACCAGGAGCAGCCCCATGACGACCGCACCATCCCGCCCGACCCCGCTGACGGTGGCCAACCGGGCCGCTGACAAGGCCCTCGCCGAACGCGTCGTCGAGCTCCCGCCGGATGAGCCGTTCCGGCTCCTGTGGGAGCGAGGCATCCGCCGCTCCTCTCTGACCCCGCATCACCGCCTGGTCGCCCTCACGCTCGCCACCCACGCCACCTACGACACCGGCGCCATCCCCGGCTCCCGGCAGCCGCTCCTCGACGGCCTCGTCGCCGAGACCCGGCTCTCCCGCGGGCAGGTCGCCGTCGCGCTCACCGCGCTCCTCGAGCGCGGCTGGATCCGCCGCGGCAGCGCCCGCGCCAAGTACCTCGCCTACGAGGTGTGCCCCATGCGCCTCGCCATCCCCGCCCTGCTCCTCCCCGCCCTCCGCCGCAAGTGACCACACAGAAGGACGACACGACGTGACCAGCCAGCACGACCCCGACGACCTGCTCGTCGACCCGTACGCCGACTCTCCCGACGCCGGAGACGACAGCGCCTGCAGCTGCAACGGCGCCTGGCACGCACGAAAGCAGCACTGCGTCGACTGGCCCTGCCCCGGCTGCGCGTACATCTGCCCGCCCGACCCGACCGTCTGACCCACCACCCCAGGGAGACACATGTCCGCCGCCGTCGCGCACGCAGCACCTGGTGCTGCTGCAGCGCGCCCTCGAGCAGCCGCCCGCGCGGCTGCCGGGGCACGCCCGCGCGCCGGCGGCGGCCTGCGTATCCGCGTACCTCTGCGTCTCGTTGTAGGCGTCCAGTACAGCGATGCTGCCCTGGCCGTCTACATCAAGGTCGCAGCCCTGGCCCTGCGTACGGAGGGCTGCACCGCCCGCGTCGAGACGCTCGCCGAGTACCTCGGCATGTCCAAGTCCGCCGTGGAGCGGGCCCTGCGCCAGCTCACCCGCCCCGACGACGTCGACGGCCTGGTCGAGGTCCTCACCACCCGGCGCACCAAGCGCGGCGGCACCGGCGACTCCGCACACCGCACCGTGCGCACGGCCGAGGACGACGAGCTGTTCGTCTGGATCCCCGCCCGCGCCGCCACCTCCCTCCCGCCGCGCCTGCTGCGCCTGTACGCGCTCATCACCTACGCCCAGACCCGCCGCCAGCCCCTCGCGTACAGCGACATCGGCGGCGTCCTCGTCCACCAGGGCGGCCGGTCCGCCGGCCAGCCGCTCGGGGAGCGGCAGGTCGCCCGCCTGGTCGAGGAGCTCGCGGCCACCGGCTGGGCCACCGTCCGCGAGCGTGAGGGTCTGCAGGGCCGCCACGCCTACGAGGCTCACCTCCGGCCGCTGCACACCGTGCCCGCCTCTCCTGACATTCATGACGGATCCGGTCCCGACGATCATGACGGTTCCCTGTCTGAGGAAGACCCCAGGACTGACCGACTCAAGACGAGCGCAGGGGGTAGTGGTGGGATCCGCCGTAGGCGTCTACCGGTTGTAGCGCGAGGGCCTGTGGACAACCCGGCCCCGGGCACGTTCCGGTCGGCCGGTGGCCAGGGCACAAGCCGCGCCAACGGCGGGAGCTCCGGCGACGGTTCCGGTCCGACGCTGTCCGCCCGCACCTGGCCGGTCCTCGCCCCGGTACGCCACCTCCTCGACGGCGTGCGCCCGTTCGTGCTGCGCCGCATCGAGGCAGAGATCACGGCGCAGCTGGCGGCCGGAGCCGGGATGCGCCGGATCACCGAGCGCCTGCAGCGCCGCTACGCCACCACCACGACCGTGCGGGACGGCGGCCGCTGGATCCTCGGCGCGGGCCTGCCCCGGCACGGCTGCGGGCTGCGGGAGTGCGAGGACGGCGTCATCTGGCGCACCGGCGAGACCTGCCAGGTGTGCCTCGACATCGCCCTGTGCGTCCCGGCCCCGGCCGCCGAGCCTGCCGCGGCGGCCCTCGAGGAACCGCCCGTCCCGGCCGTCGTCGCGCCGACCGTCGAGGACCCGGCGCCGCTCCCACCGCCCGTCCCGGCCGGGTCCGAGCCGCCCGTGCTGACCCGGGCGCAGCGCCACGCCCTGCGCGAGACAGCCACCCCCGACAGCGTCCGCGCCGCGATCGACACGTACGGGCGCGCAGCCGCCGGCCGCATCTACGGCCTACGCCGCGTCGCCCAGGAGCTGAACCGGCTCGACGGCTACGGCCCCGAAGGAGACGACCATGCCCCTCAGTGACCACGACGTGAAGTTGTGCGAGAGCTGCGGTGCCCGGATCCGCTGGACCGTCACCGCCGCCGGGAAACGCCTGCCCGTCGACGCCGACCCGGCCGACGACGGGAACACTGCGGCGTACTACGACGGCACCGGCCGGCTGCGCTCCCGCGGCCTCACCAAGGAGCGCCCGGTCCTCGAGCACCACGAGTGGCTGGCCAAGCCGCACTTCGCCACCTGCAAGAACCCGCCGGCTCGGCGCAGCAGCCCCCCGGGCGCCCGTACGCGGACCGGCGTCCGCCCGGTCCCGTGGCGGCCGCGGTGACCGGCCCGGTGCCGGAGCTCACCGAGGAGGCCCGGCTGCGGCTGGAGTCCGAATGGTGGCCGGACGGCACCTTCGGCGGCGCCCGACACCCCGGCGGTCACCCCGCCCGCCCAGACCGCTGCGCCGCCGAGCACCTCGCCGAGCTCGCCGAGGCCATCGGCTACCGCATCACCCCACGACAAGGAGAAGCAGCATGAACCAGCCACCCGCCCCGGCCGCGGACCAGGGCGACGCCCCTTCCTGGACCGTCGGCAAGCTCCTGGCGTGGGCCGACGCCCACTCGTCCAAGACGATCCGCACCCACTCGGCCAAGGCACGCGAGCACATCGAGGCCCTGCGCGGCCAGCTCCTGGCCGACCACGAGATCGCCAAGCTGGACGCCGAGGCGGCCAGGCTCGAGCAGCAGCTCGCCGAAGTCCGTGAGAAGCGCGCCGGCCTGCAGCCGGGCAAGGCCCGCGCGCCCCGCAGCTACCACGCCGCCACCGTCCGCGCCTGGGCGAAGGAGCAGGGCATCGACTGCCCCGCGCCCGGCCGCGTGCCCGCCGCGATCGTCGACCAGTGGCGCACCACCCAGGCCGGTGCGTGATGGCCGCCCTGCTGCGCCTGCCCGGCGGCCCGGACGACGCGGCCGAGCTCGTCGAGGCGCTCCTTGCCGCCGCCGACACCCGCGACCGCCACGCCCCCGCCCAGGCCGCTCGCTGGCGCGAGCTCGCCCACCAACTCGGCGACGCCCTCGACAACCTGCCCACTCCCCGGACTCCGGAAGGCACCTCATGACCACGGCAACCACCGAGCCCCAGACGGCAACCGTTCCCACCGAGGCGGAGGCACTGGACTGCAGTTGGGAGTCCTGCCCACGCCCGGCCGTCGTCGCGATGCGGTTCCACCGCCAGTACGGCCACGTCCACGAATGCGCGCAGCACGCCGCCGTGCTGCGCGAGTGGACCGACGTCGCCGAGTCGGTGCCGCTGCCGTGCCCTTGGGACCACGGAAACGGCGACACCTGGATCGACTTCCCCCCGGAGCTGTCGTGACCCGGGTTCCGTGCGAGGTGTGCGGCCGGGGCCTGCGTGACCCGGCGTCGGCCGCCCGCCGCATCGGCCCCGTCTGCGCCCGCAAGCTCCGCCCCACCCCACCGCCCACCGTGCGCCCGGCGCAGCCTCTGGCCGTCGTCGACGGCCAGGCGCTCGAGGACGCCGGCCAACTCACCATCACCGAGGAGCAGCATGCGCCGCACTGACCCGGGCCTGGCCGCGATACGCGACGCGCTCGAGGACTACGAGCTCACGACCGAGCCGACCGCGGCCACGGCGGCCGGGCGCACCGAGCGGATCGGCGAGTACCTGCTCGCCTCCGGGTACGTGATCCGGCCCCGCCGCTCCGGTGTGCGGCGCTTCCTGCCGCGCGGCGGCCGCCACACCCACCGGTTCACCTACGCGGCCGCCATCACGTCCATGACGTTGGCGATCCTCTGCGGCTTCGTGCAGCTGTGGGCCCCGGCCGCCGGCCTCATCGTCTGCTCCGCGGTCTTCGCCGACCTCGCCCACCGCCAGCGCTACGCCCGCACCCTCGCCGCTGCTGCCGAGCAAGCGGCCCGACCGAAGGACCTGGCATGACCTTCGACCCGCACACGCTGTCCCTCGTCCTCTATGGCTGGATCATCGGCCTGGCCACCTGCGCCGCCTACACCCTCGTCGCCCGGCGGGAGCGCCGAGCCGAGCGGCTGATCCTCGCCCACCTCCACGCCGTTGATGGGCTGCCGCAGGTGGGCATGGCGATCTGCCTCGGCACCGACCTGGGCAGCGGCTCCGTCTACCCGGCCCTCGAGCGCCTGCAGGAGCGCCGCCTGGTCGCCGCCACGTACGACGCCGTCACCGGCCGCGCCCACTACACCCTCACCGCCGACGGACTGGCCCGCGCCGAGGCGGCCCGGTGATCGGCCAGATCCTCGCCGCGCTCGGGGTCACGCTCGCGACCGTCGTTGTCGCGGGCGTGCCCCTCGGCATCCACGACCCCACACAGATCCGCCCCCGGAGGACCCGATGACCGACTTCGCCTGCGGCTTCCGCCTCCACCTGCGCGGCGGCCAGGTCCTCGACGGCGCCGCCTTCCCGTCCGGCCGCTGCCTCGTCATCGACGACCCGCAGTTCGGCCTGGGCACCGCGGCCGCCAGCGAGGAAGACCTCCTGCGCGGCTACCCCGATGCCCGCATCGAGTGGGCCGACGACGACCGCGACCAGCTCGCCGCCGCCGTCGACCGTGTGCGTGACCGTTGCCAGGGTGTCCGCGACCGGATCGGCCCGAGCGGAATGATCAACGCCAGCCAGATCCTGGGACTCCTCTCGCCGACCTGGCCGGACGGCAACTTCGAAGCGCCGGCCCCGACCGTCGAGGAGACGCCATGATGCTCACCTGCTGCACCGTCTGCCACGACCAGCTCCCGGACACCGCCGAGGTCTACGCGTGCGAGGCATGCGCCTACCGGCTGCGCGCCATGCTCCTGGAGCTGCCGGGCCACATGCCGCTCCTCGCCGAGCTCCTGCAGCCGGGCAGCCGACTGCCCGGCCGGGGCGGCGCCGGCCGCGCGCACTCGCCGATGCCCGTACGGCTGGACGTGATGGACCTCCTCGGCCCCGGGCACATCGTCGTCCTGGCCGACCCGCACGGCGACCAGTCCGCCGGCATCCCCATCACCCCGCTTCTGTACGGGTGGGCCCGCTACATCGCCGCCAGCTGCCCGTCCGTCACCCGGGACCGGCACGGCACGGTGCGCATTCAGCCGTGCGACGGCCCGTACAGCCGCCACGGCTCCGATGCCGCCGCCTGGTGCCAGTGGCTGATCGCCTACCTGCCCTACGCGGTCACCCAGTCGTGGATCGGCGACATGTACCAGCAGATCGAGGACCTCATCCGGCGCGTGCGCGACAAGACCGACCGCAAGCCGCAGCGCACACAGCGGTCCGCGCCGTGCCCGGAGTGCAGCTGGCTCAAGCTGGTCTCCATCGAGGGCGAGCCGCACATCGTGTGCGAGGCATGCGGACACCGCCTGACCGCCGACGAGTACAAGGCGCACTCGGCCGCCGTACTCCCCGCGCTCACCGCCCTCGCCATCCGCATCCACGGCCAGGCAGCCGCCGAGCACCCCGCGGCATGACGAAGCCCCCGACCGATGGTCGGGGGCTCGCGTTGCGCGGACTACTCGGCGGCTGGCGGCGGCATCCGACGTCGAGAGTCACGCTGAGCAGCAGCAGCCGCGCGGGCCTGGAAGTACGGCCGGGCCAGCTTCCAGTCCAGCACCCGTGTCCGGCCGACAGTGACGACCGGTGGGAAGTCCGGGTCATCCCGGCATAGCTGGGACACGCGCTGGTGGGTCATCGACGGGGCGATCTCCTCGGCGACGACACGGCGGGCTGCCTCTCTGAACGACACCATGTCGGGCCCTCCCTCGTCGGTCATGGGCACCATTCTCTCCGCGCGACTTGCCACGTGGCAAGTCAGACGCTAGCTTCGAATCAGCAACAGCAAGGCCCCCGACCGGCGTTGGAGCGCCACATGGTCGGGGGCCAGACCCACCCACAACAGCGACGAAGGAGCGGATCCGCATGGAGCGTATCCCGACGAACTTCACGAGCGAAGACCTCGACCAGGCCCTGGCCCGGATCCTGTCCGAGCCCACGTGGGCGCACCGGCTGCTCCTCGCCGCCGCCCGCCACCTCGAGACCGACCAGCCGTTCCAGATCTGCGCCCCCGCCATCCTCACCGAAGCGCTCGACGCCGGGTACGAGCAGGTGTGCGCCGGCCTCCCCGAGATCGTCGCCGAGCAGGCGGCGCAGCGGGCCGTTGCCGTGCTTCCTGAGTTCTGGCCGGACGCCACCGCGGGCGAGGTCGCGCTCAAGCTGCGCGCCGCGGCGGGAGGCGTGTGATGCCCGAGTCCACCCCGGTCGACCAGGACGCCCAGGCGACGGCGCAACAGCTGCTGCAGCGCGCTGCTGACGACTACGCCGGCAACAAGCCCGCGCAGCAGGGCGACGCCGACAGCTGACCCACCCAGACCAGCCGGGCCCGCAACCCCACCGCCGCGGGCCCGGCCCCCTGCGCTCCGGAGGAGCACCGTGAAGACCACGCCCGGACAGCGTCCGGACACCCGAGGACACGGACGCCGACTGTCCTCCCCGATCCGCCTCGCCTGGGGCCTCGTTCTCGGCATGCTGCTCGCCGCCGCCGCATGGTCCCTCTCCGGACAGCTCCAACGCTGGGGCATGGAACCCTGGCTCGCGTGGCCGCTGTCCGTCATGTTCGACGCCGCCGGCCTCATCTGCGCCGCCTACGCCCGCCGCGCCGTCGAACGCGGCACCCCCGCCGGCCTGTCCCGCCTCGCGATCCTGCTGTTCGTCACCGTCGCCGGGGTCCTCAACTGGAACCACGGCCACGACATCGGCGGCACCCCCGCAGCGGCCGGCTTCGCCTCCCTCTCCTTCGGCGTCGAGCTCCTCTTCGAACTCCACCGCCGCGACGTCCGCGACGAGCAACGCGCAGCCCGCGGCCTCGTCGCCGAACGCATGCCCCACATTCCGATGCTCGGCTGGATCATGTACCCGGGCCTCTCCTGGCGGACCCTGCGCAGCGCGGTCGGCGTCCGCCTCGACCTCCTCGACCCGGTCCAGACCGGACACGCACTCACCGCGCCGGACACATCCACTGCCCCGGACAAGCGGACGGACTCCACTGTCCGCGCCGCTGTCCGCGCAGCGGCGGACACTTTCCCGGATGCGACCGCTGAGGACATCGTCGACCACCTGTCCGCCGCCGGGATCGACACGGACACGGACACCGTTCGCACCGTCCTCGCACCGGACACGGACACCCGTCCGGACACGACGGACAGCAGGTCAAAGCGGCCCCCTGTCCGGCCTGTCCGGCCTGTCCGCCCGATCGCACCGGCCGGACAGTCCATCGCGGACAGCATCCGGACAGCGTTCGCGTCCGGTATCACGGACAAGGACGCCGTCCTGTCCTACGTCCGCCGCATCCACGGACAGCACACCACTACGGACACCGTCGCCCGGACACGACGCCGGATCGAGCGAGAAGCCTCATGACGGCCCTGTTCCTGATCGCCATGATCGGCGGCTTCTGCGGCCTGTCCCACGTTGCCCGCCGCGACCTGCCGCTCCACGTCGGCACCACCACCCTGATCCTGGCCCTCGCCGCCCTCGGGCTGGCCCTCCTCCACTGAGGACCCCATGACCATCACCACGTACAACGTGCTCTCCCTCGGCGGCGTCACCGTCGGCCTGTCCATCCTCGGCTGGACCCTCACCCGCTGGTGGGGCAGCCACAAGAAGAAGAACCTCCGAGCCCTCCGCGACCTCCTGCCCTTCCTCGCCTGCTGCGCCTACGGCATGATCCTCATCCTCTCCGCCGGCGGACTCCTCGGCGCCGGAGCCGACTGGACCATGTGGGGCACCAGCGAGATCGGCAACGCGGCCCTCGCGTACGGAGTCGGCGGCGGCACCCCGACCGTCACCCGCGGGTCCAACCTGGTCCTGTCCGACGGCGGTCATGCGGTCGTCATCATCGCCACCGTCTGCCTCATCGCGGCGTGGTCGCTGCGCCGGGGGTTCCGGTGGGACCTGTTCGCGGCGGTCGTCTGCGGTATCAGCCTGGGCCTGTCGTCCGGCGTCGCGGGCGTGGCCGGGTATGTCCTCTCGCCGGTCGTGTCTGGTGCTGGTGACGCTGTGGTGGGTCTGCTGTGAGGGCGCGCGTCGTGGCCGTGTGGGGGCGCCTGTGCCTCGGTACCGGGCTGCTGTTCCACCGCCTCGAAGGCGCCCTGGACGCTTCGTCGGGGTGGGGCCTGCTGGGCCGGATCGGCGGCGGTGTCGCCGGGGCGCTGCTCCTCGATGGGGTGGTGTCTCGTCAGCCTGCGCTGGTGTACGCGGTGCCGCTGGTGTGGCTGTTCGCCGCGTGGCGGGTGTCCGATTCGTCCGCCACTCCCCCACCGGAAGCGGTGCCCCCTGCTGGTGACGTTCTCGCAGTTGAGCGCATGGAAGTGGCGAGAGTGGTCCCGATCGCGGAAGGGGTTGGCTGCATCCTGCACCCAGTGCGGGAGGAGGTGACCGAGCCATGATCCTACGACTCCTCGCCGCCTTCGGGTTCGAGCAGCAGCCGCTGCCGTACTGCCCGATCTGCGGCGGCCACTACCCCGCACACAGCCACTGACGAGAGGATGACCCCATGACCGACCTGCTGCAGTTCCTCCGCGACCGCTACACCGAGGTTGCGCAGCGCGCCGAAGCGGCTGGCGACTCCGGGTACACGTACACGGAGGATGATCCGCTCGACATAGTCTCGGACGCAGACGCCCGACACATCGCCCAGCACAGCCCCTTTGACGTCCTGAGCGACGTGGCCGCCAAGCTCGACATCCTGCGGCTTCATTCCCTCGTACACCGCGACGTCGGATGGCTGGACAACGGCGACGAGGAGACCAGCGAGATCCTGGTGTGCGGCACCTGTGTCCCCAAGCACTCGCACTACGGCCGTCGCGAGGACGTACCGGAAGGACCCTGCAGCACGGTGCGGCTGCTCGGGCGCCCCCACTCCGCGCACCCCGACTACCGGGACGAGTGGCGACCGTAGCCCCACTGCCACACCCCCGCAGTAGCCTGGACGCGTCCGCTGGCTGCGGCGCTGCTGAGACCGAAGCCCCTGCCGAGGAGTGCACGGCAGGGGCTCCGCCACGCCCGGACACGCATCCGGCTGGACAAAGATCACCGTTTAGCCCCACACTGCTGCCAGCAGCACACCCGTGCCCATAGCCACCTCAGCCCCCGCCTCGCCGGGGGCTGACGCGTACCCAGGGAGGCACACGTGGACACCACATGGCTCACCGCCGCCCAGGCCGCCGAACACGCCACCCACGCCCGACGCTTGCTCAGCGCAGGAGCAGCAGCCGTCACCCGCGCCACCATCCGCGACTGGGTACGCCGCCAGCACCTGGAGCCCGCCGGCCTCGCCGAAGACGGCCGCACACACCTCTACCGCCTCAGCGACGTCGCCCAAGCCGAACGCGCCACCCGCGCTCGCGCCCTGCGCCTCGTCGGCATCCCTGAGCAGTAGCGGGCGCTCAGCCGCCGCGCCATGTCACGGATCAGATACACACCCTCACGCGACCTTCACGAGCCGCCACACTCACGGGCATGCCAGATATCGCACCCCGGCCACGCATGGCCACCACCACCAAGATCGGCATCGGCCTCGTCATCCTGCTCTTCTGGACCTTCATCGCCAACGACTGGGAAGACAAGGGCTGCACGAAGACCCAGGGATACGGGTTCGTCCTCACGCACGGCGGCTGGCCAGACGCGCACGAAGGATGCGAAGACGGGTACGGCGACCGCCCCCGCTACACCAGCGACTACGACAGATGACCTGAGCGCAGGTGAGAGGCCGTGGCCGGCAACCCCCGCAACGGGCGCCCCTACCGCAGACTCTGCGCCCAGCAACGCGCCCTGCTGCTCCCCTGCTGGTGGTGCGGCACCGCCATCCGCTACGACATCACCGGCCTCGAAGCAGGCCGACATCGAGACGCCTTCACCCTCGACCACGCCGTCCCACTCTCACTCGGCGGCGACCTCCTCGACCCCGCCAACGCCCGCAGCGCGCACCGCCGCTGCAACAGCGCACGCGGCAACCGGACCACGACCACGGCCGACAGCAACCGAGCGTCACGGAGGTGGTGACATGGAACGACCCATCGCCTACTTCACAGACGACGGCAGGTCCTGGCGGTGTGATGGCTGCGGCTCGTACGGCAGCGTCGCAAGAGCAGCCAACGGCCGCCGCCACGCCGCGCGGCACGTCGCGATGCACGTTGAGGAGTGCACCCCCGCCGAGACCAATGGCGTCATCGGCCAACTGGTCATCCGCCCCGGTGACACCGTCCTCGTGCGCATGCCGCGCAGCGCCACACCCCACCAGCTCAACACAGTGGCCAGCCAGTTGTACGACATGCCGCCGGACGTCGAGGTCCTCATGATCACAGGAGCCGAAGGCATCGACGTCTACCGACCCGAGGAAGCTGACGGACCCCACGGAAGGTGAGCATGGCGAAGCGTTGCCCCACGCACGATGTGGCCTCACCCCTTGTCATCGCCACGCTGGAGACCGAGCTCGGGATCGACCCCGACGCACTCACCAAGCTGCGCAGCGACCCGAACGTCAGCTTCACCGACGCGTACGCGGACCCGCGGCTGATCGACTGCGGCCGCAGCCAGTGCCGCGACCGGAGGTGACGCGTGCTGTACGTGATCACCGGCCCGCCGGCCGGGGGCAAGTCCACGTGGATCCAGGCGCACGCCACGCGCCGTGACATCGTCATCGACATGGACCGCATCGCCTCGGCCCTCACCGGCCCGGGCGCACCGGCGTGGAACCAGGACGCCGTCGTGCAACGCGTGGCGCAGCGCGCACGGTTCGCCGCCATCGACGAGGCGGTCAAGCACCGCGACGAGGTGGACGTCTACCTGATCCACACCATGCCCAGCCCCAAGGCACGTGCCCGCTACGAGCAGCTTGGTGCGGACATCGTGGTCGTCGACCCGGGCGAGGACGTAGTACGTGAGCGTGTGCGAGCCATGCGGTCGGACGGCATGGACCGCGTGGTCACCCGCTGGTACCGGCACTACCGCAAGGGCGGGTCACGCCCCGTCACCACCCAGGCATCACGGGCCTGGTGACACTGCGCCACGGCCCACGTCGGCGCGCGCCGGCGACGTCGAAGCGTCGCGAAACGATCACCGAACGAGACTTTGCGCGCTCGATGATCTTGCCGGGGTGGGGAGTGGGTTCAAAGTTCAGAGAGGGAGCGGGCGACCCAAAAGCCCTTGTCGCCCGTTTCTCCCCCCGATCAAAAGTTGCTAATTGCCCGAGCCTTCAAGCTGACCCAATTAGCGACTCTCTGTAACTATCTCATCGCTAACACTATGTAATCAAACGAGTGTCACGCTTAGTCACTTTTGGATGGTTACGGGGGGTGATGTCCGATGCGTGATGCTCCGAAGCGGCGCCTCCGCCGTGGCGCCGTCGCCGCGGCGACCACCGCCCAGCTCGACGAGCTCGGCGTCGATCCCGCCGGCCACGCCCTGGCCGCGGCCGCCCTGCGCCTCGCCGCCGAGATCGACTCCGCCTCCGACCCCCGCGCGGCCGCCACCGCCGCCCGCGAACTGCGGCAGGCCATGGCGGTCGTCGTCGCAGCCGCTCCCCCGAGAGAGCAGGGCGACAAGATTGACGAGATCGCCGCAAGACGTGCTGCGCGCCGGATCTCTCCCGAGGCCGCCGAGGGCGCCCGGTGATCGGCTGCCAGACCCCGCGAATCCTGTCCGTGCCCTGGCGGCGCCGTGTCAGCACCGGCCGGTGGGACGGCATCGAGGACCAGGAGGCGCTCGACTTTCGCTCACCCGCCGGGCAGGAGTGCATCGAGCTCGCCGAAGACGCCGGCCTGCACCTCGACCCGTGGCAGCAGCTCGCCCTGCACCACTCACTCGAGGAGGACGACGAGGGCCGGTGGGCGTCCCTCGACGTCGTCCTCAACGTGGCCCGGCAGAACGGCAAGGGCGGATTCCTCGAGGCCCGGCAACTCGGCGGCGTGATCCTGTTCGGCGACCGGCTGATCATCCACACCGCGCACCAGTTCAACACCGCGCAGGAGAGCTTCCTGCGCCTCGACCAGCTGATCGAGGGCTCCTACTCGCTGAGCCGCCGCGTCAAGAACGTGCGCCGCAGCCACGGCGAGGAAGGGTTCACGTTCTTCAACGGGGCCCGGATCCGCTTCCTGGCCCGCGGCGGCGACAGCGGACGCGGGTTCTCCGGCGACCTGGTCATCATGGACGAGGCCATGAAACTACGGGCAGCACCCATCGGCGCCCTCATGCCCGTCCTGTCCGCCCGCCACAACCCCCAGCTGCTGTTCACCGGCAGCGCCGGCCTCGGCGAGGAGAGCGAGCAACTGGCGCTGCTGCGCGCCCGGGCCCTGCAGAAAGGCGACCCGGACCCGTCACTGACGTACCTCGAGTACTCCATCGACCGCCACGTCAAGGAGTGCCCGAAGGATCACGAGGGCCGTCTGGTCTGCGACCAGCACGACGACCGCGACCAGGTGCAGTCCTGGGCGAGGGCCAACCCCGCCCTCGGCATCCGCATCCGGCCGTCCTACGTCGCGCAGGAGATGCGGGCGATGCGGGCGGACCTGTTCGACCGTGAGCGGCTCGGGGTGGGCGACTACCCGGAGGTCACGGACGAGACGTGGCAGGTCATACCCAAGGAGAAGTGGGAGGTCCTCGAGGACCGCGGGACGCGGCCCATGGACCCGGTGGCGTTCTCCATCGAGACGACGCCCGAGCGGACGTGGACCGCCATCTCCGTTGCGGCTGAGTCCGGCAACGGCGAGGTACACGTCGAGGTCGTCGCGCACCAGCCCGGTACGGACTGGGTCGTCGGCTGGGTCACGGAGCGCGACCAGCGGTGGAACCCGTGCGCGTGGGTCATCGACGAGGGCGGCCCGGCCGGGTCGCTGGTGCCGGCGCTGCGCAAGGCCCTGACGTACGAGGACGACCCGAACCGTGAGGACCGGTCCGAACTGGTGATCTCCCCGAAGGTGCGACAGCTCACCCAGGCATGCGGCCAGTTCTACGACCGGGTCCACGACGGCAGGCTGCGACACCTCGGGCAGGCGCCCCTGGCGTCCGCGCTCGCCGGCGCACGCAAACGCGAGGTCGGTGACGCGTGGCTGTGGGCGCGCAAGAGCGACGGCGTGGACGTGAGCCCGCTGGTGTCCGGCACCTACGCGGTGTGGGGCTGGGAGATGTACCACGACGTCGAGTCGGAGGAGGCGCCGAACATATGGTGAAGATCACGGGATGGTCACGGCACCAGGTGCTGCTGACACTCGAAGTGGCGTTCGTCGTCCTGTTCCTGACCGGGGTGGCGATGCTCCATGTGCCCGCTGCGCTGATGGTGGGCGGGGTACTGGGCGTGGTGGCCGTCGAGCGGGAGACGGCCCGCCAGGCGCCCGTACAGCGGCGCAGGAAGGGGGCTGGGGGATGAGCCTGTTCGGTCTGTTCGAGCAGCGCAGCCTCGAGAACCCGGCGCAACCGCTGACGTCGGAGGCGGTGGCCGAGTACCTCGGCGCCGCGCCGAACGAGTCGGGCATGGCGGTGACCGAGCGGTCGTCGCTGCACATGCCGGCGGTGTGGCGGTCGGTCGCCCTGATCGCCGGGGTGTCCGCGCATCTACCGCTGCACACCTACGTGCCGGGCACCAGGGACCGGGCCAAGTCGCTGCTCCTGGCCGACCCCCACCCGGAGATGACCCCGCTGGAGCTGTGGCGGCTGCAGTACGTGCACCGCGTCCTGTGGGGCAACGGGTACCTGCAGAAGGTGCGGAACCGGGCCGGGGTGGTCGTCGAGCTGTGGCCGCTCATGCCGGACCGGGTCCGGGTCGGGAAGGTGAAGCCCGACGATCTGCTGCCGTCCGGGAAGGTCTTCGAGGTCACCGACGACTGGGGTGTCTCGCACGCCATGACACCGCGCGAGGTCCTGCATATCCCCGGCCTCGGCTACGACGGGATCACCGGCTGCTCGCCGGTGCGGCTGGCCTCCGAGGGCATCGGCCTGGCGCAGTCCGCCGAGAAGACCGCGGCCCGGCTGTTCGGCAAGGGCAACATCATGGCGGGCGTGCTGCAGACCGAGCAGCGGCTGCAGCCGGACCAGGCCGACGCGCTGAAGAAGCGGTGGCAGGCCAAGATGGGCGGCTGGCGCAACAGCCAGGAGATCGCCGTCCTCGACTCCGGCGCGTCGTTCCAGACCGTCACGATGCCGTACAAGGATGCGCAGTTCCTCGAGTCGCGCGAGTTCCAGAACACCGAGATCGCGCGCATGTTCGGGGTACCCCTGTTCCTGCTGATGGAGACGGCCAAGTCCACCAGCTGGGGGACGGGGCTCGAGCAGCAGGCCGGCGCCTGGGTCGTGTTCGACCTCGGCCCCACGTGGCTGGCGCCGACCGAGCAGCGCATCACCAAGGAACTGCTCCTCGGCAGCCAGTACGCCAAGTACTCGGTGCAGGGCCTGCTGCGCGGCGACTCGAGCGCCAGGGCGACGTTCTACCGGGCGATGCGCGACGTCGGCGCGTTCTCCGCGGACGACGTCCGAGGGTTCGAGGAGCTGCCGCCGCTGCCCGCGGGCAAGGGCGGCGACGTCTACCTGCAGCCCACCTACATGGCGCCGCTCGGCGTCAACCCGCTCGCACCGGACGCACCGCCGGCGGCCCGGGCCCGCGAGGCGATCACGCTCCTTGCCGGGCACGAGCAGCTGCCGGCGGTGCCCCGCGCGGCCGCGCTGCTGGCCGAGGCTGCCCGCCTGCTGGGCGCAATCGAAGCGCCACAGGAGATCGACCCTGCACCCGAGCCGGAGGAAGGCAACGATGAGGACCCTGACGAGGACAACGACTGAGGAGCGCCGCCGCCTGCCGCTGTCCACGGCAGGTCTCTCCATCCGCGCGGACGGCGACGACGGAGCCGAGCGGTTCATCGGATACGCCGCCAAGTTCAACTCCCGTACCAGCATCGGCAACCCGCTGCGCTGGGGGTTCTACGAGGAGATCGCCCCCGGAGCTTTCGCCAAAACGGTCAGCGAGGGCGACGCCCGGTTCCTGATCGACCACGACAGCTACTACGTCGTGTCCCGGGTGTCGGCCGGCAGCCTCGAGCTGGCCGAGGACTCCAAGGGCCTGCCCGTCGACTCGGCCCTCGACACCAGCCTGTCGTACGTCAACGACCTGAAAGCCAACGTCAAGAACAAGAACATCACCGGGATGAGTTTCGGCTTCCAGGTCGTCAAGGACGACTGGCAGCTGATCGATGTCGAGACCAAGGACGGCGACAAGGTGCAGGCCGAGCTGCGGATCCTGCGCGAGGTCAAACTCTTCGAGGTCTCCGCCGTCACGTTCCCCGCGTACGAGGACACCGAGGCAGGGCTGCGGGCCGTGGCCACGGCCCTCGTACACCGCGGCGACAGCGCCGCGATCGAGCAGCGGGCGCAGTACCGGCCCGAGCTGCTCGAGCTGCTGCAGACGATCGACCGCGAGCCGGGTGAGTCCACTCGCGGCACCGACACCGACGCCGAGCCGGCGGATGCCACTCGGCTGTCACGTACCTCGGTCGACCGCAGGATGCAGGCCCTGGCCGCACGCTTCCGGCTGGCCCGCTGACCCACCCGAACCCGCGACCCCGGCCTGTGCGTCGGGCGTTCGTCATGCCCTGAGAGGGGAGCACCACCGATGTCCACCGAGACCCTGACCCGGCGCCAGCGCCTGGTCGACGAGCAGAACACCCTGTGGCACCGCATGCAGGAGATCATGAACGGTGCCGAGGCGGCAGGCCGCGACCTGTCCGCCGAGGAGCGGACCAACTGGGACCAGGCCGAGGCGCGGCTGACCGAGGTGTCCAGCGACCTCGAGCGCCTCGAGCGGATGGCCCAGCTCGGGTCCGTCGACCGCAACCAGATCGTCACGACCACGGACCGCGGCGACGACGAGGAGGCCGACGCCGCCCGGTACGCCGAGGCGTTCGGCCTGTACCTGCGGTACGGCATGGAGGGCCTGCAGGGCGAGCAGCGGCAGCTGCTGCAGGGCGGGTTCAACCAGCTGACCCAGCGCGCCATGGGCACCACCCCGGACACCATGGGCGGCTACCTGGTGCCGGACACATTCCGAGCCACGATGACCGAGACGATGAAGGCATACGGCGGTCTGCTCAACATCTGCTCGGTGATCACCACGGCGGACGGCGGCGGCCTGTGGTGGCCGACCAACGACGACACGAACAACGAGGGCGCCCTGCTGTCGGAGAACCAGCAGGTTCCCGAGACGGACATGGCCATCGGCCGGCGCGAGCTCGACGCCTACCTGTTCACGTCGAAGCTGGTCAAGATGTCGTGGAAGCTGATGCGGGACAGCGCGTTCGACGTCGAGTCGTGGCTGCCGCGCAAGCTCGGCGAGCGCATCGGCCGGTCCGTGGCGGGCTACCTGATCACCGGGTCCGGGGTGAAGCAGCCCGAGGGCATCGTCACTCAGGTCCGCACCGGGGCGACCGGTGCCGGCGGTCAGACCACGTCGGTCATCTACGACGACCTGGTCGACCTCGAGCACGCCATCGACCCCGCCTACCGCGGGCCGCAGTGCAAGTGGCTCATGAACGACCAGACCCTCAAGGTCCTGCGCAAGCTCAAGGACGGCGACGGGCGGCCCCTGTGGGTGCCGGTCCCGGCCCCCGGTTTCACCGCCACGCTCAACGGCTACGGGTACGCGATCGACAACAAGATGCCGGTCCCGGCCGCGTCCGCCAAGAGCATCCTGTTCGGTGACTTCCAGGCCGGATACATCGTGCGCCAGGTGCAGAACGTCACCACGATCCGCCTCAACGAGCGGTACGCCGACTTCCTGCAGTCCGGGTTCTTCGGCTACGCCGAGCTCGACGGCATGGTCGACGACGCCTCCGCGATCGCCGCATACGAGCACGCCGCGTCCTGACCCCGCTCCTCGCCCGGGGCCGCCCTCGCGATGGCCCCGGGCGGCCCACCTCCAGAAGGGACAGCCATGCCTCTCAACCCGTACGACAACGTGTTGGTGCAGCGGACGCTCGCACCGGCCGCGCGCACCGCGACGGCGAACGGCACCACCGTCGACCGTGCCGCCGACGGCGCCCGCTACCAGGACGCCCTGGTCGTCATCGACGTCGGTGTCGTCACCGACGGCACGCACACCTTCGCCGTCGAGGAGTCGGCCGACGGCAGCGACTGGGCAGCGGCCGCGGACGCCGACCTGCAGGGCGCCGAGCCCGCGGTGACGTCCAGCAACGACGACACTGTCTACGAGATCGGCTACACCGGCGCCGCGCGCTACCTGCGCGTCGCCGTGACCGTGGCCGGTGCGACGACCGGCGGCATCTACTCCGCGGCTGTCGTGCTGTCCAACGCGCGCCGTGGCCCGGTGGACCGCGACTGATGGCCACCATCCGCGTCCTGCAGGCCATCGGCGGCCTGGACTTCTCGTGGGCGCCCGGCGACCTGGTCGACCTGCCCGACGAGGAGGCCGCCAAGTGGGCCGACGGCAACCGGGCCGAGCTCGCCGACCAGGCGCCACCCGCCCCCATCACCCCTGACCCCGCGGCGCCGGCCGACAACGCCCCGCTGTCAGCCGCCCCCAACGACCCCGACGAGGAGAACGGCGCGGGCGCCAGAAGCGACGACCCCGTCCTGTTCAACCCCGCCGACCACAACGTCAAGGACGTCCTCGAGTACCTCGACGGCGCGGGCGAGGAGGAAGCCATGCGCGTGCTGCAACTGGAAGAGAACGCCGAGCAGCCCCGCAGGGGCATCGTCGGCCAGCGCGGCTCGGTCCTCGAACGCGCCCAGGCCAACGACCAGGCCACCGAGCGGGCCGCCGAAGCCTCCCGAGGCGGCGGCCGCGGCGACGTCATCGAGACCCGCTGACCGGAGAGGGTGAGCCGTGCCGTACGACCTCGGCGCCACCGCGCGCCTGACCGCACAGTGCCGGGACCCGGACGGCACGGCCACCACCGCGGCCACCGCCACGGTGACGGTGACACTGCCCGACAGCAGCACCGCCACCCCGACCGCCACGGAGACCGCCACCCCGGGCACCTACCACGCCGACTACGTCACCGAGCAGCCCGGGCGGCACACCGTCCGCTGGCAGTTCACCGACCCGGCGCACGCCTACACCGATGTGCTGGACGTGCTTGAGGCGGCGCCTCCGGCGATCCTGTCGCTGGCCGACGCCAAGCAGCATCTGAACATCCGTAGCTCGGACGACGACGGCGAGGTGCGCTACTGGAACAACGTCACGACCAGGGCGGTCGAGTTCTACACCGGCCCGATCGTGCCCCGCTCCATCACCGAGGAGCACACCGTGCGCAGCGCCGTGACGGTGGTCCTGCTGCACACGCCGGTTCAGGAGGTGACGGCTGTCGCATCCCTCCTGACCGGGGGCACCGCTCCCGACGTCGCCGACCTGGCCGTGAACGGGGCCACCGGTGAGGTGTACCGCCCGGACGGCGGCCGGCTGTCCGGGCGGCTGCGGTTCACCTACCGGGCCGGGCGCACCACGATCCGGGAGAACTTCCCCGCCGCCGCGCGCATCATCCTCGGCCACCTGTGGCGCACACAGCGTGCCGGCCGCCGCGGCGGCGTGGCCGGCGGCGGAGACGACTACTCCGTGACCGATCCGATCCCCGGCATCGGCTACGCCGTACCCAACCGGGCGCTGGAGCTTCTGGCCCCGGACCGACTTCCCCCTGGAGTGGCCTGATGGGATCCCGAGTGCCCGAAGTACTCGACACGCTGGTGCAGATGGGCCAGACCGATCCCGAGCTGGACGGGGTCACCGTGACGGACGGCCCGGAGGTCACCGAAGACTCCGCGCAGGACTGGCTGATCGTCGGCTTCGACGGCGACCCCGACAGCGACTTCGTGGCGGCGCAGACCGTCGGCGGCTGGGCCGGACTCGGCACGCGCCGCGAGGAGCAGTTCCAGGTCACCGTCGCGGCGATCGCCTCCCGGGGTGACACCGATGTGCGGGCCGCCCGCATGCGGGCGTATGAGATCGGTGCCCGGGTGGAGGCGTGGCTGGACGCCGCGCCGAGCCTGGGGCTTGAGGGGCTGGAGGCGGCGATCGAGGCGAGCCAGCTCACTCAGCCCCAACTCGACACAGGCGTACAGGCGGTGCTGCTGCTGACGGTGGCCGGCTCCGCATTCACGTAGAGGAGACGAGATTCATGGCTGCACTGACAACGACAGTGGTGGGCCTGGGCGGTGCAACCGTGCAGTGGGAGCCGGCGGACGTAGCCGGGGACGACTGCCAGACCGGGGCCGGTGTGCTGCTCTGGGTTCGCAACAGCGACGCGTCCAGCCACACGGTGACGCTGGTGACGCCGGGCACCGTGAACGGCCTGGGAATCGACGACCGGGTGGTCCCCGTGGCGGCCGGCGCCGACGTCCCGATCCCGGTCATCAGCGACTACCGGGACCCGTCCACGGGCCGGGCGTCGATCACGTACGACGCGGTCACCTCGGTCGAGGTGGCTGTGATCAGGGTGCCCGTCTGATGAGCCCCGTGAGGATGTTCCACCCCGAGCTGCCGGCCGAGCAGCAGATCGAGGTGCACGAGAGGGCGGTGCCGCATCACCAGGCGGCAGGCTGGCAGGTCGTCGAAGACCCGCCGCGCACGACCACAACGACCACAAAGACCGCGGGCGGCCGCCGGCGGCGAAAGGGAGATGACAGCTGATGGCCACTCCGATCAACTCCTCGATCCGGTACTACCGGCGGGGCATCACGAAGGTGCTGTGGGTACCGACCATCGCGTCCATGTCCGCGCCGTCCCGGGCGGAGCTGAACGCCGGCACCGCGCTGGAGGGCGAGACCGGCGCCATGGCGGGCTGGCAGACCACGTCCGGCACCGTGCCCACCCCGGCGCTCGGCTCCCGGTTCACGCCGGTCGTGGGCGGCGAGATCACCGCCGCCGACTCGTCGCTGACTTTCTGGGCCAGCAAGGACGGCGACGACGTCCGCACCCTGCTGACCCGGGAGGCCACCGG
Organism: Streptomyces sp. NPDC048389; assembly: GCF_040706335.1. NCBI lineage: Bacteria > Bacillati > Actinomycetota > Actinomycetes > Kitasatosporales > Streptomycetaceae > Streptomyces > Streptomyces sp. NPDC048389. Next base: position 10,349 of record NZ_JBEZKP010000071.1, on the reverse strand, counting down.
CTTCATCGTGTGGATGGACGAGGGTGACGTCGAGGCCCAGACCATGGACGTGTACCCGGTGACCGTCACCTCGCAGGCCAAGGTCCGCGAGTTGGACTCCGCGTCGCAGATCATGTGCCAGTTCGCGATCACCTCGGAGCCCGCCGAGAACGTCGCCATCCCGGCCGCCTGATGGCCGGCAGCGTACAGATCCTGGGCACCGGCCAGCTGCTGGAACTGTCCCGCCGCATGCGTGCGGCGGGCGGTCCCCGGATCCGGCAGAACACGACCCGCCGGATCCGGCGCGCTGCGGAGCCGCTGCACCGCGACCTGCAACGGGCCATCACCACGGTGCAGTTGCCCGGCTCGGGGCGCACGGGGCGGGGCGGGCCGTCGCCCACCACGCGTCCGCTGCGGGCGACGATCGCGGGCGCTGTGCGGATCAGCGTCCGCTCCGGTGCTAGCCCCGGGGCCCGGGTGTGGATCGACCGGGGCCGGCTCCCTGCCGACATCCGGAACATGCCGTGGGTCATCAACGAGGGCAGGGTCAGGCACCCGGTGTTCGGCAACCGCCGTCGGTGGGCGACCCAATGGGCGCGGCCGACGGGCTGGTGGACGCGCACCGTCCAGGCCGGTACGCCGCGGATGCGGGCCGAAGTCGAGCGGGTCCTGGGCGACGTCCGCCGGGACCTCCAGTAAAGGAAGGGCAGCACGTGATCATCACGTACACGCAGGACGACGGCACGGTGGAGCGGTGGTCGACGGAGGACCTCTCCGCTCTGGAGGCGGCCGACATCGAGGAGGCCATGGGCGGAGACATCCCGTGGCGCGGAATCGAGAACCTGCTGCGCGCGCAGGACGTCACCGCGCTGCGGGCCGTGCTCTGGAGATTCCGTCGACGGGAAGACAAGGACCTCGAGTTCGCGACCTTCGACGTGCCCGGCTGGAAGCGGCGGCTGAAGGCGCGTATCGAGCGCTCGGAGATCGACGACGTGTTCACCCAGATCCTGAGCCAGGCCCTCGCGAAGAACGAGGACGCCACCATCGACGCGGTGGTCCCGGACCTGCGCAAGCTGGCCGAAGATCCGAAGGACCTCGACCGGGCGCTCGACGCCCTGGGAAAAGGCCACTTGGTGCGCCACCGCCAGGACTCCGAGGACTGATCACCGAGTACCGGTGGCTCCTTGCCCACTACCTCCACATCCGGCCGTGGGAGATCAGGCTGATGTCCGCCGACGATCTCGAGTCAGCGGTGGCGTGGATCCGCCAGTACACCGCTACACGATGAAGGAGGTGAGCCGTGGAGCGTCTCACCTTCACCCTCGCCGGCCGTGACGAGCTGTCCCGCGTGCTCAACAACACGGGGGACAGTGCGGACCGGCTGCGCCTGCGGATGGCCGGTATCACCGCGGACGCCAACGGCAACCTGCGTGATCTGCAGGGCCAGCTGCTGTCGACGGCCGACGCGCAGCGGATTCTCGACGACCGCACCGGCATCGTGCGGCAGCGCTTCGACGCGCTGTCGGACGCGTCCGGGCGTCTCGGTGAGTCGCTGAAGGCGAACCTGATCTCGCTGGCTCCGGCCGCGATCCCGGCCACCGCAGGTCTGGCCAGCAGCGCGGCCGCACTCGCCGGACAGTTCGGCGCGGTCGCCGTGGCAGCCGGCGTCTACGCCCTGGCGCTCGGCCCGCAGATCGGGAAGATCAGCGAGGCCCGCGAGGCGCACGGGAAGTACGAGCAGGCCGTGGCTGCCTCGGGGCGGGGCAGCCAGGAGGCGGCGAAGGCACAGCAGGAGTACGAGCGGCAGCTGGCCACGATGCCGCCCGCCACCCGTGAGGCGGCGATCGCCGTCGGCCTCCTCGCGGACGGTTTCGAGGAGTGGTCCGACAGCCTCTCCGGCGACGTGATGGCCCCCTTCACCAAGGGCGTCGCTGTCACCAACGCGCTGCTGCCGAAGACGACCGGCCTGGTCAAGGGTGCGTCCACGCAGTTCGACCGGCTGATCACGCTGGTCGGCGGGGCGATCTCCACGCCGGGGTTCGACCGGCTGAACACGAAGTTCACCGACTTCTCCGAGCGGACCATGCGCCGCGGTGTCGACGCGCTGACGCGCTTCCTGGCCAAGGTCGACAGCGGCCAGTTCGACGGCGGGCCGCTCGCCGAGTTCTTCGACTACGCCAAGGAGAACGGGCCGCTGGTGTGGGACACCCTCGGGAACATCGGGGACGCCCTGATGAACCTGCTGGAGGCCGGGTCGGGCGTAGGCGTCGGCATGCTCGAGGTCATCAACGTTCTCTCCGGGATCGTGTCGGCGGTGCCGCCCGACGCGATCGCCACCCTGCTGCAGCTGGCCATCGCCATCAAGGCGGTCAAGCTCGCCGCGGCCGGCGGCGCTGCGGCAAGTGCCGCGGCGGCTGCGTTCGCTGTGCAGATCGGTGCGATGCGGGCGGCCGCGGCCTCGGCACCCGGGCCGCTCGCCGCCACCACCGCGGCGATCGGCACGCTCGGCCGCACGGCGAAGCTGGCCATGGCGGGCACGGGTATCGGGCTGCTCCTGATCGCAGTCTCCGAGCTGTCCCAGTCGGGCAAGGAAGCCGCTCCCGACGTGGACAAGCTGACGACGTCGCTGGGCGAGCTGGGCCGCACGGGCAAGGCCACGGGCTACGCGGCCGAGCTGTTCGGCGCGGACCTGGGCAAGCTGCGGGAGCAGGTCCAGGCGGTGATGGACCCGTCCGTCGCGGACAAGATCAACGACTGGGGCGCCAGCGTCACCAACGACTTCCTTGACGCCAGCGACTCCACGGAGAAGTTCACCACGAACATCACCGCGACCGACGAGGGTCTCGCCGCCCTGGTGTCCGGCGGCAAGGCCGACCTGGCGGCGGCCGCGCTCAAGGCCATGACGGCGGAGATGAGCCCGGAGGAGGTCGAGAAGTTCACCGGGTCGCTCGAAGGCTACAAGGCGGCCTTGGCCGCGCAGGCGCTCGAGCAGAAGCTGGCCGTCGAGTCCATGGGCCTGTTCGGGGACCAGGCGGTGAAGGTGCAGCGGCAGCTCGACGCACAGAAGCAGAGTGCCGAGGGACTGCGCCAGTCGATCATCGCGCTCAACGACACGAACCGCAGCGCCTACGACTCGCAGATCAAGTTCGAGTCGTCCATCGACGCGCTGACGGAAGCCTTCAAGGAGAACGGGGCGACGCTCGACCTCAACACCGACGCGGGCCGGTCGAACGGGCAGGCCATGTCCGCGGCCGCGAAGGCGCACGACGAGATGCTGGAGTCCGGCCTCGCCGCGGGCGAGTCCCTCGGGTCGATGACGAAGAAGTCGGACCAGCTGCGGGGCCAGATGCTGAAGCTGGCCGAAGCGACGGGCATGAACGACCAGCAGGCCCGCGACTACGTCGAGACCCTGCTGGGCACACCCGGCGAGATCAAGACCGCGGTCAAGCTCGAGCGGCAGGACGCCGTGGAGGGCCTGCACACCGTGCAGGAAGAGATCCGCAAGACACCCGGGGCCAAGAGCATCAAGGTCGACACGCTCAACGCCGCGGCGCTCAAGGCGCTCGAGGCCGTGGGGATCAAGACCCGGAGACTGCCGGACGGGCGGACCGAGGTGTTTACGAGGAACGGCAGCGCCCTCAGTGACATCGCCGCCGTGCGCCGCGCCATGGACAACCTCGACGGGAACACGGCGAACACGTACGTGTACACGACGTACATCCGCAGGCCGGCGCCTGGTGACGCCAACGCGAACGGCATACCCGACAGCATCGAGCGCCTGGCGCAGGGCGGTCCCATTGGCCGGTACGCGGGCGGCGGGCCGATCCCTGGGTTCCCTGGCGGCGGGCTGCTGATGGGCCCGGGCACGCCGACGTCGGACTCGATTCTGCTGTGGGGGTCGACCGGCGAGTACATGGTGCGCGCGGCGGCGGTGGCGAAGTACGGGCTGAAGTTCATGGACGCCCTGAACGAGGGGCGACTGCCGGCGGGTCGGGCTGCGCCGCGGGCGGGTATGCCGGCGGCTCCGGTGGCCGGCACGGCGGCAGTGGGCGAGCGGCCGGGGGTGACGTACAACGTGTATCCGCGCCAGTCGGTGATCAGTGTGGAGGACCTGCGGCTGTTGCAGCGGCAGGAGGAGGCGCGCCAGCGCGTGGGGAGGCCACGGTAGATGCCCCTGGTCACAGCACCGGTCGCGCCGGCGCCGGAGACTCCGCCGCCCATCGAGTTGCCGGAGATCGGCTACGCGTCGGTCACCTACATCGATCCGGCCGGTACTCGGTGGCCGATGACCGACCTGGCGGCCGACTGGTACACGCTCGCCGAGGGGGTGTCCGGGCTGGGCGCCGCGCCCTACGTGCTGACCTCGGACCCGCACCCGCGCGGTGGTGCGCGGTTGCGGCATGTGCAGCCGCAGCCGCGGACGATCGTGTGGCCCGTGCTCGTGAAGGGCACGGATCACATGGCGTTCACGGCGAACTGGCGGGCGCTGGCGAAGGCGTTCACCCGCACGCTGCGGCTCGGGCCGGACGGGACCCGCACGGCGGGGACGCTGGAGGTGGCGCGGCCGGACGGCAGCAGGCGCACGATCGCCGTGTACTACCAGGACGGGTGGGACGGGCTCGGCCGGGTGGCGACCGGTATCACCTGGGACAGCGCCGTTCTCACCCTGTGGTGCGAGGACCCGTACTGGGTCGACACCCGGACCGTCGTGGTGCACCGCGAGCAGGGGAGCGGCGAGGATTATCTCCAGCCCTATCCGTCGGTGTCCTCCAGCCAGGTGCTCGGCGCGACGACCGTGGAGAATCCGGGGGACATTCCGGTGTGGCCGACGTGGACGATCACCGGCCCGGCATCGCTGGTGACTTTCACCAGGACGGACACGGGCGAGTCTTTCGTGATCGACCCCAACGACCCGTCCATCGGGCACGGTGACCTCCTCGCCGGAGAGAAGGTCACCGTCAGCACGGACCCGCCGCAGGTCCGCTATCAGGACGGCTCCAACTGGTTCGGGGCCCTGAACTGGCCGGACGCCACGCTGTGGGGCCTGGACCCGGGTGACAACCCGATCACCTTTCAACTGGACGGCGCTGGTGCCGGGAGCTCCGTCGACCTGACGTTCCACCCGCGCTACGAGACCGCGTAGGGGAGGGCAGCCATGGCGGTCCAGCTTCTCGTCACCGACGAGGACCTCATCGTGCAGGGCGATCCACTGGCCGACTGGGGCAACCTCGACGCCACGCTGCGGTTCAATGAGCCGGGATCCGGCTCGGTGGACCTGGTCGCGCACCCCTACGTCATGGAGCAGCTGCAGCCCGGCCACCGCCTGGTCGTCGTCCGTGACGGCGGGATCTGGATGGGCGGCCCCATGGAAATCCCCACGGATTTCTCGTGGGGGATCGGCGGCACGGGTGAGGCACCGCCGGGCAAGGTGAAGGTCAACTTCTCCGACGACCTGGCGCGCCCGGCCGGATACCTGACGTGGGCCGATCCCGCGTCGGCGTGGTCGGCGCAGCCGGACACCGCCCGGCAGATCCTGTCCACGAACGCCGAGGTCATCATCCGCACCCTGGTGTCGGAGAACTGCGGGCAGGCGGCGCTCGCCGCGCGGCAGATCCCCAACTTCGCGCTGGCCGCGCTGGCCGGGGTCGGCACCACGACCAGCGTCAACACCCGGTTCGAGGGGCTGCTGGCGACGTGCCGGCGTGTGGCGATCGACGGCGGCGGCCTGGGTTTCCGCACCCGCCAGACGAGCAGTCAGATCGAGTTCGAGGTGTACCAGCCACAGGACTTGACCGCGACGGCCCGCTTCTCCGAGGGTCTGGGGAACCTTCGGGCGGTCACCTTCAAGCGCAGTGCGCCGACGGTGACGCACGCGCTGGTCTCAGGCTCCGACCAGGCCAGCCCCCGGGTCTATGTCGAGGTCGCCGACGCCGTGGCGGCCGCGGCCTGGTGGCGCGTCGAGCAGCTCGTCAGCGGCACCGCCGACGACGACACCAACGGTGAGCTGACCCAGGAAGGCACCGAGGCTCTGGCCGACGGCGCCCAGCCGGTGGAGCTCGCCACGGTCACCGTCGACACACCAGACCTGAAGGCAGGCCGCGACTTCGGCCTGGGCGACAAGGTCACCGTGGTGCTGCCGACCGGTCTGGAAGTGGCGGACCTGGTGCGCTCCATCCACCTGCAGGCCACCCCCAATTCCGGCGAGTACGTCACGTCGATTGTCGGCTCCCCTTCGGCGACATCCGATCCGCAGATGGTGCGGCTGGTACGCGACCTGAGCCGCAGGCTCGGCAGAATCGAAGCGAGGTAGACGTGGCCCAGAACTCGTGGCCGTCCCCCAACCACAACAGCAGGAACGTCAGCGACGCCGAGTACGAGAAGATCGCTTCGCGCTTCTCGGACGACGGGGTGGACGGGTCCCCTGCGGACACGGCCGTCTGCTCGGCGGGCACCGGCCTACAGGTGACCGTGCGCTCCGGCGTCTACGCCTCGGTACGCGGACACACCTGGTACTCCGGCTCGGTAGACGACACCCTCTCCATCGCCTCCAACTCTTCCGGCTCCACGCGCATCGACCGCATCGTGGTCCAGCTCGACCGCTCCACGTGGGACGTGCGGGCGGTCGTCGTGCAGGGCACACCCGGTGCAGGCGCGCCTGCTCTGACCCGGGACGCGGGCAGCACGGGTGTGTGGGAGATCCCGCTCGCGCAGGTCACGGTCATCGACTCGGCGACGTCGGTCACGGTCACCCGCGAGGAGCAGTACGTCGGCGGCCGGACCAGGCCGTGCACCTCCACGACCCGGCCCCCGCACCCACGCCGTGGCGACCAGATCTACGAGACCAACACTGGCCGCTGGTACGGCTGGACGGGCGGCGCGTGGGTCCTCACCTACGAGGACACCGGCGAGCTCGCGCTGAGCGCGGGCGAGTCCAGCTGGGAGAGCATCGCCGACCAGGTCGGCCGCCGTATCGGCAGCGCAGTGACGCTGCGCATCAGCAAGCGCCGCAAGACCACGCTGTCGCGATCCGACGCGGACGGCTCCAAGGTCGCCATCGTCCCCAGCGCTCTGCGCCCGATCACCCGGAATCACTTCTTCGCCTGCACCTTCTCCAACGGCCAGACCGGCCGCGTGGATGTCGGGATCGACGGCGAGATGTGGGTGAAGTTCCTGTCCGGGGACGTCGGCGCCGGCCACACCCTGACCCTGACCATGACCTACCTGCGGTACTAAGGAGCCCTTATTTATGGCCAGGCACAGGTTCGGCGGCATCGCCGACTACGTCATCTCCCTCGGCGCCGACGACGCCGCCACCCTTGAGCCGTCCACGACCGTCACCGCGTGGAACGCGGCGAGTGACGGCACGCAGTACACCGACCTGGTGGAAACCGACGGGGCCACACCCATCACCACCCTCACCACCGACGCCAACGGCGCCCTCCCCGAGTTCTTCGGCCCGGACGGGGTGCGCAGCATGTACCTCGACGCCAACGGCGGCGCAGGCCCCCGCCGGCGCACGGTGGCCACCGACCTCGGCGACGACCTGACCACCGTCGAGAACGACCTCAGCGCGCTGACGGGCACCGCGCTGACGACGGACGCGATCACGACCGCCGGGGACCTGCTCGCCGGGACCGGGGTCACCACGGTGGCACGGGTCGGGGTGGCCAGCGACGGCATGACGCTCGTCGCCGACTCCCTGCAGACGACGAAGATGCGGTGGTCCTCAGCCTGGCGGCGCCGCGACCTGCCCGATCCGGTACTCGCCGAGACCCTCACCGACGACACGCCCACGATCCAGGTCAACGGGCCGCAGTCCACGTCGTCCATCCCCAGCGCGCAGGCCAAGCTCACCCCGGACACCGGGCCGTTCCTGTACCTGGGCGCTGGCGACTTTGAGTTCGGGTCGACGTTCCCGGACACGGAGCTGTACCGGCCGACGTCCCGCTACCCCAACACCTACAGCTCGGGTCAGTCGAACTGGGCGGTGGAGTTCATGACCGACGCGAGCACGTTCGGCATCCAGTTCAAGTACATGAGTTCGGCGACGAAGTACCGGCTGACTGTCGACGGGCGGAAGGTGACCGACCTGCCGCAGCTCACCGGCGCCTCGTCGGAAGGATCCCGCCACGAGCTGCAGGTGACGTTCGCGACGGCCAAGCCGCGCCGCATCCGGTTCGATGTGACGACGTTCCCGTTCGGCGGCCTGTTCCTCGGTCCCGGCGCCACCGCGTGGAAGCCAACCTCCCGTGGCGGGCGGCTCGGAGTCCTCGGCGACTCTATTTCGGGCGGCTCCGATGAGAACGCGGGTAGCGGGATCGGGTCTTGGTTCTACCGGGCGGCGCGGATGCTGGGTTGCACGGACGCATGGAATCAGTCCCGGGGCGGCACCGGCTACATCACCCCCGGCAGCTACACGACGTTCGGAAACCGGGTAGCCGGAGACATCGACCCGTACTCGTTCGACCGGCTGATCGTGTGGGGCGGCTACAACGACTCGGGCGGCGACCAAGGCGCCATCGGTACGGCAGCCGAGGCACTGTTCGACTCGCTGAAAGCGGCGGCCGTACCGGGCTGCGACATCTACGTGCTGGGCTGCTGGTCCCCGCTCGGCTCACCGACAGCCACCCTCACCAACACAGACGCCACCCTGAAAGCAGCCGCGCTCGCCGAAGGGCTGCCCTTCATCTCCCCCATCACCGGCTCCGTCTACGACGCTGCGGGCACGCTGCTCGACACCCAAGGCGCGTGGATCACCACCGCCAACGCGACCGGCTACATCGGCGGCGACGGCGTCCACCCGAACGACTCCGGTCACGCCTACCTCGCGCGGCGGATCGTCGAGGCGCTCAAGGTCCTCATGCCCGCCTGACCCGCTCCCACCCTTCCGCTCCGCGCCCCCGCAAGGCTGGGGGCATTCGCATGTCTGGAGGCATGAATGAAGCTGGTCCCAAGGGCTTCCTGGGGGGCGCGCCCCTACCGGCAGCCCTCCGGCGGCATCACCTACTCCCGGGCCCGCCGCGGGGTGAAGCTCCACTATCTCGGCACCGGGTACTCCGATCGGCTGCACGACGACTGCGCCGCCTACGTCCGCCGGATCCAGGCGTCCCACATGGACGGCAACGACTGGTCCGACATCGGCTACAGCTTCGTCGTCTGCACCCACGGGGCCGTGTACGAGGGCCGCGGCCTGCGCCGCCGCAACTCGGCGAACGGCAACACGACGCTGAATGAGGAGTGCTACGCGGTGCTGCTGCTCGTCGGCTCCTCCGGGCTCACCCAGCCCACGACCGCACAGTTGCACGGCGCCCGCGACGCCATCGACTACTGCCGCGAGGAAGGCCCCGCCGGCCTTTGGCTCGGCGGCCACCGCGACGGCTACGCCACCAGCTGCCCCGGCGACGCCGTCTACGCCTGGGCCAAGGCCGGCGCACCCCGCCCCAGCTCCGCCCAGTCCGAGGAGGACGACATGCCCACCGCTGATGAGATCGCCAAGGCCGTGGTGAGGGAACTCATCGCCGCCGGCGGCGTCCTTGAGAACTCCGACCTGGACCGGATCTGGAACCGGGACATCATCCCGGCCGCCCGGCCGCCGCACGCGAACGAGGACTACCCCGGCAACGCGACCTGGTCGGCGAAGTACGCGATCCAGACCGGCGTCGAGTCCGGCCGCCGCGCGGTCGCCCTCCTCGAGGAACTCCTGGACCTGGTCCGCGCAGGCGGCATCGACACCCAGGCCGTGATCGCCGCCCTGCAGACCACCGTCGCCCCCGCTCTCGCCGACACCCTCGCCGACCGACTCAAGGACTGAGGCACCCCATGAAGAGCTCCAGTAAGCGCACCGTGCGCACCGTCCTGCAGACCGGCGTCGGCGTCGCCGTGGCCCTGCCCGCCATCGTGGACGCCTCCGGAATCCCCGACACCCTGCCCTGGGTGGGCGCCGCACTCGCGACCGCCGGCGGCCTCGCCCGGGTCATGGCCCTCCCCAGCGTCGAGCGGCTGCTCGACAGGTTCGGTCTCGGCCTGGTCGACGAGGGAGGGGGCCTGTGAGTGAGAGCACGGGCGTGCCCGCCGTCGACAGCCTGGTCGTCTGGTCGCTTGCTGCGGTCGCGATCTGCGCGGGGCTCGGCCTGCTGTGGCGCCTCGTCCGCGGCGTGCGGAGGATCGCCACCCGGGTGGACGACTTCGTCGACGACTGGCAGGGCGTACCGCCCCGCCCCGGAGTGCCAGAACGCAAAGGGGTGATGGAGCGCCTGGACGGGATTGAGGAGCGCCTGACCTCCGTCGAGCACGAACTGCACCCGAACTCGGGCCAGTCGCTGCGGGACGCTGTCGACCGCGTCGACGTAGCCCTGAACGGACCACCCCCG
>NZ_JBEZKP010000070.1:0-34725 GCF_040706335.1 Streptomyces sp. NPDC048389 | reverse complement strand
GGACCCTGTGGGAGAGTAGGACGCCGCCGAACAATTGTTGTGGGAAAGCCCCGTGCCTCTGGTGCGGGGCTTTCCTGCGTTCCGGGCCGATTCACGACCGATTCACCACCCGGCACCCCGGCACGTTTTGGAGCACTCGCTGATCCGGGGTATGCTTTATCTCGTTGCCGCGCGCAACAGGCCCCTATAGCTCAGTCGGTAGAGCGTCTCCATGGTAAGGAGAAGGTCAACGGTTCGATTCCGTTTGGGGGCTCGGACAAGAAGTAGCAACACAAGAAGGCCCCCGCCGTAAGGCGGGGGCCTTCTTCGTGATTCGGCCTCCGGGCCGCAAGGTCCCGTTGCCGGCCTCAGCTGTGGTGGGGCTCCGGGACGCGCATCGCCAGGATGGCCATGTCGTCCGACGCCGGCTCCGCCGCGAAACGCTCCACGGCCCTCAGTACACGCGCGGCGACCGCACCCGCCGTCAGGCCGGTGCAGTTCGTGAGCACGTCGCTCAGGCCGTCGTCGCCCAGCATGCGAGCCCCCTCACGGCGTTCCGTGACCCCGTCCGTCACACACAGGAGCACGTCGCCCGGGTCCAGCGTCACCATCTGCTCGTACAGCTCCAGGTCCTCCATGACGCCGAGGAGCGGCTGCGGCTCGGCGGCCGGCTCCACCGTGCCGTCCTGGCGGAGGCGCAGCGGCAGCGGGTGGCCTGCGCAGACCACCTTGAGGACCGCGCTGCCGTCCTCCTGCGGCCACAGCTCCCCGTACAGGAGCGTGAGGAAGCGGCTGCGGGCGCCCTCGTCGAGGATGGCCGCGTTCAGCCGCTCCAGGACCGCGGGGCCGCCGAAGCCCTCCCGGGCGAGCAGGCGCAGGGCATGGCGGGCGAGGCCGGTGACCGCGGCGGCCTCGGGGCCGGTGCCGCAGACGTCGCCGATCGCGAAGCCGTAGGCACCGTCGCGGATGGGGAAGAGGTCGTAGAAGTCGCCGCCGACCTCGTTGCCCTCTCCTGCGGCGCGGTAGATGACCTCGACCTCGACGCCGGGGATCTGCGGCAGCTCCGGCGGCAGCAGGCTGCGTTGAAGCGACTGGCTGATCGCCATGCGCTCGGAGTAGAGGCGTGAGTTGTCCAGGGCGAGGGCCGCGCGCCGGGAGAGGTCCTCCGCGAGTTCGAGGATCTCCTGGCGGAAGTGGTCGTCGGACGGCTTGCCGAGCGTCAGCATCCCGATCACGCGGTTACGGGCGACGAGCGGCAGGACGACGGTCTCGCCGCCGACCGTGGCCGCCGTGGCGAGCGTCGTACCGATGCCGGAGGAGACGGGTGGCGCGGAGCCCAGGCCCAGTTCGTGCTTCGACGCGAGCAGCGCCGCGTGCTGGGCGGCCTCGCCGGGTGCGTTCCACACCCGGGCGCCGGGCGTCGGTACCGGCTCGGGCGGATCGATCCTCGAGAGGAGGGCCTTGAGACCGTCGATGCGTTCCTCGTCCTCGTGCAGTACATAGCTGAGGTACGGCTCGGATGACTGGTCGGCGATCGTGTAGACGGCGCACCAGGCGGCGAGCGTGGGAACCGTCATCTGTGCCATCAGAGCGAGCGTCTGGTCGCGGTCGAGCGTGCCGGCCAGCAGGTCGGAGGCTTCGACGAGGAAGGACAGGGAGCCGCGGCGCAGCCGTTCCAGTTCCCCCAGTCGGGCCGATTCGACGGCCAGTGCGATCCGGTCGGCGGCGAACTGCAGCCGCAGCGCCTCCTCGTTGGAGTAGCGGTTCGCGGATTCCGCGGCCACGCCGAGAGAGCCCGTGAGCCGGCCCTCGACCTTCAGCGGCACCGTGACCACCGAGCGCATGCCGGTGGAGTTGAGAAGCGGAACGGCCCCGGGGACGGCCGTGAGGTCCTCGTGGACGGTGGGCATCCGCGCGGAGCCGTAGCGTCCCGCACCGGCTTCCACCGGGACGCGTGCGAAGCGCTGGCGGGCCGAAGGGAGTCCGGTGGTGGCCCGGACCTCCAGCTCCGTCTCGTCGTCGGTGGCCAGAAGCAGGAAGGCGGCGTCGCCGTCGAGCATGTCCCTGGCCCGCTCGACGGTGCGCTGGAGCAGGCCGTCGAGATCGTCGGGGGCGGGGGAGCCGATGAAGACCTCGAACGGGTCCGTGCTGCGGTTCTCCGCGCGGCTGTCGCCGCCGGCGGCCCGCTGGGGGGACTGCAGTACGGCACGCTCGTCGTCGCGCACCAGCAGGCAGACCGTGGACGGCTCGCCGTTCGCGTCTCGTACCCGCAGGTGCGAGGCGTAGACCGGGATCACCCGGCCGTCGCTGCCGCGGATGCCGTAGCTGCCCTCCCAGCGGGACAGCCGCAGGGCCTCCGCGATGCCGGTGCCGAGGCCCGGCGTATGGGGCCAGGCGGCGAAGTCGGTGAGCGGCTTGCCCATGACCTGGTCCGCCGGGTATCCGAAGAGGTGCTCGGCGTCCTCGTTCCACACGGAGATCGTGCCGGTGCGGTCGATCTGCGCCACGGCGACCCTTACCCGGTCCTCGGTGACCGGCAGCATGGCGGTGGGGACGACCGGACCGGCGGAACGGGTGCCCACGGCCCGCTGCGGAAGGTCGAGTTGGAACCACACCGTCTTGTGCGTCGGTGTGTACTCCACGCCCCAGCGGGAGGCGAGCGCCGCACAGAGAAGCAGTCCGCGTCCGTTCTCGCTGTCGAGGTTCGCGATGGTGCGGCCGGCGCCCTGTATCGGCACCTCCCGCTCCGGGTAGCGGTCGGCGACCTCGACACGGACGCCGTCCTCCGAGCGCAGGCACAGCACGTCCGCGGAGGTTCCCGCGTGGATGACGGCGTTGGTGACGAGCTCGCTGGTGAGCACCACCGCGTCGTCCACCACGTCGGAGTGTCCCCACCCCTGGAGGGTGTCGCGGACAAAGGCGCGGGCGGTCGCGACGGACCGCCCGACAGGGTCGAAGCTGGCGGCCGCCCGCGCGGTGATCACAGAACTCCTCGTACGCGTCTCGACGCCCGGCTCTGCCATGATCGGCCTGCCCCTCCCGGTGCCCGGTGGTAGTCGAGCACCACACCGCCCCCGCCGGGCGGACCGGGGTGGTTGGACAGCCGGATGCCAGGTTACTTACCTTCGCTGTCCGAGCGGATGCCGGTCACCGCTGTTTCCGCCCTCCGGGGGTGGGGACGCTATGCGAAGCTGCCGAACTGTTATCGCCTGGTTCCGGCATGGTGAAACACTGGGCAGGCTTCCTGAGACGGCCCAGGCAGTGACGGTCAACCCCTGCGGGAGGGACACGGTGGAGTCTGGCGTGACGGCGCGGACCAAAGATACGCGCGCGAAAGGCGGACGATCCCGGAGCAATGGGACAACCGAGGTCGACACAGCAGCCTTGAACAGGTTGCTGGCCGCCCTGGTGACGATGCGCGACGGCAACTTCCGGCGCCGGCTGACGGTGTCGGGCGACGGTGTGATGGCCGAGATCGCGGCCGTCTTCAACGAGGTCGCCGACCGCAATCTCCACCTCACGGGTGAGATCGCGAGGGTCCGCAGGATGGTCGGCCGTGAGGGAAAGCTCACGGAACGGCTGGAGACGGGCGCCTGCGAGGGGTCCTGGGCAGCGGCGGTCGACGCCGCGAACGAGCTGGTGGACGATCTGGCCCGGCCCGTGTCCGAGGTCGGGCGGGTGCTCTCCGCGGTCGCGGACGGTGATCTCGAGCAGCGCATGGAGCTGCGCTCGCCCGCCGCGGACGGCCAGGACGGGGCGGCGGCGGTGCGCCCGCTGCGTGGTGAGTTCCTGAAGGTCGCGCGTACGGTCAACAGCCTGGTCGACCAGCTGTCGGCGTTCACCGACGAGGTGACCCGGGTCGCGCTCGAGGTGGGCACGGAGGGCAAGCTCGGCGGCCAGGCCCAGGTGCGCGGTATGTCCGGTTCGTGGAAGGACCTCACGGATTCGGTCAACACCATGGCGTACCGGCTGACGGCGCAGGTGCGTGACATCGCTCTCGTCACGACGGCCGTCGCGAAGGGTGATCTGTCCCGCAAGGTCACCGTTCACGTGGCCGGCGAGATGCTGCAGCTGAAGGACACCGTCAACACGATGGTCGACCAGCTGTCGTCGTTCTCGTCCGAGGTGACCCGGGTGGCCCGGGAAGTGGGCACGGAGGGCGAGCTGGGCGGTCAGGCGACCGTTCCCGGCGTGGCCGGCGTGTGGAAGGACCTCACCGACTCGGTCAACACGATGGCCGGGAATCTCACCTCCCAGGTGCGCGGCATCGCGGAGGTGACGACGGCGGTCGCCAACGGCGATCTGTCGCAGAAGGTCACGGTCAACGCGCGGGGCGAGGTGGCCCAGCTCGCGGAGACCATCAACCAGATGACCGAGACGCTGCGGACGTTCGCGGACGAGGTCACCCGGGTGGCCAGCGAGGTCGGCGCGGAGGGCCTGCTCGGAGGACAGGCGCAGGTGCCGGGTGCGGCGGGGACGTGGAAGGACCTCACCGATTCGGTGAACACGGCGTTCCGTAACCTCACCGGTCAGGTGCGTGACATCGCGCAGGTGACGACGGCGGTGGCGAACGGTGACCTGTCGCAGAAGGTCACGGTCGATGTCGCGGGCGAGATGCTCGAGCTGAAGAACACCGTCAACACGATGGTCGCCCAGCTCCAGTCCTTCGGTTCCGAAGTGACACGGGTGGCCCGCGAGGTCGGGGTCGAGGGCCGCCTCGGCGGCCAGGCAGAGGTGCCGGGTGCGGCGGGGACGTGGAAGGACCTCACCGATTCGGTGAACACGGCGTTCCGTAACCTCACCGGTCAGGTGCGTGACATCGCGCAGGTGACGACGGCGGTGGCGAACGGTGACCTGTCGCAGAAGGTCACGGTCGATGTCGCGGGCGAGATGCTCGAGCTGAAGAACACCGTCAACACGATGGTGGCGCAGCTGTCCTCGTTCGCCGACCAGGTCACGCGCATGGCGCGTGACGTGGGCACGGAGGGCCGTCTCGGCGGTCAGGCGCGGGTCGACGGCGTCAGCGGTACGTGGAAGGAACTGACGGACTCCGTCAACTTCATGGCCGGGAATCTGACGTCCCAGGTGCGGCAGATCGCCCAGGTGACGACGGCGGTGGCCAGGGGTGACCTGTCGCAGAAGATCGATGTGGACGCCCGGGGCGAGATCCTGGAGCTGAAGAACACCATCAACACGATGGTCGACCAGCTGTCCGCGTTCGCGGAGCAGGTCACCCGGGTGGCCCGCGAGGTGGGCACGGACGGGCGTCTCGGCGGCCAGGCCCAGGTGCCGGGTGTGGCCGGTGTGTGGCGTGATCTGACGGACTCCGTGAACGGCATGGCCGGGAACCTCACGGCCCAGGTGCGCAACATCGCGCAGGTCGCGACGGCGGTGGCCAGGGGTGACCTGTCGCAGAAGATCGATGTGGACGCCCGGGGCGAGATCCTGGAGCTGAAGAACACCCTGAACACGATGGTCGACCAGCTGTCGAACTTCGCGGAACAGGTCACGCGGGTGGCGCGCGAGGTGGGTACCGAGGGCATCCTCGGCGGCCAGGCGGAGGTCCAGGGCGTTTCCGGCACCTGGAAGGACCTCACCCAGTCCGTCAACTTCATGGCCAACAACCTCACTTCCCAGGTGCGCAACATCGCGGAGGTGACGACGGCGGTCGCCAAGGGCGATCTCTCGAAGAAGATCACCGTCGACGCGAAGGGCGAGATCCTGGAGCTGGTGACGACCGTCAACACGATGGTCGACCAGCTGTCCGACTTCGCGGACGAGGTGACCAGGGTCGCCCGCGAGGTGGGTACGGAAGGCGTACTGGGCGGTCAGGCACGGGTGCGCGGCGTCACCGGCATCTGGAAGGACCTCAGCGACAACGTCAACCTGATGGCGAACAACCTCACCAGCCAGGTGCGCAACATCTCGAGGGTTTCCGCGGCGGTCGCCAACGGAGACCTGACGAAGAAGGTGACGGTCGAGGCGCGCGGCGAGGTCGCGGAGCTCGCCGACACCGTCAACACGATGGTGCGGACGCTGTCGTCGTTCGCCGACGAGGTGACCCGGGTGGCCCGCGAGGTGGGCACGGACGGCCGTCTCGGCGGCCAGGCACGGGTGCCGGGCGTCTCCGGCACCTGGAAGGACCTGACCGAGTCGGTGAACTCGATGGCCTCCAACCTGACCGGTCAGGTGCGCCAGATCGCCACGGTCACGACCGCGATCGCCAAGGGCGATCTCACGAGGAAGATCGACATCGACGCCCGGGGCGAGATCCTCGAGCTGAAGACCACCATCAACACCATGGTCGACCAGCTCTCCTCCTTCGCGGAGGAGGTCACCCGGGTGGCCCGCGAGGTGGGCACCGACGGGCAGCTGGGCGGTCAGGCACGGGTGCGTGACGTCGACGGCACCTGGCGGGACCTGACGGAGTCGGTGAACGAGATGGCCGGGAACCTCACCCGGCAGGTGCGTGCCATCGCGGCCGTCGCGACCGCGGTGACCCGCGGCGATCTGAACCTGAAGATCGATGTGGACGCCGCCGGTGAGATCCAGGTGCTCCAGGACAACATCAACACGATGATCGCGAACCTCCGCGACACCACCCTCGCCAATGAGGAACAGGACTGGCTGAAGGGCAATCTGGCCCGTATCTCCGGTCTGATGCAGGGCCGCCGTGACCTGGAGGACGTCGCCTCGCTGATCATGAGCGAGCTCACTCCGGTGGTCTCGGCCCAGCACGGCGCGTTCTTCCTGGCCGTGCCCACGGGCGGCCCGGAGTCGGCGGGCGGTGAGTTGTATGAGCTGTGCATGCGCGGCAGTTACGGCTACTCGGCCGGCCTGATGCCGACGTCCTTCCGGCCGGGGGAGACCCTGATCGGGACCGCGGCGGAGGAGAAGCGGACGATCCAGGTCAATGTGCCGCCGGGCTATCTCAAGATCTCGTCGGGGCTCGGGGAGGCTTCGCCGGCCTATGTGATCGTGCTGCCGGTGCTGTTCGAGGGGAAGGTCCTCGGTGTGATCGAGCTGGCGTCGTTCCAGCCGTTCACCCAGATCCAGCGGGACTTCCTGAACCAGATCGCCGAGATGATCGCGACGAGCGTCAACACGATCAGCGTGAACACGAAGACCGAGGTGCTGCTCAAGCAGTCGCAGGAACTGACCGAGCAGCTGCGCGAGCGCTCCGCGGAGCTGGAGAACCGCCAGAAGGCGCTGCAGGCGTCCAACGCGGAACTGGAGGAGAAGGCCGAGCTGCTGGCGCAGCAGAACCGCGACATCGAGGTGAAGAACACCGAGATCGAGGAGGCCCGGCAGGTGCTGGAGGAGCGTGCGGAACAGCTCGCGGTCTCCATGCGCTACAAGTCGGAGTTCCTGGCGAACATGTCGCACGAGTTGCGCACGCCGCTCAATTCGCTGCTCATCCTGGCGAAGCTCCTCGCGGACAACGCGGACGCGAACCTCTCCCCGAAGCAGGTGGAGTTCGCGGAGACGATCCACGGCGCGGGGTCCGATCTGCTGCAGCTGATCAACGACATCCTCGACCTGTCGAAGGTCGAGGCGGGCAAGATGGACGTCAGCCCCACCCGTATCGCGCTGGTACAGCTGGTCGACTACGTCGAGGCGACGTTCCGGCCGCTGACGGCGGAGAAGGGGCTCGACTTCTCGGTCCGGGTCTCGCCGGAGCTGCCTTCGACGCTGCACACCGACGAGCAGCGGCTGCTTCAGGTGCTCCGCAACCTCCTGTCGAACGCGGTGAAGTTCACCGACAGCGGTGCCGTGGAGCTGGTGATCAGGCCGGCGGGCGCGGATGTGCCGCAGTCGATCCGGGAGCAGCTGCTGGAGGCCGGTTCGCTGCGGGACGCGGACGCGGATCTGATCGCCTTCTCCGTGACGGATACCGGCATCGGGATCGCGGCGGGCAAGATGCGGGTGATCTTCGAGGCGTTCAAGCAGGCGGACGGGACGACCAGCCGCAAGTACGGCGGCACGGGGCTCGGTCTGTCGATCAGCCGGGAGATCGCGCGGCTGCTGGGTGGCGAGATCCATGCGGCGAGCGAGCCGGGGCGCGGTTCGACGTTCACGCTGTACCTGCCGCTGCAGCCGAGCGAACTGCCTCCGCAGGGTTATCCGCAGCTGGTACCGGGTGTCGGGAGCGGCCTGGGCATGGACCGCGTCACGGAGGACGCCGGCGCCGCCCAGGAGCGGTCCCAGGCCGCTGCCCCTCCGGCGGGCCCCGCGGCTCTGCTGCGCCGGCGCCGGAAGGCGCAGGCGGCCCTGGGGGCCCAGCGGGCCGCCGGGCAGCTCGGCGAGGCGCCGGGCCAGGAGCCGTGGGCGGCAGGGGCCGCCGGCGAGCAGGAGGGCGACGAGCAGCGGCGGGTGTTCGCCTTCGACGGCGAGAAGGTCCTGATCGTCGACGATGACATCCGCAACGTCTTCGCCCTGACCAGCGTGCTGGAGCAGCACGGCCTGTCGGTGCTCTATGCGGAGAACGGCCGGGAGGGCATCGAGGTCCTGGAACAGCACGACGATGTGACGGTCGTACTGATGGATATCATGATGCCGGAGATGGACGGTTATGCGACGACTACGGCGATCCGCAGGATGCCGCAGTTCGCGGGGCTGCCCATCATCGCGCTCACGGCGAAGGCCATGAAGGGCGACAGGGAGAAGGCGATCGAGTCCGGTGCATCCGATTATGTGACCAAGCCGGTGGACCCGGACCATCTCCTGTCGGTGATGGAGCAGTGGATGCGCGACAAGTGAGTGTCGGGCGTGCGAATCTGCGCGAGTCGCTGATCGAATGTGGCCGAAGGCGTGTGGGACCGGGGGATTCGGGGAACTATCCGATCTCCCCCCACGTTTGCGGTACGTGCACAGTGACATCGCGGTGACAGGGTGTGGCGACGGGCGGGGTGCGGCTACCATGACCGGCACAAGGACGGGCGGCGCAAGGGAGTCGTCCCCTGGGGCGGCGCCCGGTGCGTCCCCCGGCTCATCGGGCCGGGTAGACCCCACGCCGGGGCGAGGAGGACGGGGCATGGTGCAGAAGGCCAAGATCCTCCTGGTCGATGACAGGCCGGAGAATCTGCTTGCGCTGGAGGCCATCCTCTCCGCGCTCGATCAGACGCTGGTGCGGGCATCGTCAGGGGAGGAAGCGCTCAAGGCGCTGCTGACGGATGACTTCGCGGTCATTCTGCTGGACGTCCAGATGCCCGGGATGGACGGATTCGAGACCGCCGCGCACATCAAGCGGCGAGAGCGGACCCGGGACATCCCGATCATCTTCCTGACGGCGATCAACCACGGCCCCCACCACACCTTCCGTGGTTACGCGGCGGGCGCGGTGGACTACATCTCCAAGCCGTTCGACCCGTGGGTGCTGCGGGCCAAGGTGTCGGTCTTCGTCGAGCTCTACATGAAGAACTGCCAACTGCGCGAGCAGGCAGCCCTGCTGCGGCTCCAGCTCGAGGGCGGCAACCAGACGGAAGCCGGTGCCGACCGCGAGCCCGCGGGTCTCCTCGCCGAGCTGTCCGCGCGTCTGGCCGCAGTCGAGGAACAGGCCGAGGCGCTCTCCAAGCAGCTCGACGACGATTCGGCGGACGCCGCGGCCGTGGCGACGGCTGCCCACCTCGAGCGCAAACTCACCGGGCTGCGCAGGGCTCTTGACGCCCTGGAGCCCGGCACGGGCGGCGGTTCGCCGACGCTCCCCTCGCAGAGCTAGCCGTTACGTCCCCGCCCGGCGGCCGCTTGAGGGCGCGTCAGTTTCCCGGCACATCAGCAACGACACGAACGGGTGAAGCAGTGGGCACACGTGTCCCTTGCCGTCTTCACCGGTAACCTCACCACCATGGCCTCACGTACGTCCGGCAAGGGTTCCCAGGGCACGGCGGGCACCGCGAAGCCGCGCGCCGGCCGTACGACCGGTGCCGCGAAGAAGACGGTGCCCGTCAAGAAGGCGGCCGCCAAGAAAGCGCCCGCGAAGAAGGCAGTGGCCAAGAAGGCGGCCGCGCCGGCGCCCGCACCGTCCCCCACCGGGGGTGTGTACCGCCTGGTGCGCGCCGTCTGGCTGGGCCTCGCGCACGCCGTCGGGGCGATGTTCCGCGGCATAGGGCGCGGCGCGAAGGGGCTGGACCCGGCACACCGCAAGGACGGTCTGGCGCTGCTGCTGCTGGGCCTTGCACTCATCGTCTCGGCGGGCACCTGGTCGAATCTGCACGGCCCGGTCGGCGACCTCGTGGAAATACTGATCACCGGCGCCTTCGGCCGGCTGGATCTGCTCGCGCCGATACTGCTCGGCGCGATCGCCGTGCGGCTGATCCTCTACCCCGAACGGCCGGAGGCCAACGGCCGTGTCGTCATCGGCCTCTCCGCGCTCGTCATGGGCGTACTCGGCCAGGTCCACATGGCGTGCGGGTCACCCGGCCGCGGTGAGGGCACGGAAGCGATCCAGGACGCCGGCGGCCTGATCGGCTGGGCCGTCTCCAAGCCGCTGATCTTCGCCATGGGAGAGGTACTGGCGGTCCCACTGCTGGTGCTGCTGACCGTCTTCGGTCTCCTCGTCGTCACCGCCACACCCGTCAACGCCGTCCCGCAGCGCCTGCGGCTGCTCGGCTCCAAGCTCGGCATCATCGAGCCGCGGTACGAACCCGGCGCCGTGTCCGAGGACGACGACCAGCGGTACGAGGAGCAGTGGCGCGAGGCGCTCCCCACCTCGCCGCGCCGTTCGCCGCGCCGCGCCACGCCCGCGGACGCCGACCCGGACACCGCGGAGGAGGAGGCCCTCGCCGGGCGCCGCCGGCGGCGCCGGCCCTCGGCCCAGCCGGCCCTCGGCCGGGAGATGGACGCGGTGGACGTCGCCGCGGCCGCGGCGGCCGCCCTGGACGGCGCCGTGCTGAACGGCATGCCGCCCTCCCCTCTCGTCGCCGACCTGACGCGGGACGTCACCGCCGAGCGGCAGCGCGCCGCCTCGCCCGTACCGACCGCACGGGAGCCCGGGACCGCAGCCCCTGAAGGGCGGGACGCGGCGGCGAAGAGCGTCGTGCCCGACCTGACCAAGCCGGTGCGCGAACAGCCCCAGGAACTGCCCCCGAGGGCCGAGCAGCTCCATCTCTCCGGCGACATCACGTACTCGCTGCCGTCGCTCGACCTGCTCGAGCGCGGCGGGCCCGGAAAGACCCGCAGCGCCGCCAACGACGCGGTCGTCGCCTCGCTGACCAATGTGTTCACGGAGTTCAAGGTCGACGCGGCCGTCACCGGCTTCACCCGCGGCCCCACGGTCACCCGTTACGAGGTGGAACTCGGCCCGGCGGTGAAGGTCGAGCGCATCACGGCCCTGACCAAGAACATCGCGTACGCGGTCGCCAGCCCGGACGTGCGGATCATCTCGCCGATCCCCGGCAAGTCCGCCGTCGGCATCGAGATCCCGAACACCGACCGCGAGATGGTCAACCTCGGCGACGTCCTGCGTCTCGCGGACGCCGCCGAGGACGACCATCCGATGCTGGTCGCGCTGGGCAAGGACGTCGAGGGCGGCTATGTGATGGCCAATCTGGCGAAGATGCCGCACGTCCTGGTCGCCGGCGCCACCGGCTCCGGCAAGTCGTCGTGCATCAACTGCCTCATCACCTCCGTGATGATAAGAGCGACTCCGGAGGATGTCCGGATGGTGCTGGTCGACCCCAAGCGGGTCGAGCTCACCGCCTACGAGGGCATCCCGCACCTCATCACGCCGATCATCACCAACCCCAAGCGGGCCGCCGAGGCCCTGCAGTGGGTGGTGCGCGAGATGGACCTGCGCTACGACGACCTGGCCGCGTACGGCTACCGGCACATCGACGACTTCAACCAGGCCGTCCGCAACGGCAAGGTCAAGGCGCCGGAGGGCAGCGAGCGCGAGCTCCAGCCGTACCCGTACCTGCTGGTCATCGTCGACGAGCTGGCGGACCTCATGATGGTCGCGCCGCGTGACGTCGAAGACGCGATCGTGCGCATCACACAGCTGGCGCGCGCGGCGGGCATCCATCTGGTATTGGCGACCCAGCGGCCCTCGGTCGACGTCGTCACCGGCCTCATCAAGGCGAACGTGCCCTCCCGTCTGGCGTTCGCCACGTCGTCCCTGGCCGACAGCCGGGTCATCCTCGACCAGCCGGGAGCGGAGAAACTCATCGGCAAGGGCGACGGACTCTTCCTGCCGATGGGCGCCAACAAGCCCACCCGGATGCAGGGCGCCTTCGTGACGGAGGACGAGGTGGCCGCCGTCGTACGGCACTGCAAGGATCAGATGGCCCCGGTCTTCCGGGACGACGTGGTGGTCGGCACCAAGCAGAAGAAGGAGATCGACGAGGACATCGGCGACGACCTCGATCTGCTCTGCCAGGCCGCCGAGCTGGTCGTTTCCACGCAGTTCGGCTCGACGTCGATGCTGCAGCGCAAGCTGCGCGTGGGTTTCGCCAAGGCCGGCCGGCTGATGGACCTCATGGAGTCGCGGAACATCGTCGGACCGAGCGAGGGGTCCAAGGCCCGTGACGTACTGGTGAAACCTGACGAATTGGATGGAGTGCTCGCCGTGATTCGCGGAGAGACTCACTCGTAAGGGGTCGGGGAGCAACCGTTTCCCTTGGTCGTACGTCAAGTTGGACGGAGGGATGTACAGATGTCCCGACCCCGGGATCACAGGTCCATTCCGATGGCGTACAAAGCCCCACCGCCCGGTTGCCCCACCCTTTCGTACCACCCATAGACTGAACCTCCAGCAGGTGGCTACACGCTCGAAAGGCACCCCCGTGTCCATCGGCAACTCCCCCGAAGACGACCGGTTTTCAACCGAGGACGACCGGCCTTCGATCGGCCACGTGCTCCAGCAGGCGCGTGTCGGCGCAGGTCTCACCGTCGACGAGGTCAGTACCTCCACCCGGGTGCGCATCCCCATCGTGCACGCCATCGAGGAGGACGACTTCTCCCGCTGCGGCGGCGACGTGTACGCCCGCGGGCACATCCGCATGGTCGCCCGCGCCGTAGGACTCGATCCCGAACCGCTCGTCGCCCAGTACGACGACGAGCACGGCGGCCGTCCCGCGCCCACCCCCGCCGCCCCGCTGTTCGAGGCCGAGCGCATCCGTCCCGAGCGCCGCCGCCCCAACTGGACGGCGGCCATGGTCGCCGCGATCGTCGCCGTGGTCGGCTTCGCCGGCTTCACGCTCTTCAGCGACGGCGAGAACGGCGGCACCAAGGTCGCGGAAGGCCCCGCGGACACCGCGCCCACCCCGACCGAGGCCCCGGAGACCAAGCCCTCCGACCCGAAGCCCGACCCGTCGGAGAGCGCCATCGCGGCCGTCCCGAAGGACAAGGTCACGGTGAAGCTGTCCGCCACCACGGACAAGAGCTGGATCTCCGCCAAGTCGCACAACGGCAAGCTGCTCTTCGACGGACTGCTGCTCAAGGGCGAGACCAAGACCTTCCAGGACGACGAGCGGGTCGACCTGATCCTCGGCAACGCCGGCGCGATCGAGCTGTTCGTGAACGGCAAGAAGGTCGAGGACGAGTTCAAGATGGGCGGCGTCGAACGGCTCTCCTACACGAAGGGTGACCCGGAGGTCGGCTGACCCCTGCGACGGCGTACGGACGGCCCCGACCCTCCCGGCCGGGGTCCGGGCCGGGACAAAGTAGTCTTGAGTCCATGCCCGAACGCCGTACCGTCGCCCTTGTCACTCTCGGATGCGCCCGTAACGAGGTGGACTCGGAGGAGCTTGCAGGCCGCTTGGCAGCGGACGGCTGGGAGCTCGTCGAGGACGCCTCCGACGCCGACGTCGCCGTGGTCAACACCTGCGGATTCGTCGAAGCCGCCAAGAAGGACTCCGTCGACGCCCTGCTGGAAGCCAATGACCTGAAGGATCACGGCAGAACGCAGGCCGTCGTGGCCGTGGGCTGCATGGCAGAGCGGTACGGCAAGGACCTCGCCGAAGCACTGCCCGAGGCGGACGGTGTGCTCGGCTTCGACGACTACGCCGACATCTCCGACCGCCTGCAGACCATCCTCAGCGGGGGTGTGCACGCCGCGCACACCCCGCGCGACCGGCGGAAACTACTGCCGCTGAGCCCCGTCGAGCGGCAGGACGCCACCGGTGTGGCCCTGCCCGGCCACGGCGACGCCGCGCCGGTCCCCGAGGACCTGCCGGAAGGCGTCGCCCCGGTTTCCGGGCCGCGTGCGCCGCTGCGCCGCCGGCTCGGCAGCAGCCCGGTGGCCTCGGTGAAGCTCGCCTCGGGTTGCGACCGGCGCTGCACGTTCTGTGCCATCCCGTCCTTCCGCGGCTCGTTCGTCTCGCGCCGCCCGAGCGACGTGCTGGGGGAGACGCGCTGGCTGGCCGAGCAGGGCGTCAAGGAGATCATGCTGGTTTCCGAGAACAACACCTCGTACGGCAAGGACCTCGGCGACATCCGCCTGCTGGAGAGCCTGCTGCCCGACCTGGCGGCCGTCGACGGCATCGAGCGGGTGCGGGTCAGTTATCTGCAGCCCGCCGAGATGCGCCCCGGCCTGATCGACGTCCTCACCTCCACTCCGAAGGTCGCCCCCTACTTCGACCTGTCCTTCCAGCACTCCGCGCCCGGCGTGCTGCGGGCGATGCGGCGCTTCGGCGACACCGAGCGGTTCCTCGAGCTGCTGGAGACCATCCGGAGCAAGGCTCCGCAGGCGGGTGTGCGCTCCAATTTCATCGTCGGATTCCCCGGCGAGAGCGAGGCGGATTTCGCGGAGCTCGAACGCTTCCTCACGGCGGCGCGTCTGGATGCCGTCGGAGTCTTCGGGTACAGCGACGAAGAGGGCACCGAGGCCGTCACCTACGAGAACAAACTGGACGCCGACGTCGTCGCGGAGCGTCTCGAGCATCTGTCGCGGATCGCCGACGAGCTCACCGCGCAGCGTGCGGAGGAGCGCCTGGGTGAGCGCCTCGAGGTGCTGGTGGAGTCCGTGGACGGCGAGGACGGAGCAGTCGGACGGGCCGCCCACCAGGCGCCGGAGACCGACGGACAGGTCGTGTTCACCTCCGGCGAGGGCCTGGAGCCCGGCCGTATGGTCGTGGCCAAGGTCGTGGGGACCGAGGGCGTCGACCTGGTGGCCGAGTACTGCGAGGTCCTGGGGGCCGGCGCCCGTACCTCTGGCGAGGAGGCGAGCAGATGACCGGAGTGCCGGCATCCGCGGCGGGCGGGACCGGACGGCCCGCGCCCGGCGGCAAGCTGGGCGCTGCGGCCGTGAATCAGGCCAGCCTGTGGAACATCGCCAACCTCCTGACCATGCTGCGGCTGGTGCTGGTGCCGGCGTTCGTGGTGCTGCTGCTGCAGGACGGCGGCTACGACCCGGCCTGGCGGGCGTGGGCGTGGGCGGCTTTCGCCGTCGCCATGATCACGGACATCTTCGACGGGCACCTGGCCCGCACGTACAACCTGGTCACCGACTTCGGGAAGATCGCGGATCCGATCGCCGACAAGGCGATCATGGCGGCGGGGCTGATCAGTCTTTCCGCGCTGGGCGACCTGCCGTGGTGGGTGACGGGCGTCATCCTCTTCCGTGAGCTGGGCATCACGCTCATGCGGTTCTGGGTGATCAGGCACGGGGTGATCCCGGCCAGTCGCGGTGGCAAGATGAAGACTCTCGCCCAGGGCACCGCGGTCGGCATGTACGTTCTCGCGCTGACGGGGCCGCTGGCGACTCTGCGGTTCTGGGTGATGGCTCTCGCCGTGGTCCTGACCGTGGTCACGGGCCTCGACTATGTGCGGCAGGCGATCGTGCTGAGACGCAAGGGGCTCGAGTCGGAGCGGACGGCGGAGGGTTTTCCGAGGTGACCGGGGCGGTGAGGGTGCTGACCCTGCTTGCGGAGCGTGGCCAGACACTGGCCGTCGCGGAATCCCTCACGGGCGGTCTGGTGGCCGCGGAGCTCACATCGGTACCGGGTGCCTCGAAGTCGTTCCGCGGGTCCGTCACGGCTTACGCCGCCACCCTCAAGAGGGATGTTCTGGGCGTCGACGGGGCCCTCCTGGCGGCGCGCGGAGCGGTGGACCCACAGGTCGCCGCGCAGATGGCGGCGGGGGTACGGGACGTGATGGGCGCGGACTGGGGAGTCGCCACCACGGGGGTGGCCGGCCCCGAACCGCAGGACGGACAGGCCGTCGGGACGGTATATGTGGCTGTCGCAGGTCCCGCGGGCACCGGGAAAGTGGCCGCGTTGAGGTTGAACGGCGACCGCGGGGAAATCCGTAGAGAGAGCGTACGGAGCGTGCTCGACCTGCTCCGTGACGAACTGCACGGGAACGCGCGCGCACAGGATACGGAACAGAACGGGGGGAATTGATGTTTGCAGCCCTGAGTGAACACGACATCGCTCCCCGCACGGCCGCGGCGCAAGGCGGTACGGTGGGGCGTGAAGGATGCGGCTACGCGGTCCGAGGAGGGAGCCACCGATGATTCTGCTCCGTCGCCTGCTTGGTGACGTGCTGCGTCGGCAGCGCCAGCGCCAGGGCCGTACTCTGCGCGAAGTCTCCTCGTCCGCCCGAGTTTCGCTCGGCTATCTATCCGAGGTGGAGCGGGGGCAGAAGGAGGCATCCTCCGAGCTGCTCTCCGCCATCTGCGACGCGCTTGACGTACGGATGTCCGAGCTCATGCGTGAAGTGAGCGACGAACTGTCGCTGGCCGAACTGGCCGAGTCGGCAGCAGCCGCCGAACCGGTGCCCGCACCGGTACGCCCGATGCTGGGCTCCGTCTCCGTGACGTCGGTGGCAGGTGTGCCGACGGAGCGGGTGACGATCAAGGCGCCCGCGGAAGCGGTCGACGTCGTCGCCGCCTGATCCGCAGGCTCTGCGCACACGGCTTGGTTTGCCACGGACCCCGGCTGGTACTCGAGTACCAGCCGGGGTCTTTTGCTTGCACTTCTGTCCCCGGATGACCCTTTTCGGTAGTTGTGTAATCGTGGGCGGTAGCCGCGAACCGAGTGGAGGACCTGCATGTCTGTCGTGAAGAGCACGCTGTCCGAGGCCGACCTCAAGACCGTCGGGGAAGCGCTCAAGGGCGCTCTGGTCGATCTGGTGGACCTCGCTCTGGTGTCCAAGCAAGTGCACTGGAACGTGGTCGGCCCCCGCTTCAGGTCCGTACACCTCCAGCTCGACGAGGTCGTCGACACGGCGCGGCAGCACTCCGACACGGTCGCCGAGCGCTGCTCCGCGATCGGTGTGACCCCTGACGGGCGAGCCGCGACGGTGGCGGCACAGAGCGCGTTCGGATCGGTGCCCGAGGGCTGGATCAAGGACGTCGACGTCGTACGGACGATGGTCGACGGTCTGGAGGCGGTCGTCGGCCGGATGCGGGAACGCATCGAGGTGACCGATCAGCCCGATCCGGTGAGCCAGGACATCCTGATCCAGCTCACCGCCGACCTCGAGAAGCACGCCTGGATGTTCCAGGCGGAGAGCGCATGACGCCGAGCGCGCAAGCGGAGTCCGCGCGCGCCGGATCGCCCAACCGTGCGCTCTCCCAGCGGCCTGTCCCGTCGCATTAGCGTGGGCCGGAGGAGGCAGCCATGGCGGTACGCGGGGCGGCCCTCGTGCCCGTTGTCCTTTTCGGGCTCGTGGTGGGCGGATTGTGGTGGTGGGCCGTGCTTCGGCTCGTCCTCGTCCCCGAGCACTCGGGCGTCGTCGAGGGCGCGGTGGCCGCGGGAGGCTGGGGTCTCAGCCTGCTTCCGGTGCACGCGACGGCCTCCCGCCCTTCTACCAGGGCATCACGACGCCCCCGTTCGGACGGAATATCTGACCCGTCGTGAACGCCGAGGCGTCACTGGCCAGATGGAGCACGGTGTGGGCGATGTCGCCGGGTTCGCCGACGCGGCGCAGCGGGGACGCCCGCACCACGGCGGCCTCCGCCCGCTGCTGCAGGCCGGCGTCGTGGCGGTCGGTCATCGGGGTGCGGACCCAGCCCGGGGCGACGGCGTTCACACGGATCCCGTGGGGGCCGAGTTCGGTCGCCAGTGTCCGGGTGAGCTGGACCACGGCCGCCTTCGACGCGCTGTAGCAGAGCAGTCCGGCATTGGCCGCGTCGACGGCGCCGGACGCCATGGTGACGATCGATCCGCCGCCCGCTTCGATCATGGCGCGGGCCGCCTCCTGGCAGGCGTACAGCACTCCTTTGAAGTTGACGGTCATGATTCGGTCGAGGTCCTCGTCCCGCGTCTCGAGGACCCGGCTGGTGTGCATGGTGCCGGCGACGGCGGCCATCACGTCGAGCCGGTCCGCGGTGAGGACCGCGGCGGCGAGGGCGGCCCGGTCGGTGACGTCCAGGGTGTGGATGACGGCCTTGCCGCCGGCCGTCTCGATCAGGGCCCGGGTCCCGTGCAGGCCGCTCGCGTTCACGTCGGCGCAGTGGACCACGGCACCGGCCTCGGCCAGCAGTGCGGCGCAGGCGCGGCCGATGCCGCCGGCCGCGCCGGTGACGAAGGCGGTGCGCCCGCTGAGGTCGTACGCCGAGGGGGTCATGGACGGACCGTACGACCGACCTGACGGAGCGTCAAGAAGTGTGTGTCAGGGGCAGCGCGGTCAGCCGGTGGGGCCGGACTGACAGTGCGGGCACCAGTAGGTCGGGCGCTCACGGCTGCCGTCGCCCTGGTCCGCCCTGCGTACGGGGCTGCCGCAGCGGGGGCACGGACGGCCCTCGCGGCCGTAGACGTACAGTTTCTGGGCCGGATCGAGTCCGCTGGTCATGGTGCGCCGGTCGAAACGCCGCTTGTTGGCTTCGAGCAGGCGATGTGCCGTGGCCATCAGCCGCTCGGGGACGCCGGCCGGCAGGTCGCCGACCGGCAGCCAGGGCGTGACGCGGGCGAGGAAGGCCAGCTCGGATTTGTAGACATTGCCGATGCCGGCGAGGTTGCGCTGGTCGAGGAGCGCTTCACCGAGCGCGCGGGCCGGATCGGCGAGCAGGTTCGCCGCCGCTCTGGCGGGGTCCCAGTCGGGGCCGAGCAGATCCGGTCCCAGATGACCTACCGCCTGGTTCTCGTCGGCGGTGCGGAGCAGTTCGACGACGGGCAGACGGTAGCCGACGGCGGTGTGCGCGGCGTTGCCGAGGACCGCGCGGATCTGATGGGCCGGTCCGCCGTCCCAGCGCGCACCGGCCTCGTACACCCGCCACGAGCCGTCCATCCTCAGGTGCGAGTGCAGCGTCAGGGCGCCCTCGAACCGGGTGAGCAGGTGCTTGCCGCGCGGCGTCACGTCCAGGACGGTGCGGCCGGTCAGGTCCGCCGTGGCGAAGCGGGGGACACGAAGGTCGAAGCGGGTCAGGACCCGGCCGGCCAGCGCCGCGTGCAGACGGTGGGCGGTCAGCCAGACGGTGTCTCCTTCGGGCATGGCATCCATGATGCCGCGGCGGCGGGGTGACGCGACGGCGACGGCGGGCGGTGACGCGATGGCGGTGATGCGGGGGACGGCGACGGTTGGGGCCGGCATGGGCGCGGATGGCGCCCGCGGTGGCGCGGTGCCGGTCAAGGGCGCAGGCGCAGCCCCCTCGGCGTGGCGTGGAAACCGGCCGTCTCCAGGGCGCGGGCGAACGGTGCCGTCAGGGCCGGGGCGCCGTTGGCCCGCTCCACCGTGACCGTACCGAGCGAGCCTTCGCGGGCGGCCGCGGCGAGGGCGCCGGCCGCCGCGTGCAGTGCGGGGGAGTCGGGGTCGGCGGCCCATGTCAGCAGGGTCTTCCCGCCGCGCTCCAGGTACAGCGTCAGCTCCCCGTCGACGAGGACCACCAGGGAGCCCGCCTTGCGGCCGGGTTTGTGTCCGGCACCCTCCGGCGGCTCCGGCCAGGGCAGCGCGGCCCCGTAGGCGTTGGCCGGGTCGGCGGCGGCCAGCACCACCGCGACGGGCGCCGCCCGCCCTTCCGAACGGTCTCGCGCCGTGGACGCCGCCCGCAGGCGGTCGACCGCGCCGTCCATCGCGAACTGCGCCGCCCCCAGCCCTTCGACGACATACCCTCGGCGAGCCTGGCCGCTGTCCTCGAAGGCCGAGAGGATGCGGTACGTCGCGGAGAAGCCTCCCTCGACGCCCTCCGCCGCCACCGCGCCCCGCGTCACCACACCGTGCCGGTCCAGCAGGGTCCGGGCCAGCGCGTGCGCCCGGTGGGTCGGCTCCGGTTCACGGGCGGGCAGCAGCGACCAGCGGCCGCTCACCGTGGGAGGGCCCGTACGCGACGCGGGACGGCCTGCTGCCGTGAGGCCGCCGTACCGGCCGCGCGGCACGGTGCGCCTGGCGCGATGGGCGGTGGACCCCGCCGTACGGCCGGAACCGAGCAGAGCCCGCAGCGGCGCCAGGGTGTCGTTGGTGAGCCGGCCGGACCAGGCCAGATCCCAGACGGCGTCGGCGAGCTGCGGATCGGTGACGTCCGGGTGCGTGGTCGCCCGCACCTGGTCGGCGATCTGGCGGAAGAACAGGCCGTAGCCGCCGGAAAGCACGGTGAGCACCGATTCGTGCAGCGCCGTCAGCTCCAGTGGGTGCGGTGGCGGCAGCAGTAGGGGCGCGGCATCGGCCAGGTAGAGGGAGACCCAGCCGTCCTTGCCGGGAAGTGCGCCGGCACCGGCCCACACCACCTCGCCGGTCGTGGTCAGTTCGTCGAGGAGGCTGCTGCTGTAGTGGGCGACGCGGGAGGGCAGGACGAGTTTCTCGAGGGCCGACGCCGGCACCGAGGCGCCCTGAAGCTGCTCGACGGCGCGCGCCAGGCCGTCGATGCCCCGCAGACTGTTGCTGCCCAGGTGCTGCCACTCGGGCAGGAACGAGGCGAGCGCGGCGGGCGCCACGGGCTCCAGCTCGTGGCGGAGCGCGGCCAGGGAACGTCTGCGCAGGCGGCGCAGCACGCCCGCGTCGCACCACTCCTGGCCGACGCCCGCCGGATGGAACTCGCCCTGCACGACCCGGCCGCTCGCGGCGAGACGCTGCAGGCCGCCGTCGGTGACCGCCGTGCCGAGTCCGAAGCGGGCGGCGGCCTGGGCGGAGGTGAACGGCCCGCGTGTCCGTGCGAAGCGGGCGAGGAGGTCGCCGAACGGGTCCTTCACGGGCTCGGTGAACGCCTCCGGGACGCCCACGGGCAGCGCCGTGCCCAGTGCGTCGCGCAGCCGCCCCGCGTCCTCGACCGCCGCCCAGTGGTCGGCGCCCGCGAGGCGCACACGGATCGCGCGGCGGGACGCGGCGAGCTCCTCGGGCCAGGCCGGATCACCGCCCCGCTCGACAAGCTCGGCGTCCGTCAGCGGACCCAGTACGCGCAGCAGGTCGGCCACGCCCTCGACGTCCTTGATCCGCCGCTCGTCGGTCAGCCACTGCAGCTCGCGCTCCAGCTCGGTGAGTACCTCCGCGTCCAGCAGCTCCCTCAGCTCCGCCTGGCCGAGCAGCTCGGACAGCAGGCGGGAGTCCAGGGAGAGGGCGGCCGCCCGCCGCTCGGCGAGGGGGGAGTCACCCTCGTAGAGGAACTGGGCGACGTACCCGAAAAGCAGTGAGCGGGCGAAGGGGGACGGCTCCGGGGTGGTGACCTCGACCAGGCGGACACGGCGCGACTCGATGTCCCCCATCAGCTCGGTGAGGCCGGGGACGTCGAAGACGTCCTGGAGGCATTCGCGGACCGCTTCCAGGACGATCGGGAACGAGCCGAACTCGCTCGCGACCTGCAGCAGTTGCGCAGCCCGCTGCCGCTGCTGCCACAGCGGTGTCCGCTTGCCGGGACTGCGGCGCGGCAGCAGCAGCGCGCGGGCGGCGCACTCACGGAACCGGGAGGCGAACAGGGCGGAGCCACCCACCTGGTCGGTCACGACCTGATTGATCTCGCCCTTGTCGAAGACGGTGTCCGCGGCGCCCACGGGAGCCTGCTCGCCGTCGAACGGCGCATCGAGCCGGACCGGGTCCTGGTCGAGCAGGTCGAGACCCATCAGGTCGGCGTCGGGCAGCCGCAGCACGATGCCGTCGTCGGCGTGCATCACCTGGGCGTCCATGCCGTACCGCTCGGCGAGACGGGCGCCCAGCGCCAGCGCCCACGGCGCGTGCACCTGGGCGCCGAACGGGGAGTGGATCACGACCCGCCAGTCGCCCAGCTCGTCGCGGAAGCGCTCCACCAGGATCGTGCGGTCGTCGGGCACATGGCCACAGGCCCGGCGCTGCTCGTCCAGATAGGCCAGCACATTGTCCGCCGCCCAGGCGTCCAGACCGGCGGCCAGCAGACGCAGCCGGCCGTCCTCGGCCGACAGCCCGCCGACCTCGCGCAGGAAGGCACCGACGGCGCGACCGAGCTCCAAGGGGCGGCCCAGCTGGTCGCCCTTCCAGAAGGGGAGCCGCCCTGGCACGCCGGGGGCCGGGGACACGAGCACCCGGTCGCGGGTGATGTCCTCGATCCGCCACGAGGTGGTGCCGAGGGTGAACACATCGCCGACCCGTGACTCGTAGACCATCTCCTCGTCGAGCTCCCCGACCCGACCGCCGCCCTTCCTGGGGTCGGCTCCGGCGAGGAAGACGCCGAAGAGGCCGCGGTCCGGGATGGTGCCGCCGGAGGTGACGGCGAGACGCTGCGCCCCCGGCCGGCCCGTGACCGTGCCCGCCACCCGGTCCCACACCACACGGGGACGCAGCTCCGCGAACGCGTCCGAGGGATAACGGCCGGCAAGCATGTCCAGTACGGCGGTGAAGGCCGACTCGGGCAGCGAGGCGAACGGCGCGGCCCGGCGCACCAGCGTCAGCAGGTCGTCGTACTGCCGGCTGTCCAGGGCGACCGTCGCGACCAGCTGCTGGGCGAGTACGTCCAGCGGGTTCGACGGGATGCGCAGCGACTCGATGGAGCCCGTACGCATCCGCTCGGTGACCACTGCCGCCTGCACCAGGTCGCCCCGGTACTTGGGAAAGACGACGCCCGTGGAGACCGCGCCCACCTGATGGCCCGCGCGGCCCACCCGCTGCAGGCCGGAGGCGACGGACGGCGGAGACTCGACCTGCACGACCAGGTCCACCGCGCCCATGTCGATGCCCAGCTCCAGGCTGGAGGTGGCGACGACCGCGGGCAGCCGGCCCGCCTTCAGATCCTCCTCGACGAGAGCCCGCTGCTCCTTGGAGACCGAGCCGTGGTGCGCGCGGGCGAGCAGCGGCGGGGCACCCTGCGCCGCGCCGGACTGCGCCATGATCTCCGCCGGTGGCGCCTTCTCCGGCATGGAGGCGCCGGTGGCCCGCTCGTACGCGATCTCGTTGAGGCGGTTGCACAGCCGCTCGGCGAGGCGGCGCGAGTTGGCGAAGACGATCGTGGAGCGGTGCGCCTGGACGAGATCGGCGATGCGTTCCTCGACATGCGGCCAGATCGACGGCTTCTCGGCGACCTCGCCGCCGGTGTCGGAGGCCGGAGAGCCTCCGAGCTCGCCCAGATCCTCCACCGGGACGACCACGGAGAGGTCGAACTCCTTGCCCGAAGGCGGCTGGACGATCTCGACCCGGCGCTGCGGCGACAGATAGCGGGCCACCTCGTCCACCGGGCGGACCGTCGCCGACAGGCCGATCCTGCGGGCCGGGCGGGGCAGCAGCTCGTCCAGGCGCTCCAGGGACACGGCGAGGTGGGCGCCTCTCTTGGTGCCCGCGACGGCATGGACCTCGTCGAGGATCACCGTCTCGACGCCCGCCAGCGCGTCTCTGGCGGACGAGGTGAGCATCAGGAACAGGGACTCGGGGGTCGTGATCAGAATGTCCGGCGGCCGGGTGATCATCGAGCGCCGTTCCGCGGCGGGGGTGTCGCCCGAGCGGATGCCGACCCGCACCTCGGGCTCGGGCAGGCCCAGGCGCACCGACTCCTGCCTGATGCCGGTGAGCGGGCTGCGGAGATTGCGCTCCACGTCCACCGCGAGGGCCTTCAGCGGTGACACGTACAGCACACGGCAGCGCTTCTTCGGCTCCGCCGGGGAAGGAACGGATGCCAGGCGGTCCAGAGCGGCCAGGAACGCGGCCAGCGTCTTGCCCGACCCCGTCGGCGCCACCACCAGCACGTCCGAGCCCTCCCCGATGGCCTTCCACGCCCCCTCCTGGGCGGCGGTGGGCGCACTGAAGGCACCCGAGAACCAACCACGGGTGGCGGGGGAGAAGGAATCGAGCGCAGTCCGGGCCATGCCCACCATCGTGCACCCGGGCACTGACATCGGTGGCCGTCCCCGGCATCGCCGATCTTCGGCCTGTTCGGCGTCTGCGGCCTCTGTGGGCTCTTCGGCCTCTTCGGCGGTCCAAGCCTCACCCCCACCCGCCGTCCAACACTTCGGGGTCCGGTCGGCCACCATCCCCTCCCTCGGGCACTGGATCCGCCGAGACGACGACCTCGCCCACGCCCACCGCGCCGCGACTGGCTACGAGCCGCTTGACAAGCGATGGGAGCGTCAACGCGGGGCCGCTGCGTGTCCGGGACGCGGACGCCGCCGTCGTGCACGTGGGGGCGGGAGCAGAATGACCGTATGGAGAAGGACCCGGCGCCGGACACGAAGGGCGAGTGGGCACGGCACTGGCAGTACCCGGGCGTGCCCGGCCTCGACCTGCTGCAGGCGCGCTATGTGCGCCATTCCTTCCCTCGGCACAGCCATGAGGGGTTCGTCTTCGGTGCCGTCTGACGCGGTATCGAGGACGTGCTCCTGCCGGAGGGGACCGTGCGTGCCAGGCCCGGCACCGTCGTCATGATCAACCCGGAAGTGCCGCACTCCGCCAAGGCCGGCGTCCCGGAGGGCTGGGTGTACTCCACGCTCTACCCGTCCACGGAGCTCGTCGCCGGGATCGCGGCGGAGACGACGAGCCTGCGCGGAACGGCCGGTTTCGCCGAGACGATCGTCGAGGACCCGGACACCGCACGGCTCGTGCACGAGGTGCACCGCGCGGCGGAGGCGGGCAACGCCCTCGCCGCCGACAGCGCCCTGCGCATCGCCGTCGCGAGACTGCTGCGGCGTCATGGGCGTTGCCTTCCGGCGCGTACGCCCCTGGCCGCCGGCGCCCGGACCGCGGCGGCCGCGAGGGAACTCCTCGTGGAGCGGATGGCAGAACCGCCGTCCCTCGAGGAACTCGCGCAACAGCTCGGCGTCGGCCCCTTCGCGCTGCTGCGGGCCTTCAAAGGCGCCTACGGTCTGCCGCCGCACACCTGGCTCACGGACGCCCGCGTCCGTCGCGCCCGCCACCTCCTCGACGCCGGCACCACCCCTGCCGAGGCGGCCGTCACGGTCGGGTTCACCGACCAGCCGCATTTGAACCGGCACTTCACCCGGATCGTCGGTGTGCCACCCGGGGCGTACCGGCGAGAGCGCGCAAGAACGTACAAGACCGCAGGCCGGAGCCCTGCGTAACGTCCCTCGCGTGGCAGAACAGACAGCTCGATCAGACTTGGCCGCCGGGGAGGTCCCTCGGGGCGCGGCGCCGTCCGGGACTCTCGCGGCGTCCGTATCCGGACCGATGCCGGAGCGGGGCGACGCGTCCCCGCCCCGGCAGGTGCCCGTGGAGGGGCCGTCCGCGGGCACCTCGGGCGGGCGCGGAGGCGCGTCGGGGACCGCAGAGGGCAGTTCGGCGAGAGGCGGAGAGGGGGAACGGGCTGCCGCGCAGCAGGCCGAGAAACCCGACTCGGCCGTCGTCAGAGACGCACTCGGCGTCGGAACAGCCGTCGGCCTGTCCGGCTTCGCCTTCGGCGTGACCTCGGCCGGGTCCGGTCTGACCCTCCTGCAGACCTGCGCGCTCAGCCTGCTCGTGTTCACCGGGGCGTCGCAGTTCGCGCTCGTCGGAGCGATCGCCGCCGGCGGCAACCCGCTCGCCGCCGCGGCCGGTGCCTTCTTCCTCGGCGTGCGCAACGCCTTCTACGGGCTGAGGCTGTCGCAACTGCTCGCACTGCCCCGCTTCGTACGGCCGTTCGCCGCGCACTGGGTCATCGACGAGACCACCGCAGTCGCCCTCGCGCAGTCCACGCGGCGCAGCGTGCGGATCGGCTTCACGCTGACCGGGCTGACGCTCTACGTGCTGTGGAATCTGACGACGCTCCTCGGGGCGCTCGGCGCCGAGGCCCTCGGCGACACGGACGCCTGGGGGCTGGACGCGGCCGGCCCGGCGGTCTTTCTGGCTCTGCTCGCGCCGATGCTGCGCACGGCCACGGAAAGGGCCGTGGGCGCGCTCGCGGTGCTGCTCGGGCTCGGCTTCCTGCCTGTGCTGCCCGCCGGGGTGCCGGTGCTCGCCGCGGCACTCGCGGCCCCCGCGGTGCTGTGGCTCAAGGGGCGAGCGATCGGTGACGGCGCCGGTGGGACGCCGCGTACGAACAGGAAGGACCGGAACCGGTGAGCATCTGGATCGCGATCGCCGCCACAGCGGTCGGCTGCTACCTCGTCAAGCTGGCCGGGCTGCTGGTCCCGGCCGGGATGCTCGAGCGGCCTCTCGTACGGCAGTTGGCGGCACTGCTGCCGGTCGCCCTGCTGGCCGCGCTGACCGCACAGCAGACTTTCAGCACCGGCCAGTCGCTGGTCCTCGACGCCCGGGCCGCGGGGCTCGCCGCCGCGGCCGTGGCGCTGCTGTCGCGCGCGCCGTTCCTTGTGATCGTGGGGGCCGCCGTGGCCGTGACGGCGGGGGTTCGGGCGCTGGGCGGCTGACCGGCCCGCCCTGCCGGTTCATGACGGGACGGTGCGTCGAGGACCGCCGGCTGTGTCACCCGACGGGACGGCCGTGCGCCCGGAGGGTCCGCAGCGCCTCGATCGTCACGATCGGCCGTGCCTCCAGCGCGGTGCCGGGAGCCCATTCACGCCATGTGAGGGGCCATCCGCCGTCCTGCCGCTGTTCACTCGCGAGGTGCTCCAGGGAACGGGCCATCTCCTCGTCGGTGAACCAGCTGCGGGCCAGAGAGTCGGGCGTGCGGGCGTAGTCGTGTGCGAAGTGGTGTTCGCCCGGTGCGTATCCGGGGGCCACGGGCCCGTCGTCGAGGTGCTCCGGGTCAAGGGAGACGAGCCGCTGGTCGCGCACGATCCGCCCGAGGCGGTCCGCCGCGGTCTGCGCGCGAGCCCGGTCCGGTACGCCGTCGAGGAAGGCGATCGCCGCCTCGATCTCGTACGGGTGCGACGTCTCGATCGTGTCGACGGCGGACCAGCAGAAGTCGGTGGCCCGGAACAGCCATGCGTGCCAGACCTCGTTGCGGTGCAGCAGGCCGACAACCGGGCCCGTGGCGAGCAGCTCGCTCGGCGGGTCGTCGAGGATCGG
This sequence comes from Streptomyces sp. NPDC048389, assembly GCF_040706335.1. Taxonomy (NCBI): domain Bacteria; kingdom Bacillati; phylum Actinomycetota; class Actinomycetes; order Kitasatosporales; family Streptomycetaceae; genus Streptomyces; species Streptomyces sp. NPDC048389. The sequence continues at coordinate 7,524 of NZ_JBEZKP010000070.1, read as the reverse complement.
CAGGAACGGAGCGGCCGGATAGGCCCGCTGGGAGGGGTGCACGGCCGGCAGCGCACCCTCTTTTGTGGACACGTCCGTGAGGTAGCGGCAGATCCGCTCCACCCGCAGGCCGCCGCAGCGGCCGATGGAGTCGAGCACGCGCAGGGCGTGTCCCGTGTGCAGGGGCTGACTGACCGGGCCGCGCAGATCCGGTTCGAGGGCGTGGCCGTAGCCCCCGTCGTCGTTGAGGTAGGCGGTCAGCGCCGTTTCCACCGCGTCGTCGCTGCCGCCGAGGAAGTGGTAGGCGAACCGCCGCTGCTCGAGCACCCGGGCCGTCAGCCAGATGAAGCTCTCGGCGCGCTTCAGCGCTGACGCAGACGCGGAGGGAGGGTCAGAGGTTGCTCCGTTTCCAGCCATGTTCCGACGGTAGAGCGGAAAATGCTCTCGGCAAGGAGGACGGGCAGGGCTGCACTCTCAGGAGCGGGATACTGATGGCATGCGGTTGACGATTTTCTGGCAGCGCATGGCGGACCACTTTGGTGCGGCGTACGCGGACTCCTTCGCGCGGGACCATGTGATGGCCGAGCTGGGCGGCCGTACGATCCACGAGGCACTGGCCGCGGGCTGGGAGGCGAAGAACGTGTGGCGAGCCGTCTGCACGGCCATGGACATCCCCGCGGACAAGCGGTGAGACACCGGGGCGAGTGGTGAGACACCGGAAGGACGGCCCGCCGTCACCGCGGTGAGCCACACTGGGCCGACGGCCGGCCGGGGAGGCCGATCGCGACCGCAGGGGCTCGCCGTGAACGGGGCGAGCATGCTCAGAACGGGCGGGCCCGCTTCGGACAGGCCTGCCTCAGACCCGACCGCCCGGATCCGGCTGCTTCCGGCCGGGCCGCCCGGATCCGGCTGCTTCCGGCCCGACCGCCCCGCGCGACCGCGCAACTCGAGACCCACAGGACGGGAACCGCTGACGACATGACCGCTGACGAGAGGGCCACGCAGGACGTGGTCGCGTCGGACGAGGCCGCAGTGGGGATCCCCGCGCAGGGCACCGCGGCGCCCCATCCGCCGCCGGCCGCGCCGCCTCCCGGTTCGGGCGACGGCGGCGGCATTCCGGCCCGGATGCCGCGCTGGCTGCCGCGCGCCCTGATCCTGGCGCTGGCGCTCTACGCCTGCTTCCAGCTCGGCAGCTGGGCCTTCCACCAGCTCATCGGGCTCCTGCTGAACATCCTGATCGCCTTCTTCCTGGCGCTCGCGATCGAGCCCGCGGTGGGACGGATGGCCGCCCGCGGCATCCGCCGGGGCTTCGCCACCTTCCTGGTCTTCTTCGGAGTGCTCGCCGCCGGTATCGGATTCGTCGTACTGCTCGGTTCGATGCTGGCCGGCCAGATCGTCCAGATGGTCGAGGACTTCCCCGAGTACCTCGACTCGGTCATCCGCTGGATCAACGGCACGTTCCACACGGAGCTCTCCCGCGTGGAGGTCCAGGACAGTCTGCTGCGCTCGGACTGGCTACGGGACTACGTCGAGAACAGTGCGAGCGGGGTGCTGGGCGTGTCCGCCACCGTGCTCGGCGGGCTGTTCAAGCTGCTGACGATCTTCCTGTTCTCGTTCTACTTCGCGGCCGACGGGCCCCGGCTGCGACGCGCGCTGTGTTCCGTGCTGCCCCCGGCCAAGCAGACCGAGGTGCTGCGGGCCTGGGAGATCGCGGTCGACAAGACGGGCGGGTACCTCTACTCGCGCGGGCTGATGGCGCTGATCTCCGGGGTCGCCCACTACATCCTGCTGGAGATCCTCGGAGTGCAGTACGCCCCGGCGCTGGCCGTGTGGGTGGGGATCGTCTCGCAGTTCATCCCGACCATCGGCACCTATCTGGCGGGTGCGCTGCCGATGCTGATCTCGTTCACCGTCGACCCCTGGTACGCGGTGTGGGTGCTGGGCTTCGTCGTGATCTACCAGCAGTTCGAGAACTACGTGCTGCAGCCGAAGCTCACCGCCAGGACGGTGGACATCCACCCGGCGGTGGCCTTCGGCTCGGTCGTCGCGGGTACCGCCCTGCTGGGCGCGGTCGGCGCGCTCATCGCGATCCCGGCGGTCGCGACCCTCCAGGCGTTCCTCGGCGCGTACGTGAAGCGGTACGCCGTCACCGACGATCCCCGGGTCCACGGTCACCGGAGGCGCGGCGGCGGCCGGGCGCTCGCCCGGATGCGCAGCGCGCTCAGGGGCGACCCCGGCCTGCCGTCCACGGCCTCCGGGCCGTCCACGGCCTCCGGGCCGGGCGGAACATCGGCACCGTCTGGAACGTCGGCGTCCGCCGCGCCTGAGAACGGACCCCGGGCCGTGCCCCCGCAGACCGACGCGGGGGCCTGAGCCGGGCGCGTGTCCTGTGCCGTCGAACCTTGATGGTTGCCACCGAACCTTGATGAGGTTCGAAGGTCTGCTGCCTCGTGCCGGGTCACCCCTGGAGGTAGCCCACCAGCAGGTCCGCCAGCTCCTTCGGCCTGCTGAGCGCGACGCAGTGGCCTCCGCCGATCTCGTCGGGCACGATGCCGAGGCGCGCTTGCGCAAGGCCGCGGAAGAACTCGGGCGGGAAGAAGCGGTCGTCCTTGCACACGATGAACTTCGTGGGCACGTCCGGCCATGCTGTCAGCGGCCAGGGCTCGCGGCCGGCCCGGGAGGATTCCTGCTTCTCCCTGCGCATGGATTCCTCGGCGAGGCCGCGGGGAACATCGTGGTAAAAGCTCTCGAAGGGGTCCTCGACGGCGGACAGGCCCGCGGCGTCCCTGGCCCGGTTGCAGCCGGTCGTCTCCCACCAGTCGTCCGGCCGCTCGCCCGGGGCCGGGATCATCCCGGCCAGCAGGACCAGCATGCCGGCGGGGAGACGGTTGGCCACGAGCGGTGCCGTGAAGGCGCCGTAGGAGTGGCCGACGACGACGAGATTCCGCCGCTCGCCGACGGCCTCGACGACGGCATCGGCGTAATCTCCGAGCCCTGCGGAAGGCTGGTCCGACGGCAGGTCCGGGGCGACGGTCTCATGCCCCCGCGAGCGTAGCTCGGCTTCGAGCAGATGCCAGGCCCAGCCGGTGTCGCCGCCGCCGTGAACGAGTACGAAGGTTGCCATTCCGCATGTTTACCCGAAGAGTTGACGCCCTCACCGATGGCGAAGTCGCGACCGGTCTAGTGCACTGCTTGACCATCACCCGCGGACTGCACGTACGCAGTCAGCGCCGCCAACCGCCGAAGCCTGTCGGAAGCCGCTTACGAGGCGGCCACACCGCATCACCTTCACGCTCAAGCTCCGATGGCACACGCTCAGCCTGCCGTGGCACAGGACAGCCCGATCCAGGGGGCGCGGCCGTCCGCGTGGTGCGCTTGACAGTAAAATCGAACATCCATTCTTATGGGGTTCCGGCCCTCGTTGCCACGAGTTATCCACAGGCCGACCGGACGTCGGGGCCCATTGTCAGTGGCAGGGGTTAGCGTCTTTGACGTGAAGCGATCGACACAAGCAAATCGGGTGGAACCCATGGCAGGAACCGACCGCGAGAAGGCGCTCGACGCCGCGCTCGCACAGATTGAACGGCAATTCGGCAAGGGTGCCGTGATGCGGATGGGCGAGCGGCCGAACGAGCCGATCGAGGTCATCCCCACCGGGTCGACCGCCCTCGACGTCGCCCTCGGCGTCGGCGGCCTGCCGCGCGGGCGGGTGGTGGAGGTGTACGGACCGGAGTCCTCCGGTAAGACGACCCTCACCCTGCACGCGGTGGCCAACGCCCAGAAGGCGGGCGGCGCGGTGGCCTTCGTGGACGCGGAGCACGCCCTCGACCCCGAGTACGCGAAGAAGCTGGGCGTCGACATCGACAACCTGATCCTGTCCCAGCCGGACAACGGCGAGCAGGCGCTCGAGATCGTCGACATGCTCGTCCGCTCGGGCGCGCTCGACCTGATCGTCATCGACTCCGTCGCGGCCCTGGTGCCCAAGGCGGAGATCGAGGGCGAGATGGGCGACTCGCACGTCGGTCTGCAGGCGCGGCTGATGAGCCAGGCGCTCCGGAAGATCACCAGCGCGCTCAACCAGTCCAAGACCACCGCGATCTTCATCAACCAGCTCCGCGAGAAGATCGGTGTGATGTTCGGCTCCCCGGAGACCACGACCGGTGGCCGGGCGCTGAAGTTCTACGCCTCCGTGCGGCTGGACATCCGCCGTATCGAGACCCTCAAGGACGGCACGGACGCGGTCGGCAACCGCACCCGCGTCAAGGTCGTCAAGAACAAGGTCGCGCCACCCTTCAAGCAGGCCGAGTTCGACATCCTCTACGGCCACGGCATCAGCCGTGAGGGCGGTCTGATCGACATGGGCGTGGAGCACGGCTTCGTCCGCAAGGCCGGCGCCTGGTACACGTACGAGGGCGACCAGCTCGGCCAGGGCAAGGAGAACGCCCGTAACTTCCTGAAGGACAACCCCGATCTCGCCAACGAGATCGAGAAGAAGATCAAGGAGAAGCTCGGCGTGGGCGTCAGGCCCGAGGCCCCCGCGACGGAGCCCGGTGCGGACGCGGCCGTCGCGGCGCCTGCGGAGGACACGGTGAAGTCGGTGCCGGCGCCTGCCTCCAAGGCGAAGACGGCCAAGACGGCGGCGGCCAAGGGGTAGCACATGGCTGCTCGGCGTACCGAATGGCCGGGTGACAGCCCCGACTCGTCGAGGGCCGAGAAGGAGCTGGCGCCCAGGGATCCGGCGGAGCGGGCGCGGGCCATCTGTCTGCGCCTGCTCACCGGGACCCCGCGTACCCGCAAGCAGCTCGCCGACGCGCTGCACAAGCGGGAGATCCCCTCGGAGGTGGCCGAGGAGATCCTGTCGCGTTTCGAGGACGTGGGACTGATCAATGACGCCGCCTTCGCCGACGCGTGGGTGGAGTCCCGCCATCACGGCCGGGGCCTCGCCCGGCGGGCCCTGGCGCGGGAGCTGCGGACCAAGGGCGTGGACTCCGCACTCATCGACGAGGCCGTGGGGCAGCTGGACTCCGACCAGGAGGAGGTGACCGCACGCGAGCTGGTGGCGCGCAAACTGCGCTCGACCAGGGGCCTCGAGCGGGACCGGCGCCTGCGTCGCCTGGCCGGGATGCTCGCCCGCAAGGGCTACTCGGAGGGCATGGCCCTGCGGGTGGTGAGGCGCGCCCTGGAGGAAGAGGGCGAGGACACGACGGACTTGGACGACGCGGGCTACTAGGGACCGGCCATCCTCGGGCAGGCGCCGCTGCCCGTGTCCGCGACCGGCCGGCCGACGGGCGGACCCATCAGCCGACCCGGCTGGACCCTGACGACTGCCGGTAGCTGCTGTGGCGTGCTCGCCGAGGCCGGGTATGCCCGACTGCGCCGACCCGCTCCGCTCTGCCCCGCGCAGTCGGGCAGAGTCGGCCGACACCACTCGCCGACAGCCGTTGACGACGCGAGCGTTCCGCCGGGCCCGCTGCCGCCGTCGCGGACCTTCCGACGGAGGCGGTATGTTCCCGGTGCCCGGTGCCCGGTGCCCGGTGCCCGGTGCGCGGTGCGCGGTGCGGGTGCCGGTATAGGTGCCGCGGCCTACGGCCTGCCGCTCAGCCACGTATCAGCCGCACATCACGGCCGGGTTCGGCCCACTCGGTTCCGTCAGTCCCGCGAGCGGGCCGGCCGTCGGAGCGAACGGGCAGCCTGAGGCGGTCAGGTCCCGGTGTCCGCAGTACGGTCCGAACCCTCCGGGGACGGCGCTCCTCCTCGGGCGATGTCCGCGGCGGCGTGCAGTTCTGCGGGCCGCACCCCCGCGAAGGCGGCCACCAGATGCCCGTCGGGCCGTACCAGCAGGACGGTGTGCGCGGAGGCGCCCGGGTAGCTCTCCGTCACCAGCAGCTCGGCCCGGACGGGAAGATCGGACACGGTGGTCGCCAGCCTCGGCATGACGCCCGCACCTACCCAATGCCGCCGGTCCCACACCCCGGTGCCCGGCGCCACCAGGACGACGAGCAGCCGCCCCTGCCCCAGCCGGTCCCGCAGCAGGGCCGAGGTGCCGTCGGGCGCCGTGACCCGTACGTCGGCGACCGGCGAGCCCGGTCCGGCGCCGGTGAGGGCAGGCGGGCCGACGGGCGCCGGGGTGAGGGGCGAGTGCGCGTAGACGGGCGGAGCTCCGAGCGCGCCCTGCCCGAGATGCGCGTCGGTGAGCATCGCGTCGTGCCCCCGGGAGGCCCCCGGGAGGTACATGCGCAGACCGCCGCCGCTGCGCAGTATCGGCAGCGACTGGTCGGCGGCGCGCAGCCGGGCGGCGACGGCGGTGCGCCGTTCGGCCTGGTAGCTGTCCAGGAGTGTTTCCGACGCGCCGTGGTGCCATGCCTGTGCCAGCTTCCAGGCCAGGTTGTCCACGTCCCGCAGCCCCTCGTCGAGCCCCTGGGTGCCGACGGCCCCCAGCAGATGGGCCGCGTCACCGGCGAGGAAGGCGCGGTCCACCCGCCAGCGGCGGGCGAGCCGGTGGTGGAGGGTGTGGACGCCGGTGTCGAGCAGTTCGTACGGCGGGACCTCGCCGCACCAGGCGGTCAGCGTGTCCCGGATCCGCGCCACCAACGCCTCGGGCGTGACCAGTTCGCCGCGGGGCGCCAGGAGCCAGTCCAGCCGCCAGACGCCGTCCGGGAGCGGGCGCGCGGTGATCTCGGCCCCGCCCGAGCTCCACGGCGGCTGACGGTGCAGCAACGCTTCGCCGGGCCACGGCAGTTCCGTGCGCAGCGCGGCCACGGCGTGACGTTCCACCGCCGTACGGCCAGGGAAGCGGATGCCGAGGAGCTTGCGGACCGTCGACCTCGCGCCGTCACACCCCACAAGATGACTTCCGCGCCACCAAGTGGCCGAAGGGCCCCTGGTGTGCACGCCGACCCCGCCGGAGTCCTGTTCGAGCGAGTCGAGGCGGCTTTCGGTGACCAGCCGCACGAGCCGGTGCTCCCCGGCGGCCTCGCGCAGCCCGCGGGCGAGACTGTGCTGGGGGATGTGCAGCGGGGCGACGGGGCCTTCCCCTTCGTCGTCGTGGAGGGGTAGCTGCCTCAGGTCCTGCCTGCGCAGCATCGACCGCCAGCCGGTCCACCGGACGCCCTCGTCGTGCACGGTTCCACAGCCGAGCCGCTCCACCAGTGCCGCGGTGTCGGGACGGAGTACGACGGTGCGGGCGGGACGGGGTTCGGGTTTTCCGTTCGTCTCGTCGAGTACGACGGAGGGGACGCCATGGGCTGCGAGGGCGAGGGAGAGCGCGAGTCCGACCGGGCCGGCGCCGACCACGATCACCGGGTCCACGGCGTGACTCCTCGGGCCCGGAGGGTCGTGCGGGAAAGTGCTGTTGGAGCCCGGTGCGCGATCACAGAACGTATGCAACCGACTGCCGGTGCCCGCGTCAAGCGACACCGTGGACGCGGTGAGGGGCGGTGGCCGTACGGCCACCGCCCCTCAGCGGTCGAAAAAAGGGTTTACCCGCAGGTATGGGGGCCCTGCTCGGTGTTGGTGTCAACAGGCTCCCCGACCGGCTCCACCGCG
>NZ_JBEZKP010000069.1:0-35305 GCF_040706335.1 Streptomyces sp. NPDC048389 | reverse complement strand
GACACCCTGCCGCCCGGCGGCAGGCGGCCCGGTCGCCGGACCGCACGCGTGTGCCGCCCCGTCGGCTGCCGCCGGGGTGCCGGTGGGCCCGGAGGCGGATGTGTCCGCGCTGCCTCGCGGAGTGCGGGGGGCGGAGGGACGGGCTGTGCCGTGCTCGGGTGAGGACGGCGGCGCGGCCGCCGCGGTGCGGCAGGCGCAGAGCGGTGGCGGGGCGTGGGGCCGGCCGGTCCTGACGGCAGGCCGGGGGCCGGACGCGGCGGTCGGTGAACGGGCGGGTGGCCCGGCAGTGCCCCGGGGTGCAGCCGGGGATGCGGGCGAAGGGTGGTCGGGGTCGCGGTCCGGTCAGGGCGGCGGGGGCCCGGCAGTCGCCCCGGGCCCGGCCCGTGGGGCGGGCGGGGGGCCGTCCGGGGCCGGCGCACAGGGCGGGGGCACGCTCGGGGTGTATGTAGCCGGAATGCGGGAGCTCTTCGCCGGGCGGGTCGCGGACGGGCACGCCCTGCTGCGCAGGTGCGTCGACGTGGCAGAGCCTGCCGAGGAGCCGGCCGGGCTGCTGCTGTCCACCGGCGCCGCACTCGTCGTCGGGGACGTGGACGCCGCCTGCCGGGCCGGTGCCAGGGCACTGGCCGCCGTACGGGTCCACGGTACGCGGACCCTGCTGCCCCAGGCGCTGGAGCACCTCGCGTACGGGGAGCTGCGCGCCGGCCGCCACGCGCGCGCCCGGGTGCACGCCGAGGAGGGGCTGCGGGCCGCCGGCCGGCTGGGCCGGCGCAACGCCGCCGCCCACCTGCACGCGGTGCTGGCCCTGGCCGCGTCCGTCGAGGGCGACGCGGCGGCCTGCGCGGAGCACGCGGACGCCGCGGGGGCCGCCGCCGCGGCGCACGGACTCGCACAGGCCGGCGGACTCGCCGTCTGGGCCGTCGGCCGTGCCGACCTCGCGGCGGGCAGGTGCGCGGAGGCCGCCGCCCGGCTGGGCCCGCTTGTCGGGCCGGGCCCGAGACAGGGCCACTTCGCGGTCCGGATGCTCGCCGTCCCGTGCTTCGTCGAGGCAGCCGTGCTCGCGGGGCGGGCGGGTGGCGCGGCGGTGGCGGTGGGGGAGTTCCGGACGTGGGAGGCGAGCACCGCGGACCCCCTCGCGCCCGCCCAGCTGGCCCGGTGCCGCGCTCTCCTCGCACCGCCGGAGGAGGCCGCGGCCCGCTACGAGGAGGCGCTCGCCCACCACGACCGGGCGGGCGGTGACTTCGAGCGGGGCCGCACCCTGCTGCTGTACGGGCAGTGGCTTCGGCGCCGCCGCAGGACCAGGGAGGCCCGCGGCCCGCTGCGTGACGCGATGGTCGCGTTCGAACGCTGCGGGGCCCGGGGTTGGGCCCGGCGCGCTCAGGGCGAACTGCGGGCGGCCGGCGAGGCGGTGGCCGGTGACACCGGGAGCGGGCCGCTGGACCGGCTCACCCCGCAGCAGCGGCGCATCGCCCACCATGTGGCGGAGGGCGCCACCAACCGGGAGGTGGCACTGCGGCTGTCCGTCAGCACCCGGACGGTCGACCACCATCTGCGGAACGTGTTCGCCCTCCTCCAGGTCCGCTCGCGGACCGAGCTCGCCCGCGTCCTGGAACGCTCCGGACCTTGAGCCGGTGGGGACGCGTTGTCGGACCGTGGCGGGGAGCGTGGCGGGGAGCCGGTGGGGTCGTGTTGCTGGACCGTGATGAGAAGAATGCGGCAAACCCCTGGGGTACCGACCGGGCGGTATGTCATTCTGCGAGCGTCAGGTAGATCCGGCGTGCCCGTGTCGTGGGGTGCGTCGGAGCGAGCCGACTCCTTGGTGGAGGCCGCCCCATGTCGAATCTCGTCCGTTCGCGCGTCAGAGCGGTGCCCGCCCCTCATGCGGCCCCGCACCGCACCCGCTCCCTGCTGGACGCGGACGTGCTCGTCGTACTGCACCGTGCCGCACAGGTGCTCCTGGACGACGTCGTCGGTCTGACCACCACCCTGGTCGGCGAGCTGCGGGAGCAGGAGCCCGCGTACCGGGCGGCGATCGACGCCGACGCGTCCGAGGTGTGGCAGGAGGTGCACCAGTCGCTCCGGCACAACGTCGCCTCCCTGATCCGCCCCCGGGAGTGCCGGGACATCGCCCGGCGCACCTCGCGGGCGATCGGCGCCCGCCGGGCCGAGCAGGGCGTACCGCTCGACGCGGTGCTGCACGCGTTCCGGATGGGCGGCGCGATGGTCTGGCAGGGCCTGGTCGACGAGACCGCCAGACGCCAGCCGGAGGACGTGCGGCTGCTCGTCCATGTCGCGGCGAACGTCTGGAACTTCGTCGACGAGCACTGCGCCGTCGTCAGCGACGCCTACCGGGACGCCGAACGCCGGATGGAGTGGCGCCGCGAGAACCGGCTTCGGCTGACGACCGCGGCACTGCTCGACGGCACGGCCCGCATCACCGATCTGCCCGACGCCTCGTCACTGCTCGGTGTCCCGCAGGACGGCCGGTTCGTGGTGATCGCGGCCGCCGCCCCCCATCCGCATCCGGCGGGCCCTCCGGTCACGCTGCCGCCAGGCGTCTCCGTCGTGTGGCACTCCACCGCGGAGGCGGAACTGGGCATCGTGCACCTGGCGGACCCGGACCGCCGACCGGAGGCGGGCCGCCCCGACGACCCGGCCGGCGCCCCCGAGGGCGAGGACATCCCGGCCCCGGACGGCGCACCCGCCGCACCCGCGGGACCCCTGGATCCCGCCGCGCTCGCGGCGGGGGTGGAGGCCGGGCCCGGTGTCCGCGTGGGCATCGGATCGGTCGTCATCGGGCTCGCCGCCATCGGGGAAGGCCGCAGACTCGCCGGCACCGCACTGCGGGCCTGCCCCCGAACCGGCGGTGTCGTCCTCCTCGACGACCACCTCCCGGCCGCCGCCGTCGTCTCCTCCCCCGACCTCGGCCGGGCGCTCGCCGACCGTGTACTGGGGCCGCTGTACGGGATCGACCCCGCCGACCGCGACCTCCTCGTCGACACGCTCACCGTATGGCTCGATGCCGAGGGCTCCGCACAGCGCGCGGCCACGCGGCTCTACTGCCACCGCAACACGGTCCTCAACCGGCTCCGCCGCTTCGAGCAGCTCACCGGCCGCTCGCTGTCCCGGCCGTCCGACCTCGTCGAGGTCTCCCTGGCGCTCACGGCCCGCCGACTGCTGGACGCCTAGGGGCAGTTCGGGGTGGGACGCCGCACACTCCGAGGTGCCCGTGCCTGTGCACGGGCACCGAAGCGTGTTCGGCAGCTGTACGCGGCACCGGCCGTGCTGATGACGTACCCGGCATGTCATCTCATATGCACCTGGCCGGACCCGTAGCGTCGGGTGCCGGGTTCGAGGGCCGTTCCCTCGCCCTCGTCGTCTTCCTCGCGTTCGTCACGGTCTCGCTCCTGCTGTGCGGCCTTGCCGCCGCCGACCAGGACGACCCGGAGCACTTCTACGCGGGCGGCGCCACGCTCGGCCCGGTCGGCGGTGGGCTCGCCGTCGCCGGGGACTACGTCTCCGCCGCCACCCTGCTCAGCACCACCGGCTCCGTCGCCCTCGTCGGAGCGGACGGCATCCTGTTCGCCGCGGCCACCGTCGCCTCACTGGTCCTGGTGATGCTGGTGCTGGCGAAGCCGCTCCGCGGCAGCGGGATCTACACCCTCGGCGACTTCCTCACCGAGCGGCTCGCCGACCGCTCCGTGCGGGTACCCCTCGGGATCGCCGCGATCGTCGTCCTGTTCCCGCTGCTCGTGGTCCAGCTCGCCGTCGCCGGAAAGATCATGACGGCCATGTTCGGTCTCCCGTCCGGCGCGCTCACCGGATGCACCGTGGCCAGCGGCGCCCTGATGATCTGTTACTCGGCCTTCGGCGGGATGCGCGGCACCGGCTACATCCAGATCCTCAAGACGGTCGTCGTGGTCGCCGTGGTCGTGCTGCTCGCCGGTGTCGTCCTCGGCCGCTTCGGCTGGTCGCCCTTCTCGCTCTTCGACGCCGCACGCCAGGGCAGCCAGGGCGGCTCGTACGCCCTGCCGGGCCTCCAGTTCGGGCGCGGCCCGGCCGGCTGGCTCGACTTGACCGGCTTCCTGCTCACGCTCGTCCTCGGCGCCGCCTGCATGCCCCACATCACCATGCGGCTGCACCCCATGCGCGGCACGCGCAGCGCCCGCCGCGCCGCAGCCTGGGCCGTCGGCCCCGTCGCCGTGCTGTGCGCGGGCGTCGTCGTCATCGGCCTCGGCGCGGCCGCTCTCGTCGGCCGCAAGAACATCGTCGCCGCCGACCCGGGGGGCAACTCGGCGCTGCTCATGGTCACCACCGCACTCGACCCCGAGGCCGGCGGCCCCCGGCACAGCCTGCTCTTCGCCGTGGTCGCCTGCGCCGTGTTCGTCACCACCCTGTCCACGGTCGCCGGGATCACCCTCGCCGCCGCGTCGGCCTTCACCCGCGACCTCGCCGGGCCGACGCGGATGGGCGGCCGGGGGCGCCGCTCGATGGCCGGGGAGGTGCGCCTGGCGCGCTGGGCGGTCGCCGCCGTCGGAGTCCTCGCCGTGTTCGTCGCGACGCAGACGGTCGGACGGAATCCCCAGGTGCTGCTGTCGTTCGCGTTCGCCGCGGCCGCGTCCGTGCTGCCGCCCGTACTGCTGTTCGCGATCTTCCGCCGGCACTTCACGGCCGGCGGGGTGCGCTGGGCGGTGTACGGGACGCTGCCGCTGGTCGCCGTGCTGATGACCTGGTCACCGGCGGCGTCGGGCACACCGATCTCGCTCTTCCCCGACCGGGACTTCCACTGGTTCCCGCTCCACACGCCGGGGCTGGTCACCATCCCGTCCGGCTTCCTGCTGGCGCTGGCCGGCTCGGGACTCCTCAGGCGGCGCACCCTGCCCCCCGCCGTGGCCCCGGAGCCGCAGACCGCGGACGCCGCGTGGGTACGGGGCCACTGACCGGGAGCGGGGACGCGCTAGAACCCGAGGGCGGCCCCGCGCAGCCGGGTGATCGCGTCCTCGTCCCCGTCCAGCTCGACCCGGGCGGCCTCCTGCCTGCCGAACGCGAACAGGGTCAGCTCACCCGCCTCGCCGGTCACCGTCACCACCGGAGTGCCCTTGTGGGCCACCACCGTCTGGCCGTTCGACCTGCGCAGCACCAGACCGACCGGGGACTTCCGGCCGAACAGCCTGGCCGCCTTCTCCAGCCGCGACCACAACGCGTTCTCGAAGACACGGTCCAAAGGGCGCGGCGCCCACTCAGGCTGCGCCCGCCGCACGTCCTCCGCGTGTACGAAGAACTCCACCGTGTTCGCGGCCTCGTCGATCTGCTTGATCCCGTACAGCGACATCCGCGGCGGGCCGGTCCGGATGAGATGGACCAGTTCGTCGTACGGCTTCGCGGCGAACTCCGCCTGGATCCGCTCCGCGCGGTCCTTCAGCGCGTCGAGCAGTATTCCGCCCGCCGCGTCGGGCCGCCGCTCGCGCATCACCACATGGGCGGCGAGTTCCCGGGCGCGCCAGCCGTCGCACAGGGTCGGCGCATCCGGGCCGGCCGCCTCCAACAGGTCTGCGAAAAGGAGCCGTTCACGCTTGGCATGGGTCGACATGGCCGCCAGCGTACGGCGGGAGCACCCGGTCCGCCCAGTGGACGCACCGCCCGCCCACCGACTTCGGCACGGCACAATGGCGGGTATGACCAGCAGTGTCCCCGCAAGCAGCCTCGACCCGGCCGTCGCCGCCCGTCTCAAGCGGAGCGCCGACGGGCTCATCCCCGCCATCGCCCAGCAGTACGACACCGGTGAGGTGCTGATGCTCGGCTGGATGGACGACGAGGCGCTGCATCGCACCCTGACCACCGGCCGCTGTACGTACTGGTCCCGCAGCCGCCAGGAGTACTGGGTCAAGGGCGACACCTCCGGGCACGTCCAGCACGTCAAGTCCGTCGCCCTCGACTGCGACGCCGACACCGTGCTCGTCAAGGTCGACCAGGTCGGCGCCGCCTGCCACACCGGGGCCCGTACCTGCTTCGACACCGACGTACTTCTCGGCAAGTAGGGTCTGGCGCCATGGATCTCGAGACGTTCCGCAAGCTCGCCGCCGACCGCCGCGTCATCCCCGTCAGCCGCCGGCTGCTCGCGGACGGCGACACCCCCGTGGGCCTGTACCGCAAGCTCGCCGCGGAGCGCACCGGCACGTTCCTGCTGGAATCGGCGGAGAACGGCCGCACCGCCCAGCTGTGGTCTCGCTACTCCTTCATCGGCGTACGCTCCGACGCCACGCTGACCGTCCGCGACGAGCAGGCGCACTGGCTGGGCAGCCCGCCGGTCGGCGTCCCCACCGGCGGGGACCCGCTGCACGCGCTGCGCGAGACCGTCGAGACCCTGCACACTCCGCGCGACCTCGCCTCCGGGATGCCGCCCTTCACCGGCGGCATGGTCGGCTACCTCGGCTACGACATCGTGCGGCGGCTGGAGAGGATCGGCCCCGGCGAGCGCGACGATCTGAAGCTCCCCGAGCTGACCATGCTGCTCACCTCCGACCTCGCGGTCCTCGACCACTGGGACGGCACGGTCCTCCTGATCGCCAACGCGATCAACCACAACGACCTCGACACCGGCGTCGACGAGGCGTACGCCGACGCGGTCGCCCGCCTCGACGCCATGGAGACCGACCTCGCCCGGCCGCTCGCCTCCCGGCCCGCCGCGCTGCCCGCCTCCGAACTGCCGGAGTTCTCCGCCCTGTGGGGCGGCACCGACTACCAGGCGGCCGTCGACGACATCAAGGAGCGCATCCGGGCCGGCGAAGCCTTCCAGGTCGTGCCCTCGCAGCGGTTCGAGACCCCGTGCACGGCGAGCGCCCTGGACGTCTACCGGGTGCTGCGGGCCACGAACCCGTCGCCGTACATGTACCTCTTCCGCTTCGACGGTTTCGACGTCGTCGGCTCCAGCCCGGAGGCCCTGGTCAAGGTCGAGGACGGGCACGCCATGGTCCACCCCATCGCCGGCACCCGGCCGCGCGGCGCCACGCCGCAGGAGGACAACGATCTCGCGGACGAGCTGCTCGCCGACCCCAAGGAGCGCGCCGAGCACCTGATGCTCGTCGACCTCGGCCGCAACGACCTGGGTCGCGTCTGCGAGCCCGGCAGCGTCGAGGTCGTCGACTTCATGTCGATCGAGCGGTACTCGCACGTGATGCACATCGTCTCCACCGTCACCGGCCGCGTCGCGGACGGCCGTACCGCCTTCGACGTGCTCACCGCCTGCTTCCCCGCGGGCACCCTCTCCGGTGCGCCCAAGCCGCGCGCCATGCAGATCATCGACGAGCTGGAACCGTCACGCCGCGGTCTGTACGGCGGCTGCGTCGGCTACCTGGACTTCGCGGGCGACTCCGACACCGCCATCGCCATCCGCACCGCCCTGCTCCGCGACGGCACCGCGTACGTGCAGGCCGGAGCAGGTGTCGTGGCCGACTCCGATCCGGTCGCCGAGGACACCGAGTGCCGCAACAAGGCGGCCGCGGTGCTGCGCGCCGTCCACACGGCCAACCGCCTGAGTGATCGCGGGGCCGGTAAGGGATAGTGGGGTGCGTGACTGCTGTACCGGTACCCCAGCCCCGAGCCGCAGCCGCGACGGCCGCCATGAGCAGCCGCCGCAGCCTGGCCGCCGCTCTGTTCCTCGGCGCCGCCGGCGCGACCGTCGTCCTGCTCGCCGCCGGCCGGACCTGGGCCGAGGGCACAGCGTCGGTCGGCGGCGGATCCGTCTCCCTCGAGGCCAGCGGCTCCGACGTCACGGGTGTCCCCACGGCGCTCGCGATCGTCGGCCTCGCCGCGCTGGTCGCCCTCTTCGCGGTGCGCCGCGCGGGGCGTCTCCTGGTGGCCGTGCTGCTCTCCCTGAGCGGCGTCGGTGCCGCCACGGCCGCGCTGCTCGGCGCGTCCGGTTCCGGCGCGCTCGACGAGAGGGCGGCCCGCACCACCGGCGACGCGGCCGCCACCGTCGACGCCCTGACGCACACGCTCTGGCCGTACGTCACGGCCGGTGGCGGTGTGCTGCTCCTGCTCGCCGGGTTCCTCGCCCTCCGGTACGGCCGCGGCTGGCCGTCCATGTCGGGCCGCTACGAACGTGACGGCACCCCGCGCGCCCGCAAGGAGCGCCCGGTCGACCCCGACCGTCCCGAGGACCTGTGGAAGGCCCTGGACCGCGGCGAGGACCCGACACGCTGAGGACGACCCCCTGATCGGGCCACCCCCCGGCCTGATCCGACCCCGGATCGGCGCCCGCCCCGGCGTACGGAAGAATGACAGCGAGCGTCCGGCTCGGTACGAGCAGCGGCTCCGACCGAGCACCGGCTCACGACATCGCACTGGAAACGAGGAGCAACTCATGGCGGGCAGCAGCCACGGACACACCCCGGCCGCCTGGACCGGCAGCATCATCGCCTTCATCGGCTTCTGCGTCGCAGGCGTCTTCATGGTGGTGAACAGCCCGGTCGGCTTCTGGGCAGGCTGTGCGCTCATCCTGCTCGGCGCGGTCGTCGGCGGCGCCATGAAGATGGCCGGCCTCGGCACGCCGAAGGAGCCGAGCGAGGTGGTGGAGGCCCGCAACCGCGCGGCTGCCCGCGAGAGCAAGAAGGCGGCTGCCTGAGCCACGCACAGCGGATGTCGCACGACGGCGCAGCCCGGCTCGGCCGGGCTGCGCCGCTGCCGTTGAACGTGGACAATCACCGCGTGGACGCCATGCCTTCTTCCCCCGCCCCTGTGGACCCGGCCTCCGCGTCCGTGGACCCGGCCTCCGCCCCTGCGGACCCGGCCTCCGTACCCGTGGACCCGGCCTCCGCGTCCGGCATCCCCGGCCACGCCGGGGATCCGCCCCGGCGGCCTGCGTCTTCCGCCCCCGACCGGGCCGCTGCGCCCCCGAGTGGCGGTGCGCGTACGCCCGGCCCCACCTGGGGGCCCCGTCCCGCGACCGCGCCCGCAGAGCCCCCGCCCGGCCCGGCGGGGCCATGGGCAAGCCGGGCACCGGTCGGATCCACCGGACACCCCCTGCCCCCGTCGCCATACCGGCCGCACCCGCCACACGCGTCGCTCGCACGACGCCTCGCCGCACCGCTCGCCACGATCGCCGGCATCGGCGCCGCCTTCGCGTACGTCGGGACCGTCGATCCGAACGAACCCGGCCACTACCCCGCCTGTCCCCTGCTGCGCTTCACCGGCATCTACTGCCCCGGCTGCGGGGGTCTGCGCAGCGCCCACGCGTTCATCCACGGCGACCTGGGCACCGCGTTCGGCGCCAACGCCGCCGCCACCGCCGGCTACGCCGTCTTCGCCCTCGTGTGGGTGGTGTGGCTGGTTCGCGCCGCACAGAACCGCCCGGTGCGGATCCACGTCGCCACCCGCTGGTGGTGGGCCCTGGGCGGTGTGCTGGTGATCTTCGGCGTGGTGCGGAATCTGCCGTTCGGTTCCGCGCTCGTGCCATGAAGTCCCAGGTAGTGGGACAGGCCGCGCCCGGATGCGGGCCCTGGGCCCTGCTGCGGATACCATCGACATGGCTGATCCTGATCCATCAACACCGTCCCGGAAGGGGGCCGCTCGCGTGAGTGTGCTCGACGAGATCATCGAAGGTGTGCGCGCCGACCTGGCAGAGCGGCAGGCGCGCGTCAGCCTCGACGAGCTCAAGGAGCGCGCCGCCAAGGCCCCGGCTGCCAAGGACGGCGTCGCCGCACTGCGAGGCGAGGGCGTCAAGGTGATCTGCGAGGTCAAGCGCTCCAGCCCGTCCAAGGGCGCGCTCGCCGCGATCGCCGACCCGGCCGGACTCGCCGCGGACTACGAGGCGGGCGGCGCGGCCGTCATTTCCGTACTGACCGAGGAGCGCCGCTTCGGCGGATCGCTGGCCGACCTGGAGGCCGTGCGCGCCAAGGTCGACATCCCGGTGCTGCGCAAGGACTTCATCGTCACCGCGTACCAGCTGTGGGAGGCGCGGGCGTACGGCGCCGACGTCGTCCTGCTGATCGTTGCCGCTCTCGACCAGGAGGCACTGGTCTCGCTGATCGAGCGTGCCGAATCGATCGGCCTGACCCCGCTGGTCGAGGTGCACGACGAGGACGAGGCCGAGCGGGCCGTCGACGCCGGGGCGAAGATCATCGGCGTCAACGCGCGTGACCTCAAGACCCTCAAGGTCGACCGCTCCACCTTCGAGCGGGTCGCGCCCGAGATCCCCGCGCACATCGTCAAGATCGCCGAGTCGGGTGTCCGCGGCCCGCACGACCTGATCGCCTACGCCAACGCCGGCGCCGACGCCGTGCTCGTCGGCGAGTCCCTGGTCACCGGCCGCGACCCCAAGTCGGCGGTCGCGGACCTGGTGGCCGCGGGAGCGCACCCGGCACTGCGGCACGGCCGGAGCTGAGCCCGGCATGACCACCGTCCGCCGCCGTTCCGGTCCGACCCCGGGCTCCATGCCGCGCCGGGCGGGCGACTGCACGCCGACGTACGCGTACGCCGGATCGGTGTCCGGCGCGCCCCGTGACCCGTACGCACGCCTCGCCCGCGGCTGCCGTCCACGCGGCTGCCGCGCGCCGGCGCGACGGGTGCACGGGCGGCGCGTGCGGTACGTCATCGGGGACGAGCCGGGCCAGGTCAACGGGATGCGATGGCGCGGCGCGCCTGCGCGCACGAGCCGTTGGGCCGTCGGGCGGGACCAGGTTCTCCCCTTCCCGCCCCTTCCCTGAACCGCGCTCCGCCCGGACCCCGCGGGGTCTCCCGCCTCCGTACCGCCTCGCCTCAAGCGTCGGCGGGCCGGGATGCCGGTCCCGGGGGCGATCCCGGACCCGGCGCCGCAACCTCCTTTCGCCCCGGCGGGCGTGGCAGGGCCCGTGGCGCTGAGTTCGCCGGTTCGCTCGGGCCCCACCCCCGGCCCGGCGGCTCACCTTTTACGCCTTGGCGGGCGTGGGAGGGCTCCGGAGGGGCTTGAGCTCACCGGTTCCTCGGATTCCACCCCGAACCCGGTGCCTCGGGCGTCTGCGAGGGCGGTCGCCGGTTGCTTCCGGGTTCGCCCCGAAGCAGGCGGCTCCCTCTCCCAGCGCTCTGGCGGGCGGTGGGAGGAGCCCCGTGGGGTCGGGTCAGCCGGTCCCGTCGGGGCTCCGCCCCGAGCCCGGCCCTCAGCTCCGCGAGGCTCCGAAGGAGCCCGGTCGGCGCCTGAGGCCACCGTGCGCAGCGCGGTACCGCCCCCGGGGTCCGGGCCTGCCCCGTTCTCGGGACGGGGCGGGGAGGAGGAGCGGCCCCGCGCAGCAGCCCCACCCCAGCCGCACACGCTTCGCTTCCGCACACCCGATACGTCCCGGGCCCGCGGGCCCGACAAGGAGCCGCGTCGCCATGTCCAGCGACTACTTCATCCCCGACCCGGAGGGTCTGGTCCCCGACACCGACGGCTACTTCGGCGCCTTCGGCGGAAAATTCATCCCCGAGGCCCTCGTCGCCGCTGTCGACGAGGTCGCCGTCGAGTACGACAAGGCCAAGTCCGATCCGGCCTTCGCCGCCGAACTCGACGCGCTCATGGTCGACTACACGGGCCGGCCGAGCGCCCTCACCGAAGTGCCCCGCTTCGCCGAGCACGCCGGCGGTGCGCGGATCTTCCTCAAGCGGGAGGATCTGAACCACACCGGCTCGCACAAGATCAACAACGTGCTCGGCCAAGCCTTGCTCACCAAGCGGATGGGCAAGACCCGTGTCATCGCGGAGACCGGCGCCGGCCAGCACGGCGTCGCGACCGCCACCGCCTGTGCCCTCTTCGGTCTCGAGTGCACGATCTACATGGGCGAGGTCGACACCCGGCGGCAGGCCCTGAACGTCGCCCGGATGAGGATGCTCGGCGCCGAGGTCGTCGCCGTGAAGTCCGGCAGCCGCACCCTCAAGGACGCCATCAACGAGGCGTTCCGCGACTGGGTCGCCAACGTGGACCGTACGCACTACCTCTTCGGCACGGTGGCGGGCCCGCACCCGTTCCCCGCCATGGTGCGCGACTTCCACCGCGTCATCGGCGTCGAGGCCAGGCGCCAGATCCTGGAGCGGACGGGGCGCCTGCCCGACGCGGCCGTCGCCTGCGTCGGCGGCGGATCGAACGCCATCGGCCTGTTCCACGCCTTCATCCCCGATGCCGGTGTCCGCCTGGTCGGCTGCGAGCCCGCCGGCCACGGCATCGAGACCGGGGAGCACGCGGCGACCCTGACGGCCGGCGAGCCGGGCATCCTGCACGGCTCCCGCTCCTACGTCCTCCAGGACGACGAGGGGCAGATCACCGAGCCGTACTCGATCTCGGCCGGCCTGGACTACCCGGGCATCGGCCCCGAGCACTCGTATCTGAAGGACTCGGGGCGCGGCGAGTACCGCGCGGTCACCGACGACGCGGCGATGCAGGCCCTGCGGCTGCTGTCCCGCTCCGAGGGCATCATCCCGGCCATCGAGTCGGCACACGCGCTGGCCGGCGCGCTCGACCTCGGCCGCGAGCTCGGCAAGGACGGGCTGATCCTGGTCAACCTCTCCGGCCGGGGTGACAAGGACATGGACACCGCGGCCCGCTACTTCGGGCTGTACGACACCGACGCCCAGGTCGAGGCCGACGCCTCCGCCGACAACGGCGCCGCCGAGATCCAGGGGGACGCGAAGTGAGCGGCAACATCCGGCTGCTGAGCGACACGCTCGCGGCGGCGAAGAACGAGAACCGGGCGGCGCTCATCGCGTACCTGCCCGCCGGCTTCCCGACCGTCGACATCGGTATCGAGGCGGTCAAGGCCGCGTTCGACGGCGGCGCCGACGTCGTCGAGGTCGGTCTGCCGCACAGCGACCCGGTCCTGGACGGGCCGGTCATCCAGACCGCCGACGACATCGCCCTGCGCGGCGGTGTCCGCATCGCCGACGTGATGCGAACGGTCCGCGAGGCACATGCCGCCACGGGCAAGTCGGTCCTCGTGATGACGTACTGGAACCCGATCGACCGCTACGGCGTCGAGCGGTTCACCGCGGAGCTCGCCGAGGCGGGCGGCGCCGGGTGCATCCTGCCCGACCTGCCCGTCGAGGAGGCGGGGCCGTGGAGGGAGCACGCCGAGAAGCAGGGCCTGGCCACTGTCTTCGTCGTCGCGCCCAGCAGCAAGGACGCCCGCCTCGCCAGGATCACGGAGGCCGGATCCGGCTTCGTCTACGCCGCGTCGCTCATGGGCGTCACCGGCACCCGTGAGTCGGTCGGCGAACAGGCCCAGGACCTCGTGCGCCGCACCCGGGCCACGACCGACCTGCCGGTCTGCGTGGGCCTCGGAGTGTCGAACCCGGCGCAGGCCACGGAGGTGGCGGCGTTCGCCGACGGTGTGATCGTCGGCTCGGCGTTCGTCAAGCGGATGCTCGACGCGCCCGACGACGGCGCGGCCGTCGCCGCCGTACGGGAACTGGCGGGCGAACTGGCGCGGGGTGTGCGCGGCAGGCCGTAGCTCGTACGAGTGGATCAGGCACCGGGGAGGCGCATGCGCGCCTCCCCGGTTCGTTTGCGGGGTGTGAGCGAGAACCAAGAGCCAAAGCGGGGCGCCCGCGAGCGACTCCAGAAGGAACGGGCGCGGGAGAAGGCGCGCGAGAAGCGCCGCAGGACCCTCATCGTGGCGTCGGCCGTCGTGGGTGTGCTCGGTCTGGCCGCGGTGGTCGGCCTGGTCGCCGCCAACAGCGGCAAGGACGACGACGCCGCGACCGGGGCCGGGCCGCTGCTCGCGCCGAGCGGTGTGCAGGGGGAGGAGCAGCTCGCGATCCCGGTCGGCGCGAGCGACGCCCCGTCCACCCTCACGGTGTGGGAGGACTTCCGCTGTCCGGCCTGCGCCCAGTTCGAGAACGCTCTGCGGGAGCCGATCCACGAGCTGGAGCAGGCCGGCCAGATCAAGGTCGAGTACCACCTGGCCACCATCATCGACGGGAACATGGGCGGCAGCGGCTCCCTGCGCGCGGCGAACGCGGCGGCGTGCGCGCAGGACGTCGGAAAGTTCGTCGAATACCACGACGTGCTGTACATGAACCAGCCGCCCGAGCCGGACGATGCCTTCGCCGACAACGGCAGGCTGATCGAGCTCGCGGGGAAGGTCGAAGGACTCGACACCCCCGCGTTCCGCAGCTGTGTCGAGGAGGGCAAGCACGACGCCTGGGTCAAGAAGTCGAACGCGGCATTCCAGGCGGGCGGCTTCCGCGGCACGCCGACCGTACTGCTCAACGGAGAGTCGATCTTCCCGACCAGGGGCAAGGAGCAGATCTCCGTGGCGAACTTCAAGAAGTGGGTCAAGGAGGCCAACGAGAACAAGCCGCCGGGCAGCCGGCGCCCTGCGACGTCCGGCACGGACGGCAGCGCGAGTCCGGAGGCCCCGGCCTCCTGACGCCCGCCCCGGCGGCCGCCGGAGCGCTCCCTCTGCTGCTGCCGGGCCGCCGCCCGCGCCGGAAATCGCCGGGCAGGCCCGGCGTCCGGCAGGCACGGGCTCGTTATCCAGACGTTGCCGGGTGGGTTGCCGTCCCTCCCGCCCGGCAGGGTAGCGTCGGACCTGCCATGGACATCGCCTACATTCCCAGTCCGTCGACCGGAGTGATCCATCTTGGACCGCTTCCGCTGCGCGGCTACGCGTTCTGCATCATCATCGGCGTCTTCGTAGCCGTCTGGTACGGCAACCGCCGCTGGGTCGCCCGGGGAGGCAAGGCCGGGACGGTTGCCGACATCGCTGTCTGGGCCGTGCCGTTCGGCCTGGTCGGCGGTCGGCTCTACCACGTGATCACGGACTACCAGCTGTACTTCAGCGAGGGTGAGAACTGGGTCGACGCCTTCAAGATCTGGGAGGGCGGCCTCGGTATCTGGGGCGCGATCGCGCTGGGCGCGGTCGGTGCCTGGATCGGCTGCCGCCGGCGCGGTATCCCGCTGCCCGCGTGGGCCGACGCCCTCGCCCCCGGTATCGCCTTCGCGCAGGCGATCGGCCGCTGGGGCAACTGGTTCAACCAAGAGCTGTACGGCCGCGAGACGGACGTGCCCTGGGCGCTGAAGATCAGCGAGGGCGCGAACCGCGAACCCGGCCTCTACCACCCGACCTTCCTGTACGAGTCCCTGTGGTGCATCGGCGTCGCCCTGCTGGTCATCTGGGCCGACCGGCGCTTCAAGCTGGGCCACGGCAGGGCGTTCGCGCTCTACGTCGCCTCGTACTGCGCCGGCCGCGGCTGGATCGAGTACATGCGCGTCGACGATGCGCACCACATCCTCGGCCTGCGGCTGAACGTCTGGACGTCGATCCTGGTCTTCCTCCTGGCGGTCGTGTACATCGTGATCTCGTCGCGGCTGCGGCCGGGTCGTGAGGAGGTCGTGGAACCGGCGGCGGTGGAGCCGTCCAAGCCCGACGCTGAGAACGCTGCCGCCGGTTCGGAGGCGGACGAGGCCGGGGACCGGGACGAGGACGAGGGCCGTATGGCGAAGTCCGAGGACGCGGCGGCGGATGCGGCGGAGTCGCCCGGCAAGGCGTGACGGCGGGGGTGGCGGGACGAGTGCGCCTGCGGCGGGCTCGTTTCCCTCTACTTTCCCCTTGCGGCCTTGCGGCCTTGCGGCCTTGCGGCCTTGCGGCTCTGCGGCCCTGCGGCCTGGCGGCGGCGGCCACAGGAATCCCACCTTCCCGAGCCGGGGGCTTCGCGCCACCGGCCCCCGCGCCTCCATCTCCCCCTACGCCTGGCGGCGGTGGGAGGTGCCCCCAGCGGGGCTCCGAGGAGCCCGGCCGGCGATCGAAGCCATCGCGCGCAGCGCGGTACAGGTTCGGGTGGAGCCCGGTCACGGGTCCGGGGCGGAGGCCGCCACGCGGGTCCGGGCGGAGCCCGCCAGGCGGCGGAGTCGCGCGTCGGTGCAGCGGGAAGGGGCGGGTAGGGGAACGGCCCCGCGAACGGCCCCGCGCAGCGGCCACGCCCCGTAAGCCCACTCCTCAATCCACCTCCCGCTCCGCCAGCGCCAGCGTCCGCCGCGCTGTCGCCACCACCGCCGCGTCCACGAAGCGGCCGTCCGGCAGCGCCAGTGCGCCCGCGTCGGCCGCCGCCGCCTTGACGATCTCCTCGGCCGCCTCGATCTCATCCCGCGTCGGCCGGAAGGCCCGTTCGATGACGGGCAGCTGACGCGGGTGGATGGCCGCGCGGCCCAGGAAGCCGAGGGACCTGCCGTGCGAGCAGGAGGCGTAGAGGCCGTCGAGGTCGAGGATGTCGGGAAAGACGGACTGGGACGGCGGCGCGAGACCGGCGGCCCTGGCGGCCATCACCGTACGGGTGCGCGGCCAGTCGAGACCGGCGTCTCCGCGCAGTCCGAGGTCCGCGCGGAGATCGGACTCGCCGAGCGCGATGCCGGCGATCGCCTCGTGTGCGGTGGCGATCGCGTACGCGTGCTCCACTCCGAGCGCCGACTCGATGAGCGCGTACAGCGGGACGCCCGGTGCGCGGGCCGCGATCTGCTGGATGTCAGTGGCGTATGCGACCTTGGGGATACGCAGTGCACTGAGGCCCGGCAGCTCCGCGAGGGCCTCGACGTCATGGGGGGAGTTGATGCGGACATGTACGGGGAGAGGTCGCGGCTCCGACAGCAGTTCGACCGTGGCGTCCAGGGCATACGGCTTGCGCCCCTGGGCGACGGCGTCCTCCAGGTCGACGATGACGATGTCGGCGTCGGAGGCGAGCGCCTTGCGGACCACTTCCGGGCGGTCTCCGGGGGCGTAGAGCCAGGTGAGAGGGATGGTCACAGCGCTCCCTGGGTGCGTAGGGCGGTGATGTCCGAGGCGGTCAGGCCGAGTTCGGTTAGGACTTCCTCGGTGTCGGCGCCGTGTGGCCGGCCGGCCCAGCGGATGGAGCCGGGGGTCTCCGACAGCCGGAAGAGCACGTTCTGCATACGCAGCGGACCGAGCTCGGGATCCGGGACTTCGGTGATGGTGCCCAGCGCCCGGTACTGCGGATCCTCCATGACGTCGCGGATGTCGTAGACGGGAGCGATCGCGGCCTCCGCCTTTTCGAAGGCCCAGGTCGCCTCCTCACGGGTGCGGCGCGCGATCCAGCCGCCCACGGCGTCGTCGAGTTCGTCGGCGTGTTCGGCGCGGCCGCTGCCGGTGGCGAACCAGGGCTCGTCGACGAGCTCCGGTCGCCCCACCAGCCGCATGACGCGTTCGGCGACGGACTGGGCGGAGGTGGAGACGGCGAGCCAACTGCCGTCGGCGGTGCGGTAGACGTTGCGCGGGGCGTTGTTGCGGGAGCGGTTCCCGGTGCGCGGCTGTACGTATCCGAGCTGGTCGTACCAGAGCGCCTGCGGGCCCAGCATCGCCAGGATCGGTTCGATGATCGCCATGTCGACGACCTGGCCCCGGCCGGTGGCGGTGCGGGCGGCGAGCGCGGTCATGACGGCGTAGGCGGAGGCGAGCGCGGCGACGGAGTCGGCGAGGCCGAAGGGCGGCAGCGTCGGGGGGCCTTCCTGCCCGCCGGTGGCGGCGGCGAAGCCGCTCATGGCCTCGGCGAGCGTGCCGAAGCAGGGCCGGTGGGAGTACGGGCCGAACTGCCCGAAACCGGTGATCCGGGTGAGGACCAGCCGGGGGTTGGCCGCGCTCAGCTCGCCCCAGCCGAGCCCCCATTTCTCCAGAGTGCCGGGACGGAAGTTCTCCACGACCACATCCGCCGTCGCCGCGAGCCGCAGCAAGGTGTCCCGGCCACCGGGGGCGGACAGATCGAGGGTGATCGTCCGTTTGTTGCGGCCGAGGACCTTCCACCACAGTCCGACCCCGTCCTTGGCCGGGCCGTGTCCCCGGGAGGGGTCCGGACGGGTGGGGTGCTCCACCTTGACGACCTCGGCGCCGAAGTCGCCGAGCATCGTGGCGCACAGCGGGCCGGCGAAGAGGGTCGCGAGGTCGAGGACGCGCAGGCCCCGCAGCGGAAGGGGGGAGGGCGACGAGCTCATGAGGCGGCGTCGATCTCGGATCGGTACGGCATGGAGGAGGACGCTCCCGGGCGCTGGACGGACAGGGCGGCGGCCGTACAGGCCCAGGCCAGGCACTGTGCGACCGGCTTCTTCTCGCCGAGCGCCACGGCCAGGGCGCCGACGAAGGTGTCGCCTGCCGCGGTCGTGTCCACGGCGGTCACGGCAGGAGCGGGGACGGTGAGGGGCCCGGTGCCGCGGGCTGCGTACAGACAGCCGGCCGGGCCCAGGGTGATCACCACCTCGGGCACCTGCCGCAGCAGCTCCTGAGCCGCGAAGCGCGGGTCGGCGATGCCGGTGATGGTGGCCGCCTCGTGCTCGTTGGGGACGAGGAGATCGGTGGCGGCCAGGAGTTCGGGCGGCAGCGGCTGGGCGGGGGAGGGGGTGAGGACGGTCCGCACCCCGTGGCGGCGGGCCGCCTCGGCGCTGTCGAGCACGGCGCTGAGCGGAAGCTCGAGCTGGAGGAGCAGTGTGTCGTTGCCGGCGATGAGGCCCTCCTCCCCAGGGGCGAGGGAGGTGATGGTGCCGTTGGCGCCGGGGATGACGACGATCGCGTTGCCGCCCTCGTCGTCCACGACGATGTGCGCCGTGCCCGAGGGGCCCTCAGCGGTCCTGAGCAGGTCGGTGTCGACACCGGAGGACTCGAGCGTGTGCCGCAGCTGCGGGCCGAAGGAGTCGGAGCCGATCGCCCCGATCATGGCGACCTCACCCCCGGCACGGGCCGCGGCCACGGCCTGGTTGGCGCCCTTGCCCCCGGGGATCGTGCGGAACTCGCGTCCGGTGACGGTCTCACCCCGCTTCGGCGCCTGCGCGACGAAGGCGACGAGGTCCATGTTGGTGCTGCCGAGCACCACGATGCCGGTCATGGGCGGAGGGCCTCCTTGAGCGTGAGGTGGGCGAGGGTGTCGAAGCCGACGCCGTCGAAGCCGGCGACCGAGGTCGCGAGCCGGTTCTTCAGCGGGGCGGTCCAGCGGTCGGGCAGTGCGTCGGGGTGCCCTGCCAGCAGCCCGGCGAGCGAGCCGGCCGTCGCGCCGTTGGAGTCGGTGTCGAGTCCTCCGGAGACGGCGCGGCAGATGGAGCCGGTGAAGTCTCCGTCGGCGTGGGTGAGGGCGGCGACGAGCAACGCCGCGTTGGGCAGGACGTGCACCCAGTGGTAGGTGTCGTACCTGCGATGGATGCTGTCGACGGCGTCGGCGAAGTCGGTGTGCGCGCGGGCGGTCTCGACGCCGAAGCGCACGGCCGCGGCGAAGCGCGAGCGCGGCGGGACGACGGTGAGGCCGGTGGCGATGGCCTCGTGGACGTCCACGGTGCCGGTGGCCGCGGCGGCGAGGGCGGCGGCGGTGAACATGGCGCCGTACACGCCGTTCGCGGTGTGGGTGAGCGCCGCGTCCCGGTACGCCCGGGCGGCGGCGGCCGTGGGGGCGCCCGGGCTGGTCCAGCCGTGGACGTCGGCGCGGATGGCGGCGCCGATCCACTCCCGGAACGGGTTGCGGTGGGCGGCGGTCAGCGGAGGCTCGATGCCGCTGAGCAGGTTGCGGTAGGCGACGCGCTCGGCGGTGAACGTCCGCCCGGCGGGCAGCTCGTCCAGCCAGAGCCGGGCGACGTCGGCAGTGGTGAAGTTCCTGCCGTGGCGGCGGAGCAGCAGCAGACCGAGGAGGGGGTGGTTGAGGTCGTCGTCCTCCGGCATCCCGTCGATGTTCTCTGCGAGCGAGTCCGGGGCGCTGCGCCGGTTCCAGGGATGTGCGGCGGCCAGGTCCTCCGGCAGGCCCCTGGCGGTGAACCAGGTGGTGAGCGGCCAGTTCCCGGTGGCGCGGGCGATGGCGCGGATCGCGTGCAGCGGAAGCTTCTCGACGGGCTTGCCCAGCAGGCATCCGGCGGCGCGCCCGAGCCAGGCGGCGTGCAGCGCGTTCCCCAGCGCCCGGGCACGGTCGGGGCCGGTTGTGGCGGGCCGCGCCGTCTCCGGCATTCCGCGCGGCGGCTCCTCTTCCCGGACGTCGGACGGACCCGGTGTTTCGCGGGTCGCGGTCGCCGGTGCGCCCGGTGCGGGCAGTGCGCTCGTGCCGGAGGGCGGTGCCGCCCAGGCGGGGGCGGCGGCCCTGATCGCGGGAAGCGACGTGGGCTCGTCGCACGCCAACGGGGAGACAAGGGAGTCCAGTTCGTCCAGCAGCTCCTCGGCCAGCGCCCGCAGCGCGGGCGGTACCTGGTCGGGCGAGGCGCCCGCGCGGCGTGGAGCAGGCGCACCTCCCGCCGCCAGCCAGCGGTCGCGGACGGCTGCCGCGTCCCTGCCGTCCTCCTGCGCCTGGCGCAGTTCGTGGCCGATCAGGTCCTCCGGCTGCACCCAGGTCACACGCAGCGCCCTCGTCATCGCGCGGTGACCGTCAGGGACGCGAACGCCGCCTCGTGGGCCCGGCGGCGCTCCGCGTCCCGGGCGTAGACCTCCCTTGTCACCGCCGCCAGTTCGGCCGCCGGCGCGTGCAGGTCGACACGGCTGGCCTCCGCGACCCGCTCCGCCCACTCCGCGGGCACCGCCGCGGTTCCGTTCAGGGCGCCCGCGATCGCTCCCGCCATCGTCGCGATGGAGTCGCAGTCCCGGCCGTAATTGACGGATGACAGGACCGTACGCCGGTAGTCGCCGTCGCCCACCAGCAGCATCCCGAGCGCGATGGGGAGCTCTTCGATGGAGTGGAGGCGGGAGGGGCGGCGGGCGCCCAGCGACGGGGCGCGGTAGTCGGGGCCGACGGTGTCGAACGGCGCGACCGCCGCCCGCAGCGGCACCAGCGCCGACTCGAAGTCGGAATACCGGGCGGCCGTTTCCGCGACCGACTCGATCGCCGCCTGGGTGCCGTCCTTGGCCAGCTCCATCGCCGTCTCGACGACCGACGCGGGTGTGGCGCCCGGCAGGCACGCCGCGGCGACGGCCGCCGCGAACACGCCGGCCGCCTCCCGCCCGTACGACGACTGGTGCGCCCCGGCGACGTCGACGGCCTCGGCGTACGCGGCCGCCGGATTGGCCGCGTTGACCAGGCCCACCGGCGCCATGTACATCGCCGCACCGCAGTTGACGATGTTGCCCGTGCCCGCCTCGCGCGGATCGTGGTGCCCGTAATGCAGCCGTGTGACGAGCCACTTCTCGGCGAGGAAGAGCCGCTGCAGGGGGATGGCCTCCGCCTCGAGCTCCGGGATCCAGCGGGGGTTGGTGATGAGGTCGGGGACGAGGTGGTCGGCCACGGCGTAGGCGTCGAGGTGGTCGCGGACCGTGGCGTACACCGCGATCAGCGCGTGGGTCATCAAGGTGTCGTCGGTGATGTGGCCGTCGCCCTTGTGGTACGGGGCGATGGGGCGGGCGGTGCGCCAGTCGTCCCCGTGCCAGGGGCCGACGATGCCGGTGATCCGTCCGCCGTGGCGCTGAAGGATCTGGTCGGGCGAGTAGCCCTCGACGGGGCCGCCGAGAGCGTCACCGACAGCTGCTCCGACCAGGCTGCCGGTGATCCGGTCATCGAGGGGGAGAGTCGGGGAGGCCGCCGCTTGCGTTGCCGTGCCGGGCGCCGCCGTAGTCGTCGTCATGCCCGGATTGTCCACCTGGGGCCGACGTGTCCGGCGGATCGCGCGCCGAGTTTCGGCTAACCGGTGCCCGGCGGCGCGCCGGTGGCGTGTTCGGTCGCGTACCCGGTCGCTTGTCCGGTCGCGGCGCGCCGCAGCGCGGCTTCGAGCAGTGCCGCCAGTTCGACGAGATCCGTCCCGGCGAGGCGCGGCAGGGCGCATCCGGCGAGCGTCCGGCAGGCGTCGCGCCAGGTCACGGGCAGGGACACACCGCCGCCGAGGGCCCCGGTCAGCGCGCCCGCGAGAGCGGGCGCGGAGTCCGCGACACGCGAGAGGCACACGGCCGCCGGCACCGCCTCCGCGACCCGGCCACGCGCGGCGGTGGCGACTGCGAGTGCGACCGGCACGGTCTCCGCGGCGGCGATCCCGTAGCTGTAGACGTGGTCGACGATCTGGTGCTCGAGCAGCGGTACGAGTTCGAAGGCGCCCGACGCGGCGCGGGCGAGCTTGACCGCATGGCGCGCGTTGCGGCCGATCTCGGTGGCCTCGGGGAGCTCGGCGAGCGCGGCGTCGACGGCGTCGTCCACCCCGGCGCCGCCGAGGGCGGTGGCGACGGCGGCGGCCATGGCACGGGCGCCGTGCACTCCGTCGCCGTCCTGCGTGTACCGCGCGTCGAACTCGGCGAGCACGGCCGCGCCGAGCGGGTCGCCCGCGTGGACCACGGCGAGTACGACGGCCCGCGCACAGGCGGCGTCGTCGAAGTAGTGCGGGTTGTCGTGGCCGGTCGCCGGGGGTCGCAGACCGGTCGCCAGATTGCCGAGACCGGCGTGCACGGAGATCCGGGCCCGCAGGGGCAGCACGGCGGACTCGACCTCGGGAGCGCGTTCGGCGGCCGCGGCGACCTGCCCGGCGAGGGAGTTCCACGCGAGGTCGATGGCGGCGCGCAGCCGGCCGGCCGGGGCCAGGTGCCTGAAGGGCTCCCCGGCGGCGGTGAGTACCGTCCGGGCGGCGAACGCCGCCCATTCCGCGTCGTCGGAGGGGCCGAGCCGCAGAGGCTCCGGCGGCTGGTTGAGCGCGATGGGGACGGGCAGCGTCGTCGTGGCGTTCTGCTCTGCGAAGGTGTCGAGCTCACGGGTGAGGCGCCGGGTCCACTCGGGCATCCGCGCGGCACGGTGCCGGGCGGCCGGCCACCCGGCGGCGTCCCCGGCGGCCAGCCCGAGGAGCAGCCCTTCGATACGGCGCGGACCGTGCGCCGGGTCGGCTTCGTCAAGCGGCCCGCCCCGCGTGGTCGCCGCTCCGGCCGGACCGCCGCGCGCGGTGGCGGTGACGACGCCGGCGTCGGTCGCGTCCGCTTCCGCCGGTACGCCGTGGGCCGGGTGCCGCAGCCCGAGCCGGCCGGGTCCGGGCGGCGGGGTGCCGTTCACGGGTACTCGTCGGATCGTGGTTGTGCTGCCGGGGTCTTCGGCTGTCGTGTCCCGGCCGGCCCCCCGGGCCGCCCTCGCGTGACCGACCGGCGCCGCTCCCGTCATGCCCGGCGCGGCCGCCCCCGGCATGGTGTGGCTGGAAGGCGCTGCCGGAGCTGCCTCCGCCGCCCCGGGTGGGCCGGATGCGGCCGCCGGATCGGTGGTGGCCGCCCCCGCCGCCGTTCCTTTACTCGGCCACAGCCACGGCCACAGCCACGGCCACGGCCACGGCCACGGCCGCGGATCGTGCCGGGGGCCGGGGCCCGCGGCCACGACCGGGGCGGTGGCGCACGGCGTCGCGGGGCGCTCGGGGCCGGAGGTGGTCCCGTCGGCTGCGTCGGCCGGGGTCACCGCGCGCCGCCGAGGTCGTCGTCCGGGGTCAGCAGGTCCGCGATGTCCAGGACGTGGTGGCCGCGCATCGACGGGAGGCAGCTGCCGCGGACCGGCGCGATCGCCGACGCCCACTCCTCGGGGATCGCCGCGGAGCCGGCGACCGAGCCGGCCAGTGCGCCCGCGACCGCCGCGGTGGTGTCCGCGTCCCGGCCCATGTTGACCGCCGTCAGCACCGACGCGCGGAAGTCGCCCCGCGCCGCCGCGAACGCGCCGAACGCGAGCCCGACCGCCTCCGGTGCCAGGTCCGTCCACGGGTAGCCGCCGATGACGACCGCAGAGCGGACCGCCCGCTCCATGGAGAGGATGTCCGGGTACGTCCGCCCCGCGGCGACGATCGCGCGGCGCATCGAGCGCGCGGTCCAGGAATCCATGGGAACGGCGGACAGCGCCGCCCCGATCACCCCGGCGGGTCCCGCGCCGCCCATCGCCGCCGCCACGCCCGCCGCCACGGCGCGGCCGCCGTAGATGCCCTCGCCGTCGTGGCTGACGCTGCCGTCGATCGTCACCAGCCGTGCGGCTTCGGCGGGCCGGCCCGCCGCGAAGACGCCGAAGGGGGCTGCGCGCATCGCCAGGCCGTCGCTCCAGGCGTGCCGGTGCTGGGCGGAGATCGGGGCGGCAAGGCCCCTTCTGAGGTTCTCCAGGGTGCCGCGCTCGCTGAAGCCCGCGCCACGGAACGGTCCTTCGTCCAGGTCCGCGATCCACCGGTGCCAGGCCGCCTCGACATGGGACACAGTGAGCGCGGAGCCGTGCCGGGCGAGCAGCAGACCGGAGAAGATCGCGTACTCGGTGTCGTCGGTGCCCGCGGGGTCGTCGCTCACGAAGTCCTCGATGCGGCCCCAGCGGCGCCGGATCTCCGAGGGCCGCATGTTCTCGGCGGGGGCGCCGAGCGCGTCGCCGACCGCCAGGCCGAGGAGTGCGCCGCGGGCCCGGTCGGACAGGGCGGTGACGGGACCGGAACCGGATGCTGCCGGCACTTCCATGAAGGTCCCTTTCGCGCACGCGGGCCTTGTTCCCGGATCTCTGCCACGAGGCGCCCGACCTGAGTCGAAGAAACGTTTCTGTCACTCGCTTCGCCCATCCCGCAGGCTCAGGTAAGTAAAGCCTGCCTTGCTGGTACGCCCCTTACATCCGGCGTATCTTCGAGTGCGTGGAAGGGGGCGGGGCCTACCGTGCAGCCGCCGGAGAAGGGGAGAGCCGTGTCCATCATCGAAACCGAAGCCGCACTTCACG
The DNA here is from genome assembly GCF_040706335.1 of Streptomyces sp. NPDC048389. Taxonomy (NCBI): domain Bacteria; kingdom Bacillati; phylum Actinomycetota; class Actinomycetes; order Kitasatosporales; family Streptomycetaceae; genus Streptomyces; species Streptomyces sp. NPDC048389. The sequence goes on along the minus strand of NZ_JBEZKP010000069.1, from coordinate 10,723 downwards.
AGGCGCACCGCGACAACCACACGCACCGTGATGTGAGCGGTGGCTGGCTGCGCCCGGCGGTGTTCGGGGCGATGGACGGACTCGTCTCCAACCTGGCGCTGATGACCGGTGTCGCGGGCGGTGCGGTCTCGCAGCAGACCATCGTGATCACGGGGCTCGCCGGTCTCGCCGCGGGCGCGTTCTCCATGGCCGCCGGCGAGTACACCTCCGTGGCCTCCCAGCGCGAGCTGGTCCAGGCCGAGCTGGAGATCGAGCGCCGCGAGTTGCGCAAGCACCCGGTCGACGAGATGGAAGAGCTGGCGGCGCTGTACGTCGCCCGGGGTGTGGAGCCCCCGCTCGCCCGTGAGGTGGCGATGCAGCTCTCCGAGGACCCGGAACAGGCGCTGGAGATCCACGCCCGCGAGGAACTCGGGATCGACCCCGACGACCTGCCCTCGCCGCTCGTCGCCGCGGTCTCCTCCTTCGGGGCCTTCGCGCTCGGAGCGCTGCTGCCCGTGCTGCCGTACCTCCTCGGTGCGAGCGCGCTGTGGCCCGCGGTGCTGCTGGCGCTCGCGGGGCTGTTCGCCTGCGGCGCCCTGGTGGCGAAGGTCACGGCCCGGACCTGGTGGTTCAGCGGTCTGCGCCAGCTGGCCCTCGGTGGCACGGCCGCCGCGGTCACCTACGGCCTCGGCACGCTCATCGGCGCCGCGGTGTAGGCCATCGGTCCTTCGGCGGCGCACCGCACCGGCTCCGCGCGAGCCGGTGCGTTCGCGTTTTCCCGCTCCGTCGCGGACCCTGTGATGTACGTCCTGCCGCGAAAAGGCGTTCGGTGAGACACTATGCAAGGCGCAACATAAGTAGCCGTTACTCGGTGGTTTCGATTACGAAATCCCGGGGCATGAGCCGTAAGCGCTGCGGGCAACGAAGCCTGCTCTGCGCAGGCCCTCCGGACGTCGACTCGTCCGTTGCGGCCCACCTTCACCGCTTGGCACAGTGTCCGCATGCTGGAATGAGCTATCCACTTTCCGAGAAGCACTCCATCATGTAACCTGCACGAAATTTCGCGGAGGGCCAACGTCGTCCCTCGGCACTGCACATGCCACGACGACGACGGGAGAGCCGATGCGTTCCGACGCCTGGTCGCCCATGGACGGTCGCCCCGCCCCCCAGGGGATGTACGACCCCCGTAACGAACACGACGCCTGCGGTGTCGGGTTCGTGGCCACCCTCACCGGTGTTGCCAGCCATGAGCTGGTCGAGCAGGCGCTGACCGTACTGCGGAACCTCGAGCACCGCGGCGCAACCGGCTCCGAACCCGACTCCGGCGACGGCGCGGGCATCCTGCTCCAGGTCCCGGACGCCTTCCTGCGCGAGGTCACCGACTTCGCGCTGCCCGCCGCCGGCTCCTACGCCGTCGGCATCGCCTTCCTCCCGGCCGACGCCGGGGACAGCGCCGCCGCCGCCTCGAAGATCGAGACGATCGCCGGTGAAGAGGGCCTGAGCGTCCTCGGCTGGCGCGAGGTCCCCGTCACCCCGGACCTGCTCGGCAACGGCGCCCGCGCCACCATGCCCGCCTTCCGCCAGCTCTTCGTGGGCGACGGGAGCAGCGAGGGCATCGCACTGGACCGCAAGGCGTTCGTGCTGCGCAAGCGCGCCGAGCGTGAGGCCGGCGTCTACTTCCCGTCGCTCTCCGCGCGCACCGTCGTCTACAAGGGCATGCTGACCACCGGCCAGCTGGAGCCCTTCTTCCCGGACCTCTCCGACCGGCGCTTCGCCACGGCCGTGGCGCTCGTCCACTCGCGGTTCTCCACGAACACCTTCCCGAGCTGGCCGCTGGCCCACCCGTACCGCTTCGTCGCGCACAACGGCGAGATCAACACGGTCAAGGGCAACCGCAACTGGATGCGCGCCCGTGAGTCGCAGCTCGCCTCCAAGCTCTTCAACTCCGGCGCCGGGAAGATCGACCGGATCTTCCCCGTCTGCACGCCGGACGCCTCCGACTCCGCCTCCTTCGACGAGGTCCTGGAGCTGCTGCACCTCGGCGGCCGTTCGCTGCCGCACTCGGTGCTGATGATGGTCCCCGAGGCGTGGGAGAACCACGACTCCATGGACCCCGCCCGCCGCGCCTTCTACCAGTACCACTCCGCGATGATGGAGCCCTGGGACGGCCCGGCCTGCGTCACCTTCACCGACGGCGTCCAAGTCGGCGCGGTCCTCGACCGCAACGGACTGCGCCCCGGCCGCTACTGGGTCACCGACGACGGACTCGTCGTGCTCTCCTCCGAGGTCGGCGTCCTCGACATCGACCCCGCCAAGGTCGTCCGCAAGGGCCGCCTCCAGCCCGGCAGGATGTTCCTCGTCGACACCGCCGAGCACCGCATCATCGAGGACGACGAGATCAAGTCGGCCCTCGCCGCCGAGCACCCCTACCAGGAGTGGCTGGAGGCCAGTGAGATCGAGCTCGAGGACCTTCCCGAGCGCGAGCACATCGTCCACACCCACGCGTCCGTCACCCGCCGCCAGCAGACCTTCGGCTACACCGAGGAAGAGCTGCGCGTCATCCTCGCGCCGATGGCCCGCACCGGCGGCGAGCCGCTCGGCTCCATGGGCACCGACTCGCCGATCGCGGCTCTCTCCGAGCGTCCCCGGCTCCTCTTCGACTACTTCACCCAGCTGTTCGCGCAGGTCACCAACCCGCCGCTGGACGCCATCCGCGAAGAACTCGTCACCTCGCTGCTCTCCTCGCTCGGCCCCCAGGGCAACCTGCTGGAGCCGACCGCCGCGTCCTGCCGCAGCGTCACACTGCCCTTCCCGGTCATCGACAACGACGAGCTGGCCAAGCTCATCCACATCAACGCCGACGGCGACATGCCCGGCATGAAGGCCGCCACGCTGTCCGGCCTCTACCGGGTCTCCGGCGGCGGCGACGCGCTGGCCGCCCGTATCGAGGCCGTCTGCGGCGAGGCCGACACCGCCATCGAGGGCGGCGCCCGGCTGATCGTCCTCTCCGACCGCCACTCGGACGCCGAGCACGCGCCGATCCCGTCGCTGCTGCTCACCTCCGCCGTGCACCACCACCTCATCCGCACCAAGCAGCGCACCCAGGTGGGCCTGCTGGTCGAGGCCGGTGACGTCCGCGAGGTCCACCACGTCGCGCTGCTCATCGGCTACGGCGCCGCCGCGGTCAACCCGTACCTGGCGATGGAGTCGGTCGAGGACCTGGTCCGCGCCGGCACCTTCATCGAGGGCATCGAGCCCGAGCAGGCGATCCGCAACCTGATCTACGCCCTCGGCAAGGGCGTCCTGAAGGTCATGTCCAAGATGGGCATCTCCACGGTCGCCTCCTACCGCGGCGCGCAGGTCTTCGAGGCCGTCGGTCTCGACGACGCCTTCGTCGACAAGTACTTCAACGGCACCGCCACCAAGATCGGCGGCGCGGGCCTCGACGTCGTCGCCAAGGAGGTCGCCGCCCGGCACGCCAAGGCGTACCCGGTCTCCGGCATCGCCGCCACGCACCGCGCGCTGGATATCGGCGGCGAGTACCAGTGGCGCCGCGAGGGCGAACCGCACCTGTTCGACCCGGAGACCGTCTTCCGCCTCCAGCACGCCACGCGCAACAAGCGGTACGACATCTTCAAGAAGTACACCGACCGGGTGAACGAGCAGTCCGAGCGGCTGATGACGCTGCGCGGCCTCTTCGGCTTCAAGTCGGACCGCGAGCCGATCTCCATCGACGAGGTCGAGCCCGTCTCCGAGATCGTCAAGCGCTTCTCCACCGGCGCCATGTCGTACGGCTCCATCTCCAAGGAGGCGCACGAGACGCTCGCCATCGCCATGAACCAGCTGGGCGGCAAGTCCAACACCGGCGAGGGCGGCGAGGACCCGGAGCGCCTGTACGACCCGGAGCGCCGCTCCTCCATCAAGCAGGTCGCCTCCGGCCGCTTCGGTGTGACCTCCGAGTACCTGGTCAACGCGGACGACATCCAGATCAAGATGGCCCAGGGCGCCAAGCCCGGCGAGGGCGGCCAGCTGCCCGGCCACAAGGTCTATCCGTGGGTTGCCAAGACCCGGCACTCCACCCCCGGCGTCGGCCTGATCTCCCCGCCGCCGCACCACGACATCTACTCCATCGAGGATCTGGCCCAGCTGATCCACGACCTCAAGAACGCCAACCCGGCCGCCCGCATCCATGTGAAGCTGGTGTCCGAGGTCGGCGTCGGCACGGTCGCCGCCGGCGTCTCCAAGGCCCACGCGGACGTCGTCCTGATCTCCGGCCACGACGGCGGGACGGGCGCCTCCCCGCTGACCTCCCTGAAGCACGCGGGCGGTCCCTGGGAGCTCGGCCTCGCCGAGACCCAGCAGACCCTGCTGCTCAACGGCCTGCGCGACCGGATCGTCGTCCAGACCGACGGCCAGCTCAAGACGGGCCGCGACGTCGTCATCGCCGCACTCCTCGGCGCCGAGGAGTTCGGTTTCGCGACCGCGCCGCTCGTCGTCTCCGGCTGCGTCATGATGCGCGTCTGCCACCTGGACACCTGCCCGGTCGGCATCGCCACCCAGAACCCGGTGCTGCGCGAGCGCTTCTCCGGCAAGGCCGAGTACATCGTGAACTACTTCCGCTTCATCGCGGAGGAGGTCCGCGAGATCCTCGCCGAGCTCGGCTTCCGCAGCGTCGAGGAGGCCGTCGGCCATGCCGAACTCCTCGACACCGAGCTGGCCGTCGACCACTGGAAGGCCCAGGGCCTCGACCTCGAGCCCCTCTTCCACGTGCCCGAGCTGCCCGACGGCGCGGTGCGCCACCGGATCGTCGAGCAGGACCACGGTCTGGAGAAGGCCCTCGACAACGAGCTGATCGAGCTCGCCGCGGAGGCACTGAACGCCGCCACCGCCGAGGACGCCCAGCCGGTCCGCGGCCAGGTCGCGATCCGGAACATCAACCGGACCGTCGGCACCATGCTGGGTCACGAGGTGACGAAGAGGTTCGGCGGCGCGGGCCTGCCCGACGACACCATCGACATCACCTTCACCGGCTCCGCAGGCCAGTCCTTCGGCGCGTTCGTGCCGCGCGGCGTCACGCTGCGCCTCGAGGGCGACGCCAACGACTACGTCGGCAAGGGTCTGTCCGGCGGCCGGGTCGTCGTCCGCCCCGACCGGGGCGCCGACCACCTGGCCGAGTACTCGACCATCGCGGGCAACACCATCGCCTACGGCGCCACCGGCGGCGAGGTGTTCCTGCGCGGCCGCACCGGCGAGCGCTTCTGCGTCCGCAACTCCGGCGCGCTCGTCGTCTCCGAGGGCGTCGGCGACCACGGCTGCGAGTACATGACCGGCGGTCACGCGGTCGTCCTCGGGGAGACCGGCCGCAACTTCGCGGCAGGCATGTCCGGCGGCATCGCCTACGTGATCGACCTCGACAAGGACAACGTCAACTCCGGCAACGTGGGCGCGATCGAGGCCCTGTCGGACACCGACAGGCGGTGGCTGCACGACGTCGTGCGCCGCCACTTCGAGGAGACCGGCTCCACCGTCGCAGAGAAGCTGCTGGCCGACTGGACCGCGAACGCGGACCGGTTCAGCAAGATCATCCCGACCACGTACAAGGCCGTGCTCGCCGCCAAGGACGCCGCTGAGCTCGCCGGTCTCTCCGAGCAGGAGACCACCGAGAAGATGATGGAGGCGGCGACCAATGGCTGACCCCAAGGGCTTCCTGACCACCGGGCGCGAGGTCGCCGAGACCCGCCCCGTCGAAGAGCGGGTCAAGGACTGGAACGAGGTCTACGTCCCAGACTCCCTGCTGCCGATCATCAGCAAGCAGGCCGGGCGGTGCATGGACTGCGGCATCCCGTTCTGCCACAACGGCTGCCCGCTGGGGAACCTGATCCCCGAGTGGAACGACTACGCCTACCGCGAGGACTGGGCCGCCGCCTCCGAGCGGCTGCACGCCACGAACAACTTCCCGGAGTTCACCGGCCGCCTCTGCCCGGCCCCCTGCGAGTCGGCGTGCGTGCTCGGCATCAACCAGCCGGCCGTCACCATCAAGAACGTCGAAGTCTCCATCATCGACAAGGCATGGGACACCGGAGACGTCACCCCCCAGCCGCCCGAGCGCCTCTCCGGCAAGACCGTGGCCGTCATCGGCTCAGGCCCGGCCGGTCTCGCCGCGGCCCAGCAGCTCACCCGCGCCGGCCACACCGTCGTCGTGTACGAGCGCGGCGACCGCATCGGCGGACTGCTGCGGTACGGCATCCCCGAGTTCAAGATGGAGAAGGTGCACATCAACCGGCGCATCGAGCAGATGCGCGCGGAAGGCACCAAGTTCCGCACCGAGGTCGAGATCGGCCGCGACATGCCGGCCGACGCGCTGCGCCGCCGCTACGACGCGGTCGTCGTCGCGGCCGGTGCGACGGTCTCCCGCGACCTGCCCGTGCCGGGCCGTGAGCTGAACGGCATCCACTTCGCGATGGAGTACCTGCCGCTCGCCAACAAGGTGCAGGAGGGCGACTTCGTCGCTCCTCCGATCACCGCGGAGGGCAAGCACGTCGTCGTCATCGGCGGCGGTGACACCGGTGCCGACTGCGTCGGCACCGCCCACCGCCAGGGCGCGGCGTCCGTCACCCAGCTGGAGATCATGCCGCGACCGGGCGAGGAGCGGAACGCCAACCAGCCCTGGCCGACGTTCCCCATGCTCTACAAGGTCACCTCCGCGCACGAGGAGGGCGGCGAGCGGGTCTACTCCGTCTCCACCACCCACTTCGAGGGCGACGAGGACGGCAACGTCCAGGCCCTGCACCTGGTCGAGGTCGCCTTCGAGGACGGCAAGCTGGTCCAGAAGCCGGGCACCGAGCGGAAGATCCCGGCGCAGCTCGTCACCCTGGCGATGGGCTTCACCGGCATCGACCGGTCCAACGGTATGGTGGAGCAGTTCGGCCTCGACCTCGACGAGCGCGGCAACGTGGCGCGGGACGCGGACTTCGCGACCAACGTCGACGGTGTCTTCGTCGCCGGCGACGCGGGCCGCGGCCAGTCGCTGATCGTGTGGGCGATCGCCGAGGGCCGCTCGGCGGCGCGCGGTGTCGACCGCTACCTGACGGGCGCGAGCGCCCTGCCGGCACCGATCCGGCCGACGGACCGGGCGCTGACGGTCTGACCGTCCGCCCCTCATACGTCCCGTACAACGGCGTGCGGAACTGAACACGGCGCCTGCCATGTCCCCGACCGGACCGGCAGGCGCCGTGGCGCGTGCGAGTGGGGTGGTGTGGGGCCGCATGCCTTGCGGACCGGGTGGCACGGGGTGCGGCGCGGAGCCCCGACGGGGCCGGCAGGCTCAAGCCCCGTCGGCGTTCGAGGCGCGGGGATGCGGGCGCTGCGCCCCGTAAGCGGGTTGGGGCACAGCCCGGTTCGGGAAGGGGCGGGTGGGAGCGGGTGGGAACGGCCCCACACAAACGGGGCGTTGGGCAGACCCGCCGCGGGATATCGTCGGCCCGGTCGTACGGTCCGACGAACGGAGCCCCGCATGCCCGTCAGTCTCCAGAAACTCGAGCAGAGCGCCCCCGCGCTCGTCAGCCTCTACAAGACCGCCGGCGTCTCGCTCCGCAAGCACGGGCTCCACGGGCAGCGCGCCGCCGTCTATCTGGTGGTCGACTACTCGGGGTCGATGAGGGAGTACTACAAGGACGGCAGCGTCCAGGCCCTCGCCGACCGGGTTCTCGGGCTCTCAGCTCACCTCGACGACGACGGCACCGTGCCGGTCGTGTTCTTCTCGACCGATGTCGACGCGGTCACCGATATCGCGGTGGAGAACCACAGCGGCCGGGTGGAAGAGATCGTCTCCGGGCTCGGGCACATGGGCAGGACCAGCTATCACTGGGCGATGGACGCCGTCATCGACCACTACCTGGACAGCGGTGCCACCGCGCCCGCGCTCGTCGTCTTCCAGACCGACGGCGGGCCGGTCAACAAGCTCGCAGCCGAGCGGTACCTCTGCAAGGCGGCGAAGCTGCCGCTGTTCTGGCAGTTCGTCGGCTTCGGCGACAAGCGGAGTTCGCAGTTCGACTTCCTGCGCAGACTCGACGATCTGCCCGTCCCCGACAAGCGCCCCGTCGACAACGCGGGCTACTTCCACGCCGGCCTCGACCCGCGCCGGATGCCGGACACGGAGCTGTACGAACGGCTGGTCGGTGAGTTCCCGCAGTGGCTGGCGGCGGCCCGCGTCCAGGGCATCGTGCGCTGAGACGGGGCCATCGACGCTGCCACCCTCGGCGCCGTCACGATCGTCATGCGGGCGGTGCGGCCCGCATGGCGACGGCCATCGCGGTTCCCTTCGTACCGGGGCCGGCGCCTCCCCGTCGCACGGTCGGCGGCCTGTTCCCCTTCAGCGCACCACTCGCAACTCCGGGGAGGTGGAGCCGCAGGAGCCGATACGTCTGCTCCGTTCCCTGATCCGTGTCGTGTCCCTGATCCGTGTCGCGCTCGCGTTCCGTGTCGCGCTCCGCGAGGTCGTCAGGGCATCGGTCGGGGGCGATGCCGGTCGTACGGTCCTGGCGTCCCGGGAGTCCGCTCCGTGCCAGGTGGCGCCGGTGATCCGGCTCCCACGCGGCGTCGGCGCGGGCGGCCAGGAGAACGCGACGATCATCCGGCGCGTCAGAACCGCCCTTCCGGGGCTCCGGCGTGCTACGGTGATGTCGTTGCAGTTTTGGTACCCATGAACTTTGTGTGCGCCTGACGGGAATGCTTCCTCAGGCGCACATTATTGTTTCCGGCTTCTCCGGAGTGGGAGTCAAGGCGCGACGGGAAATCCGCGAGGTGTGGATTTCCGGCTTGCCTTTGTTTTAGGAGAATGACATGGCTACTGGAACCGTGAAGTGGTTCAACTCGGAAAAGGGCTTCGGCTTCATTGAGCAGGACGGCGGCGGCGCCGACGTCTTCGCCCACTACTCCAACATTGCCACCTCGGGCTTCCGCGAGCTCCAGGAAGGCCAGAAGGTGACGTTCGACGTCACGCAGGGCCAGAAGGGCCCGCAGGCGGAGAACATCCTCCCGGCCTGATTGCCGGGCGCGTATCTCGCAGCTCTGCAGCCGGGGCCCGCACCTTCGTCGGTGCGGGCCCCGGCTCTTGCTGTCCACAGGCCCCAGGAAGGCACATTCCGCATGAACCGCTCCGAACGACCGGACCGAGCAGCCGCCAGAAGCCGCAACAGCGGTGGCAATCGGCCCGGCGCCGGAAACCGACACGGCTCGGGCAGGAAAACCGGCTCCGGAAAGGCGAGCAACCGCAGCGTGGCGGCCCCGCAGGAATTCAGCCTGCCGGAGACCGTCACCCCCGCGCTGCCCGCCGTCGCGGCGTTCGACGAGCTGGACATGCCCGCAGCCCTGCTGAAGACCCTCGCGGCCCAGGGCGTCACCGAGCCCTTCCCCATCCAGGGCGCGACCCTCCCCAACTCCCTCGCAGGCCGGGACATCCTCGGCCGCGGCCGCACCGGCTCGGGCAAGACGCTCGCCTTCGGGCTCGCGCTTCTCGCCCGCACCGCCGGACGCCGGGCCGAGGCACGGGCGCCCCTGGCGCTCGTGCTCGTGCCGACCCGGGAACTCGCGCAGCAGGTCACCGACGCCCTCGCGCCCTATGCGACCTCGCTGCAACTGCGTCTCGCGACCGTCGTCGGCGGTATGTCGATCACCAAGCAGGCCGGTGCGCTGAGGCGCGGGGCCGAGGTACTCGTGGCCACGCCCGGGCGGCTCAAGGACCTCATAGAGCGCGGCGACTGCACACTCGACGCCGTCGCGACCACGGTGCTGGACGAGGCCGATCAGATGGCCGACATGGGCTTCATGCCGCAGGTCACGGCCCTGCTGAAGCAGGTCGAGCCGGACGGGCAGCGGATGCTCTTCTCCGCGACCCTCGACGCGAACATCGACCGGCTGGTGCGGATGTTCCTCACCGATCCGGTCGTGCACTCGGTCGACCCGTCCGCGGGCGCCGTCACCACGATGGAGCACCACGTGCTGCACGTGCTGGACGAGACCGACAAGAAGGCCGTCGCCACGCGCATCGCCGCCCGTGACGGCCGGGTGATCCTCTTCGTGGACACCAAGCGCAGCGCCGACCGGTTCGCCAAGCGGCTGCTGGCCAGCGGTGTACGGGCGGCCGCCCTGCACGGCGGCCGGTCGCAGCCGCAGCGCAACCGGACCCTGGACCAGTTCAAGAACGGGGAGGTCACCGCGCTGGTCGCGACGAACGTCGCGGCGCGCGGCATCCACGTCGACGACCTCGACCTGGTCGTCAACATCGACCCGCCCGTCGACCACAAGGATTACCTGCACCGCGGCGGCCGCACCGCCCGTGCGGGTGAGTCCGGCAGTGTCGTGACGCTGGTCCTGCCGGAGCAGCGCCGAGAGATGACGCGTCTCATGTCGAACGCGGGCATCAGCCCGCGCACGGCGCGCGTCAAGTCCGGCGACGAAGAGCTCAGCCGGCTGACCGGAGCACGCGAGCCGTCGGGTGTGGCGGTGACGATAGAGATCCCGCAGCAGGCTGCCGCGCCCGCCGCGAAGAGCGGCGCGTCGGCGTCGCGCCGCCGTCGGCCGGCCCGGCGGCGGACCGAGGGAGCGGCGGACACGCCGTCCCGGGCGTCGCGGGCCACATCGGCCGAGACCAGGTCGCACGGCCGGGGCCCGTCGACGGAGACCCAGCCCCGCACGCCGCGCAGGTCCGCCGGGCAGGGCGAGCCCGCCGTCGGCTCGGGCCGAC
>NZ_JBEZKP010000068.1:0-35684 GCF_040706335.1 Streptomyces sp. NPDC048389 | reverse complement strand
GTCGCAACTCGCGCGAAGCGCGGTGAGGAAAGCAGTCCCGGACACGACCACCGGAGCGGCACCCGGACGCCACCCGCACAGGACCGGGCCACACCCGGAAGGCGTACCCGGGGCCGGGCCTCGCCCGAGGGCGCCACCCGGACAGGACCGGGCCACACCCGGCGCCACGGGGCCCGGGCGGAGCGACCGGGCCATGACCGGGGACGTAACCAGGACCGGACCACGCCCGAGGACGTAACCCGGACCCACCGGGCCACGCCCGGAGACGCGTCAAAGGGCCGGGCCGGGCCCGCCCCTAGGAGCGTGAACCCGGTGTGCCGCCCGCCCAAGGGCCCGTCAGCGGAGGGCGTCCGCGACCTCGCGGGCCGCGTCGACGACTCGGGGCCCGACACGTTCCGGGACGGCGTCGGCGAGCATCACCACGCCGACGCTGCCCTCTATGCCCGTCACTCCCACCAGCGCCGCCGCCGCGCCACTCGCGCCCGCTTCCAGTTCGCCGTGGGTCAGGGTGTATCCGGGCTCCGCGGTCTTCGCCTGACGGGCGGCGAGGATGGCCTTGCCGGCCGCGCCCCGGTCCAGGGGATGCCGAAACCCCGCACGGTACGCGACGTGGTAGTCCGTCCAGGTCGGTTCGACGACGGCGACCGCGAGTGCCTCCGCCCCGTCGACCAGGGTGAGGTGCGCGGTGGCCCCTATGTCCTCGGCGAGGGAGCGCAGCGCCGGCATCGCCGCCTCCCGCACCAGCGGGTGGACCTGGCGGCCGAGGCGCAGCACGCCGAGGCCGACCCTGGCCCGGCCGCCGAGATCACGGCGGACGAGGGCGTGCTGCTCGAGGGTGGCGAGCAGGCGGTAGACGACGGTGCGGTTGACGCCGAGTTTGTTGGACAACTCGGTGACGGTCAGCCCGTGGTCGGTATCGGCGAGCAGCTTGAGGACACGCAGTCCCCTGTCGAGCGTCTGGGAGGTCTCCGCGGTCACGACGCCCTCTCCTTCGGAGTGAGTGACGGCGGTCCTCAGAAGGGGTTGCCGCGGCACCGGTCCCATCGGCGACGCGCCCAGAGGCCGCCGGCAGGCCATGGCACACCGACTGCGCTCCGCGGCGACGCTGCCACGGGGCGTGTGTATTGCCGGGACAGTAGCGACCGGCACCGCTGAGCGGAAGCCCTCGTCCAGAATCCGGGCGGTGGGCCGTCGGCGATGGGCCGTTGCTCCCTGTTCGTGACATCCCGGCGCGGCGTCACGGTCCTGTCAGCGCATGCGCGTGGCCCACTCCTGGACCTTTTTGATCCGCTCTCGGATCTGGCCCGCCGTCGCCTCGGCGCTCGGGGGCCCGCCGCACACCCTGCGCAGCTCGGTGTGGATCACGCCGTGCGGTTTGCCGCTCTGGTGGACGTAGGCGCCGACCATGGTGTTCAGCTGCTTGCGCAGTTCCAGTAGCTCCTTGTGGGAGACGACGGGCCGCCGTTCGGCCGGCAGTTCCAGGAGGTCGGCCTCCTCGTCGGGCTTCTTGCGGCTGTGCGCGATCTGACGTGCCTGCCGCTTCTGGAGGAGCAGCTGCACCTGGTCGGGTTCGAGCAGTCCGGGGATGCCGAGGTAGTCCTGCTCCTCGTCGCTGCCGGGGTGCGCCTGCATGCCGAACTCGGCGCCGTCGTAGAGGACGCGGTCGAAGACGGCGTCGGACTCGAGGGCTTCGAACGGGAGCATGTCCTGCTCGCCGGTCTCCTCGTCCTGTTGCTTCTCGGCCTCCGCCATCTCCTTCTCGGATTCGGCGTACGGGTCCTCTTCGCCTTCTTTCTTCGGCTTGTCGAGGACGTGGTCGCGCTCGACCTCCATCTCGGAGGCGAAACCGAGGAGATTGGGGATGGTCGGGAGGAAGACGGACGCGGTCTCGCCGCGCCGGCGGGACCGTACGAAACGCCCGACGGCCTGGGCGAAGAACAGCGGGGTCGAGATCGTCGTCGCGTACACGCCGACGGCGAGGCGCGGCACGTCGACGCCTTCGGACACCATGCGGACCGCGACCATCCAGCGGGAGCCGTCCTCGCTGAACTCCTCGATGCGCTTGGACGCGGCCGCCTCGTCGGAGAGGACGATGGTCGCCTTGTTGCCGGTGATCTCGCGGATCAGTTTGGCGTAGGCGCGGGCGGAGTCCTGGTCCGAGGCGATGACGAGGCCGCCGGCGTCGGGGATGCCCTTGCGCACCTCGGTGAGCCGCTGGTCGGCGGCGCGCAGCACGTTCGGCATCCAGTCGCCGCGGGGGTCGAGCGCGGTGCGCCACGCCTGGGAGATCGCGTCCTTGGTCATCGGCTCGCCGAGCCGTGCGGCGACCTCGTCGCCGGCCTTGGTGCGCCAGCGCATGTTGCCGCTGTAGGACAGGAAGATCACGGGTCGGACGACGCCGTCGCCGAGCGCGTTCCCGTACCCGTACGTGTAGTCGGCGGCGGAGCGGCGGATGCCGTCGTCGCCCTCCTCGTACGTGACGAAGGGGATCGGGTTGGTGTCCGAGCGGAACGGGGTGCCGGTGAGGGCGAGCCGGCGGGTCGCCGGCTCGAACGCCTCGAGGCACGCCTCGCCCCACGACTTGGAGTCACCGGCGTGGTGGATCTCGTCGAGGATGACGAGTGTTTTGCGCTGCTCGCAGCGGTTGCGGTGGAGCATGGGGCGTACGCCGACGCCGGCATAGGTGACCGCGACCCCGTGGTACTCCTTGCTCAGCGGCCCCGCGCTGTACTCCGGGTCCAGCTTGATCCCTATCCGCGCCGCCGCGGCCGCCCACTGCTTCTTCAGGTGCTCGGTCGGCGCGACGACGGTCACCTGCTGCACGACATGGTGGTGCAGCAGCCAGGAGGCGAGGGTCAGCGCGAAGGTCGTCTTGCCGGCGCCGGGCGTGGCGACGGCGAGGAAGTCACGCGGCTGCTCCTGGACGTACTTGTCCATCGCACCCTGCTGCCAGGCGCGCAGCTTGCCCGCGGTGCCCCAGGGGGCGCGGCCGGGGAAGGCGGGTGAGAGATGGTGGGAGGCGGTAGTAGTCACGGTCTCCGGCTCGGTGCTCTCGGCTGACGTGGGCGCGGGCGGGCGGCACGTACGGGGTCGCGCGCAGGGGCAAGCTGCGTACGGCGTCGTTACGTACGACAACCGGGCCACCCTACCGGGGGCCCGGTTGCCGCCGGGCGGGACGGGCCTGCGTCCGGCGGTACTGCGGTTCATGTCACACGACGGGATCAGCCAGGTCCCGCAGCGCCTCGGAGATCGCCTTCAATTCGTCCATCCGGCCGGTTGACACGGCGATCACCAAGCGTTCGCCCGCATCGATGCCCGGACGCAGCTGCACTTCGTTCATGGCGAGAAAGACCATGCAGGAGGTCCAGGCCGTGCGCTTGTTCCCATCGATGAAGGGGTAGTTGACGGACAGCGACTGGAGCAGGGCCGCCGCCTTGTCGAAGAGGTCGGTGTACGCCTCCTGCCCGAACACGGAGGCCGACGGCCGGTGCACCGCCGACGCCAGCAGTCCCAGGTCGCGAACCACGACGTCCTGGTCATCGACCGCTGCGGCGGCGATGGCCAGGACGTCCTCGGAGTCCAGGTAGACGTACGTCACTTGAGCCGCTCCAGCAGCTCGGACCACTTGGCGACCTGCTCCTTGGCGGTCTTGCGGACCATCGCCTGGTGGGCGGTCCTGGCCAGGTAGTCGTCGACGGCCTTGAGCAGTATGGCGTGCATGCTGGTCCCCTCCTCCTCGGCCCGCCGCTTGAGTGCCTCGGTCTGGTCGTCGCGAAGACGCAGGTTCACAGCCATACCGGAACGGTACCGCCAGTGGGGTCATAGTGGTACTAAGCCGTGGTCGCCTTCAGCCGCGTCGCCACCCACACCAGCGCCGGCCCCCCTCGGCAGGAACACCGCGGCGAACACGACCGGGTGCGCGGCGTCCACGCAAGGACGACGGTCTGCCCCTTCGTTGCGAGGGGTGGCCGTCGCCCTACCCTGCCCCTCCTCCACCGCCAAGGCGGCGCGCGAGGCGGTTCGTGAGGCGACTGGAACACACCGATCAGTCTGTAGCTCACCGTTACGCTGAGGTCGCACCCCGACACCGAAGAGGACGGGGCGACGGGGAGTGGAGAAATCTCAGAATGGCCGACCCGGAAGCCGGCGCCCACCACGGTGCCACAGAACTGAAGGTGAACACCGACGAGCTCGGAGCGGTCGGGCACGACGCATACGTCCTCCACGGACGGCTGACCCGGGACGGCGACCACGCCCGCGCCTCGACGTACGACGCGGCCATCGCACTGATGAACGGGAACTTCACCAGCGGCGCGGAACTGCTGAAGGTCCACGACCGCTGGAACTCCCAACTGCGGACTCTGCTCGACGCATGCGCGCAGATCTCCAACCACCTCGACCACTCGAAGGCCGCCCACGCGAAGGACGACGCCGACATCGGCGGCAACCTGACCGCAGTCTCCAAGATCAGCGAGTACTTCAAGTAGTCCACCGGGGGAAGCACAGTGCTGAAGTACGAGGACGTCGTCGACGCGCCCGTCACCAAGTTCAAGGAAGCCGCCGACGACTGGTCGGAGATGCTCACCAAGCTGGAGAAGCTCGCGGACGAGGCCCGGCGAGGCATGAAGGCCAAGTCCGACAAAGCCGACTGGCGGGGCCTGAACGCGGGTGTCACGAAGCCGTTCATCACCAAGACGGCCAAGGAGTTCGACGACGCGGAAGCCCAGGCCAAGGGCATTGAACTGCTCCTCGCGGACGCGCACACGTCGTTCAGGGCCGCCAGGGACGCGCTCATCAGGATCCGGGACGAGGAGGGGCCGGCCGCGGGCATCCACGTGGACGCGAACGGCAAGGTCCGGCCCCGCCACGACCTGAAGACCGACGCGACGGCACGCCACGACCCCGGCTACGCGGAGGCACTGCGCAAGCAGGAAGAGGTCGTGGCCTCCTGGCAGAGGAAAATAGACAGGATCGTCGAGGACTGCTCCGACGCCGACGACTCGCTGAAACGGGCCCTCGCGGCAAACGTCCGGGACGACCACAACTTCACCGCTCCCAAGTACAAGAGCCTCGACGCCGAACAGGTCGACCGGGCGGCGGAACTCATGAAGAAGGTCACCGGCGACGGCGGCACCGCGCGCAACGTGGTCGCCCTCAAGGAACTCGAAGACCTTCTGGACGACAACCGCGCCGATCCCGAGTTCTCCGCCTCCTTCTATCGCAAGCTCGGTGCGGAAGGAACCCTCGAGGCGTACGCGAACATGTCGTTGAACGCCACATCGCTCGGCCCGTCCGCGGAGGCCCAGGACCGCGTGAAGATGGTGCGCAACATTCAGAACGACATGGGCGCGATCCTCGGCCTCGCCACCCACACGTCCACTCCGAACCACCTCGACGCCACCTGGACCACCCAGCTCATGAAGGCGGGACGCAAGGAACTCGACGTGTCCGGCAGCACCGGGCTCGGCACCAAGGTGTACGGCTACCAGGCATTGGGAGCTCTCCTTCGGGAGGGGACCTACAACACGGAGTTCCTCACTTCGGTGGGCCGCGACATGGTGGCCATGGACAAGAAGAACCCGGGAATCTGGGACCACAGCATGCCCATCGACCGAGCCATGTCCATCAATCTGGACAATGAGGGCGGCAGGGGGTTCAACCCGCTCACCGGGTTCATGGAGGCGCTGAGTCACAATCCGGAGGCGTCAACCGCCTTCTTCGACGAACCGCTCCGCGAGGACACCAACAAGGACGGCCTCGTCACCTTGTCCGACGGTGCGATCGGGGGCAAGGACGCGCAGGGACTCGTCGACTACATGCTCGACAAGAAGCCGACCGCCGACTATTACGACACGGTCGTCGGTGGAGAGGCCACCCCCGGCCAGACCGCTCTCGGCAATGCCCTGGAGGCGGCGGTCACGGGGCGCGTACCGGGCGACGAGAACGCGCCGCCGGTGTCGCACACCGAGGCCATGACCAATGTGATGGAGCAGGTCGTGGCGAAGATCGGCGCGGATCCGGCTCTGGTCGCGGCGAACCCCGGCGACCTGCCGGGCCCGCTCAGCGGCCTGTCCCCGCAGTTCGGCAACATGGCCGCCGAGTACATGCCCGACCTGCAGGCCACTGCGGAGAACGGCGCGAACCAGGCGAAGCCACTCGGGGTGATGGCCGAGTTCCGCAAGGACGAGATGGCCTCGTTCCTCGGCGCGGTCGCCCAGGACCCCCACGCCTACGGAGCGATCACCAACGCCCAGCAGGCGTACACCACGGCACTCGTTTCGGACGTCTTCCGCAATCCCGAGCAGCACGGAGACACCGATCTCGCCATTCAGAACGCCGTCCACCCGGGCGGCGAGATCGCGGGCATCCTGACCGAAGCCCGGGCGCAGGCCATCCACGACACCAAGGCCCATGAGGCCGACGAGTACAACAAGGGCGTGGAGGAGAACGCGAAGTGGACGAACCGCGTCATCGACGCCCTCGGGGCCAAGTACGTGGGGATGGTTCCGGTGCTGGGTGACGCGGCGATGTGGATGAAGGAGGACATCACGGAGTCGACCGTGAACAGCGCGAAGGAAGACAAGGCCGATGAATCGCGCCATGAGTCGGCCCGAGGCTACGCCGACGCAGAACGCGCAGCGAAGTGGGCAGCGGCATCCGCCGTCGAGACTGCCGCCCGCGGATCCGTCCTCACAGCAGAACAGATCAATGAGTACAAGGGATCAGCCTCCACACAGACCGCTGCCGCGCACTCCATCGGCCGCGACCTGGTTGCCAGTTCCGGTCCGAAGGGAAGCTAGATGCACCAAAACGTCACTCGCGCACTGGCCGCATTGATGACCACTCTCTCCCTCACGGCAGTGGTCGGCTGCTCGGACGGCGAAAGTGAGGTGATGCCTAAACTCCCGAAACGGATCTGCTGGGGCGTATTCACCGCCGGTGAAATCGCTCCGCTCATGCCGACGGGCAAGAAGGCCGAAATGTCCTCGGATCCATTCCTCCTCAATGAAGAAATGGACTCCGCCACATGCAACCTGTACATCGACGGTAGGCACGGGATGCTTGTCAATGCCAAGCTCCTCGACTACGAGGGTCAGGTCGACTGGGCCCCCTGGGATAAGGCCAATCCCCAGCCCATCGATGTCGGCGCGAGAGGCCTAACCTGGGGCACCGGAGCCGGCACGCATATCGTGTGCGACGCCTCCAAATCACCGGCCGATCCCGGAAAGTACATCGAACTGCGCCTCAGCACGGACCGATCACCAGACGAGAAGAGGTTGCGCGCCGCGCTGCCTGGCCTGCTACAACGAATGGTTGACTTCGCCGAGCACGAGCTGAACTGCTCCTGACAGACAACTCCAGTGCAGCATCACAAAGCGGGTCAGCTGACCGCCCACGAGGGCCCACGTCGTCAGCGTCCGCTGGGCCAGTGATCCCCGTGGTACGGGTACGGGGCGCTGTTCCCCGCGGTGGCTTCAGCCGCCCGCCGCCGCCGGGCTCGGACAGCCAGAGCCGCGACGGCGCCCCCCACGACGACGGCGCCGATGCCGGTGGCGATCCAGACGGTCGTCGTGCCGCTGTCGCCGTCGGACGCGGTCGGTGCGGCCGTCGGATGGGCGGAGGCTTCCGCAGGGCTGGAGGGCTCCGAGGACGGGGGCTTGGTGTCCTGGTAGGTGAAGTCGGGAAGCGGGTACTGGTCCGCAGGGCCGGGGTCGCCGGGCGTCATCAGCGCCCGCAGGGGGCGCAGGGCGCCGTAACCGATATGGTCGTTGCGCTTGTTGCCGCTGGTCGGGCCGCTGATGGTGTTCAGCATGACCCGCAGGACCTGGTTGTTGGTCCACTCCGGGTGCTTGGACCAGATCAACGCGGCGGTGGCGGAGGCGATGGCGGTGGCAGCACTCGTACCTTCGCCCTTGCAGATCTCATTGTCATGGCATGCCTGCAAGATATCGACGCCTGGCGCAGCAACGTCGACCTGCGGTCCGTAGTGGGAGAACTTCGCTCTCTTGAGATCCTTCCCCAACGCTCCCACAGCGACGACTCCCGGGGTCGAGGCCGGGTACATCTCCTGTTTCAGGCCATCGTTGCCCGTGCCCGCGAAGACCAGCGAGCCCTTCTCGTTGGCATACCGGACGGCGGCCGTCAGTTGCGGCGACCCCTGGTCGACTGCCATCGACATATTGATGACCTTGGCACCTGCATCAACGGCGTAGCGAATCGCTTCCGGCGCGACAACATTGAACTGCTCGTTCGCTTCGGCCTTGTTCGCCAACCGCTCTTCCTCCGGCATGCGCACTGGGAGAATCTTGGTACCTGGCGCCAGCCCGAATGCGCCATCCCCTCCCGCACTGCTGCCGGCTCCTGCGATGATGCCCGCCATTCCAGTGCCGTGGCCGTCATAATCTGTCCACTCGTCTCCGGACTCGGCGGGGGCCAGGTCCTTACCCTTGAGGACGCCACCTCGGAGATCTCCATTGGCGGCATTGACGCCGGTGTCAATGACCGCGACGGTCACACCCTTTCCTGTGCTGATCTTCCAAATCTCTTCCGCGCCCATGGCGTTCAGGTGCCACTGCTGCGAGCGGATGGAATCGGCATGTGCCGGGACCGCGATGCCTGCCAACACCATCGTGAGGAGCGTGGATGCCACTGCTCGGGTGCGTGCCCGGCGTTTGGTGCTGGCAGGCATGGAGATCCTTTTCTCGTCTCGGGTGAGGTTCAGTCGATGACCGGTGGCACGACTCGGCGGTTGTTCCGGTGCCAGGTCTCGTCGTCCTCGGTGAGGTAGTCAGGCCGGTCGCCCTCAGTATTCTCATTGCGTGAGGACGGCCGCGAAGGCGTGCCCGTGATCCCACCAGGTGCCGGTCGGGAACCGCCCTCGGTGGACGGACGCCCGCCTGTGACGCCCGTCTGCGGACGGCCGCCGACGATGCCTCCGGTCTCGGTCGCGAAACGCCGACCGCCCGGTGTCCGACTTTGGCCCGATCCCGCGCCTCCTCCCACGCCTACGGCACCGTGTGCCATGGGTGGACGGGCATACCCGCCGCCTCCGGCGCCGATGACGTTTCCCCGCGGAATGCCGCTCGCCTGCGCGGAGGCGGGCGGCATGGGGCGTCCGCCTACGATGCCGTCCTTTGGGGGCCTCGCGCTGCCGGGGCCGGGACCTGGCACTCCGGTCGACTGCCCTGGCGGTACCGGCCCCCGGGGAATGCCTGGGATGCGCTCGGTAACGCTGTGCTTGGCAGGCGGAGGCAGGGGGCCGCCGCCAGGCACAGGGGGCGCCAGGTTAACCGGCGGGTTCGTCGGGCCGCCCTCGGGGCGTAGCGGACCAAGCGAAGACGGAGCTGGAGGAGTCGTCTCCTTCGGTGGCTGCGCGTTGACGCTGTCGAGCTCCATGGCAACCTGGGGCGGCCTCGGCTCAGTGACGCCAGGAGGCAACTCAGGCCCAGTCATGCGTGCTGCTGCCGTCCCAGGTACTGGCGAACCACCTGTGGCAGACGCCGGAGCAGCATACCCTCCGCCACCCCCGCCCCCGGCGGGGGTGGCACGTTCCGAGTGATACAGGTCCTGGGTGCCAACGGAGCTGTCGGGCGGCGGCACGAACTCCGCCGGCGGCGGACGGAACGTCGGTGGCTCCAGCTTGTCCATCTGCGACGCTGACTGGTCGTACGCCTGCGCCAGCTTGCGCATCTCGGCGGCGGCCTCCAGGCGGTTCTGCTCCCGTGTGGCGGCCAGGGCGGAGTCCGCCTCGGCCGCCACCGCCGACGCGTCGGGGTCATTGCGATGGGCCTGGGCCGCGGCGAGGTTGGCCTGGGCCTGTTCCTTGGAGGTGTAGCGGGGGATGGCGGCCTGGGCTCGGGCGATGGCGCCCGAGGACTGGCCGAGCCACTTGGACGCGTCGTCGCTGTAGTCCGCCAGCCGCAAGGTCGAGGAGGCAAGGCTCGCGCCCCACTCGACGAACGCCTCGAAGCCCTCGCCCTCCCACCTCACCCGCTCGGGGCGGAACTTCATCTGTTGGGCGATGCTCCGGATCTCGACCGCGGCAGCCGACAACCGGTCGGCCGCTTCCTGGACATGGAAGCTGCTGGCCTGGTCCAGCCAGGCCAGCATCGCCTCGTGGGACATGCTCTCGAAGGGGGTCCGGCCCCCTCCGCCGCCTCCACCACTGTCATTGACCATCTTCCGTGTCCCCCTGTCGCCTACTGGAGCCCGCCCGCGCCCGCCGTGTCTCCCGGCTGGGTCGTCGGTGCGCCGTCGGCCGGTGGGCGCGGGCGCTGTGTCGGGTCTCGTTCGGCGTCATAGTGCCGCTGTGTGTGGTGCTGGATCGTCAGCATCCGTCGACGTACGTCGTCGTCGATGCCGGCGTAGCCGTTCTTGGCGGACACGACGGCGATGCCCATGCCCTCCAGGCAGTCGCCCAACAGCTGCGACAGTTCCTTGAGCCGGTCGACCACGAGCTCGTACGAGGCGTACAGTCCCGCGGCCTCGGCCCAGGCTCCGTCGCCGCCGCCGAAGTGGTCGCGCCGGGTGTGAACCGTGCCCACCTGGTTCGGTGCCGCGGGCGAGTCGCCCAGGTCGATCAACAGTTGATCGACCCGCCCCTTGAACGACACCATCGACTCGGCGTCGTACAGCAACGACGCCATGGCCGGGTTCACCGCGCGCAGTTGACGCTCGTCACCGGACATGCCGCTCGGCCGGTCGTCGTGCTCCGCCATCGTGCCGCCCCCCGTGGACACAGAAATCGGTCTGTCACTTTACCGAGTGGTACCGACACTCATGGGCCCCTGGGGCAGTCCCGGCCATACCGGGAGTGCACCGGCTGCGAGTTGGCCGCACCGCGCAGTTCCACGATGCGCTCACCCGGTCTTCGCCTTGAGCCGTGTCGCCACCCACGCACCGGCGAGCGCCACGCCGGCCATCGGCAGGAACACCGCCGCAAAGGCTGCCGGGTGGGCAGCGGAGGCGCCGGCGGACACGGCGTGGGTCGCGCCCACCGCGCCGCCGCCGAGCGCGGCGAACGCGGCGCCGCCCGCCGCGAGGAGCAGTACGTTCGACAGCGCGTCCGAGATCTGCAGCGCGGCCGAGTTCGCGCCCGCCTCCTTCGGCGCGGACAGTTTCAGGAGCAGCACGCTCGTCGAGCCGATGACCAGCCCCATGCCGAAGCAGCCGAACGCCCACGCGACGGCGACGATCCAGACCGGCACCGCCTCGATCAGTACGCTCGGCGCGGTCGCGATCGCCGCCGCGACCAGCAGCATGCCGAGGACGACCAGCCGCTCACGGTACGGCTCGGTCCGGGGCCGGGACTGAACGTACGAGCCCAGTGCCCAGGTCGCGCCGCCGACCGCGAGCGAGAGTCCGGCCATGGTCGGGGAGAGGCCGCGCTGGGTGACGAGCATCAGTGGCACGAACGACTCGGCCGCGATGAAGGACCCTGCGGCGATGCCCCGCAGCAGGACGACGGACGGCAGTCCGCGCGCCGCCCGGTACGTCCCCCTCGGCAGCAGCCCGAGCGCGGACGGCACGAGCAGTGCCGCGCCGGCGGCTGCGGGCAGGAGTGAGAGCCAGCGCAGGTCCTGGCCCGCGTACTGCAGCAGACCGGCGCCGAGCGAGATGGCGAGGGCCAGCCGGATCCGGCGCCGGTCGAAGGCCGCCACGGGTGCGGAGGGGTCGGCGGGCCCGGAGGCCGTACGGCGGATCGCGGGCAGCGCGAGCGCGAGTGGCAGCACGACGAGGGCGGGGATGCCGAGGAACACCCAGCGCCAGCCGAGCTGTTCGGTGACCGTCCCGGCCGCGAGCGGCCCGACGACGGACGGGATCACCCAACTCGCCGCGAACGCCGCCATGATCGCGGGTTGCAGCCGCTGCGGGTACGCGCGGCTGACGACGACGTACAGCGTTACGATGACCAGCCCTCCGCCGAGGCCCTGAACGGCCCGCCCGAGTACGAACACCCACATGGCGCCGGCGGTCCCCGACAGCACCAGCCCCGCGGCGAACGCGCTCATCCCGCCCGCGAGCGCGCCCAGCGGACCGCTGCGGTCGGCCCACTGACCGGCGAGGACCATGCCGAAGAGGCTGGTGGTGAAGTACGCGGAGAAGGCGAAGGCGTACAGCGGGATGCCGTGCAGTTCACGAGCCGCCACGGGCATGGCCGTGCCGACCGCGGTGGCCTCGAAGGCGACCAGGAAGACGACTGAGACGATGCCGATGCTGAGCGCTCGCAGGTCGCGCCCCAGAACCCCGCTCTGTCGGCCGTCGACGCCGGCGGCACCACGGGTGACGTCGGGTGTCGCCGTCGGATCCATGGGGTCCGCGGGATCTGCGGGGTCCGCAGGGCGAGGCGGGACGTCGGCGTCACGCGGTTCGAGAGGGGTCATGACCCATAAGCGTAAGGGGCAAGATGGCGATTGAGCCCTGTCATTGGTCGGGACCGGACCAGTCCCTTCGTCGTACGACCGTGTGTCCCGCCTCGGGTCCGGCACGGGCTGTGCGGGGCCCCGAGATCGCGTCCCGTTACGGTGGGAACGGCGTATGGCGGTCGCTTTGCGGACCGAGCCGGGGCCTTGAGGGGCGCCGTACGCCTGCCGGCCGAGGAGACACACTGCCGTGTGCCCGAGTGGCTCTGGGGCTTCGACGGCAAACCGATGGCGGCCCTCGGGCCCGGGAGGTGGGTCCCGGCCCTGCCGGGACCCGTGGCGCGTACTCCCTCAGCCCGGCCCGCCCCTCAGCCGGGAACGACCACCGCCGCCTGGGGCCGGATCGGGAGGCGGTTGATGGGGCGGCCGGTGGCGGCGCGGACGGCGGAGGCGACGGCGGCCGGGGAAGTGACGACCGGGGCCGCGCTGGCGGGTTTGGCGCCGAAGGGGGCCACGACGTCGCGTTCCTCGACGAGTTTCACGATGCGAATGTCCGGTGCGTCCAAGGCCGTCGGGAGCACGTAGCCGGTGAGGTCGGGGTGGCGGATCAGGCCGCGGGCCGTGCGGAGGTTCTCGGTGAGGGCCGCGCCGACGCCCTGGGTGACGCCGGCCTCTATGCGGGTGACCAGTTGGGAGGGGTTGAGGACGCGGCCGACGTCCTGGGCCACGGCCATCTCGACCACGCGTACGGAGCCCAGTTCGATGTCGACGTCGACCACCGCGCGGATCGCGCAGAAGGCGAGGCCGACGAAGGCGTCACCCTGGCCCGACTCGTCCAGGGGCTCGGTGGGGTGGGGGCGGCACTGGGCGGTGGCCCAGAGTTCCTTGCCGTCCAGCGCCTCGGTCACCGTGGTCGACAGCACGCCGTCGTATGACGTGATCTTGCCGTCGGTGATCTGGAGCAGTTCGGTGGACATGCCGAACTGGTGGGCCAGCGGCTGGAGGAGTTGGGTGCGGACCATCTTGGCGGCACGTTCGACGGCTCCGCCGGAGACCCAGGTGTGGCGGCCGTGGGCGGCCGGGCCGGCCGGGGGCTGGTCGGTGTCGACGGCGGCTACGCGGACGTCCTCCACGCCCAGCGTCTCCTGCACGATCTGCCGGGCCAGCGTGGAGAAACCGGAGCCGGTCTCGACGGCCGCGCAGATGACGGTCGCCACACCGTCCTGGATTCTGACCGTGGCGGTGGAGACCTCGTCGGTGCCTTCCGCGCCGAGCATGTGGACCATGCCGAGGGCGTAGCCGACGCCGCGGCGTACCGCGCCCGGTTCGGCGGCGCCTTCGGGGCCGCCGGGGAGGAGCCAGTCGTCCTCCGGGGAGTCCTTGGGGAGGGGCGGGAGGGGGAAGTCGCGTACGGCCTGGAGCAGTTCCGCGACGGGCGCCGGGCAGGTGACGGTCTGACCGGTGGGCAGGATGTCGCCGGTGGCCAGGACGTTGCGCAGGCGGATCTCGGTCTGGTCGAGGCCCAGTTTCACGGCGAGCTTGTCCATCTGCGCCTCGTAGGCGGCGCAGACCTGCATCGCTCCCTCGCCGCGTACATGACCTGACGGCGGGTTGTTGGTACGGACCGCCCAGCCCTCGATGTGGGCGTGCGGGACGACGTACGGGCCGCAGGCGAAGGCGACCGCGGCGGCCAGCGACTCGGAGGAGTCGTCGGCGTACGCGCCCGCGTCGAGCAGCAGCTGCGCCTCGACCTTGACGAGGTGGCCCCCTGCGTCCGCGTGGTGGCGGTAGCGCAGCAGCGTGGGGTGGCGGTGGGCGTGCCCGAGGAAGGACTCCTCGCGGGTGGCGGTGAGTTTGACGGGGCAGCCGGTACGAAGAGCCAGCAGGCCGAGCGGCAGCTGGAATCCGGGGTCCTCGCGGTCGCCGGTCGCGCCGGGGACGCCGGTGACGACGACCTTGACCCGGTCCGGTTCCAGACCGAAGCAGGAGGCGGCCAGGTCGCGGTCGGTGTGCGGATCGGTGGAGGCGACGTAGAGCTCGACGCCGCCGTCGGGGCGGGGTACGGCGAGACCGGCCTCGGCGCCGATGGGGGCGGGGTCCTGGCGGCCGATGCGGTACAGGCCCTCGACGATCACCTCGCCGGTGGCCTCGGGGTCGCCGTAGCTCAGCGGGATGTGGCGGATGAGGTTGCCGTCGGGGTGCAGCGGCTCGGCGGCGAACGCCTTCTCGGGGTCGGTGACCGGTTCGAGGAGTTCGTACTCGACCGCGATCGCCGCCGCCGCGAGGCGGGCGGTGTCGGGGTGGTCGGCGGCGACCGCGGCGATCGCCTCGCCGTGGTGCCGGACGATCTCGGAGGCGAAGACGGGCCGGTCGGCGATGCGCCTCCCGTACGAGCCGTCACCGGGGACGTCCTCGTGGGTGATGACCGCGTGCACGCCGGGCATCTCCAGCGCGGCGGACGTGTCGACGGAGACGATCCGGGCGTGGGGGTGCGGCGAGCGCAGCAGCGCGGCCCACAGCAGTCCCTCCGCCCACAGGTCGGCGGCGTAGGGGAAGGTGCCCTCGCTCTTCGCGCGGGTGTCGGCCGCGGGGAGCGACGCGCCGAGGCCGTGGGCAGGAGGTTCCGGCAGAGGACTGTCGACCTGCTGCGGCATCGCGGTGGTGGCCGCGTCGTTGCTCACGCCATGCCTCCGTCGTGCGGGTGAATCTGCACACTACCCGCGCCGGGGGGCGCCTGGTGCGGGATGCGGGCTTCGTCACCGGCGTCCGGCGTTTCCGCGGCTTCGGCAGCGGCTGCCGCGCTCGCCGCCCGGCCGGCGACCACCTGGCGCACGGCGTCGAGAACGCCGCGGTATCCGGAGCAGCGGCAGAGGTTGCCGCACAGGGCCTGCCTGGTCTCCAGTTCGGTGGGGGCGTGGTTGCCCTCGAGGAGGTCGTGGACGGTCATGGCCATGCCGGGGATGCAGAAGCCGCACTGGACGGCGCCGCAGGCGGCCAGGGCCCGCTGGACGTCGGAGGGTTCGCCGCCGGTGGCCAGGCCCTCGACCGTACGGACCTCGGAGCCGGCGGCGGTCGCCGCGGGGACCAGGCAGGAAGCGACGAGGCGGCCGTCGACCTGGACGTTGCAGGCGCCGCATTCGCCCTGGGAGCAGCCGTCCTTGGCGCCAGCGAGGCCGAGGCGCTCCCGGAGCACGTACAGGAGGGACTCGCCTATCCAGGCGTCGCTGACGGGGCGGTCGGTGCCGTTGACGCGCAGGACGTACGAGGTCGGGGGGTGCTCTTCGTTCCCGGGGGGCAGCACGTCCGCCGGCGCGGCAGTGGGCTCGGCGGACGCGGCCCCGGGGTCGAGGGCGGGTCCGTGGTCGTGGGCCGGCTCCGGCTCCGGCTCCGGGGCGGGCGCCCGCTCACGGGCGGGCTCCGGCACGGGTGCGGGTGCAGGTCCTGGTCCGGTTGCGGGGCCGACAGCCGCGCCCTCCGGCTCTGGCTCGGCGGCAGGCTCCCCCGACTCGGCCGCCGGCTGCTCGCCGGGAGCGCGGGACGTCTCGGCGGACGCGTCCGCGAACTCCGGGGACGGCGCGGCGGCTTCCCGCTCCGTCTCGGCGTGTACCTCGGCCGGGACGGGCATGGGCGGCCCGGGGTCCTCCGTGGCGTCGTCCTCGGCCACCGGTACGGCGGCCGCGGGCTCCGGCCCGGGTCCGGAGTCCGCGGGCTCCGGCTGCCCTTCCGCCCACGGCGCCGCGGCTCCGCCCGGCAGCGTCGCCCAGGGCGCGGGCGCGCCTCCGGGGAGCGTGGCGGGCGGAGCCGCGGCACGCCACGGCGCGTCGGCGCCCGGCGGCAGCGGGAACTCACCCGAGTCGCCCTCGGACGACACGGCGGGCCCGGTCTCCTGGAAGTAGGACCACTGGCCGGTGCCGCCCGCCTCCGCGGCCCCGCTCGCGTCCTGCGAGGCGTCCCGCGCCGCGGGCTCCGGCCACTGGGGCGGCGATGCCCAGCCGCCCGTGGAGGCCGGGTCCGTACCGGCGGCAGGCGTCAGCGGCGTGATCACCGGGGGTACGTAACCGTGTCCGGGAGCCTCGAGCGGCGCCGTGTCGGAAGTGGCCTCGGGGGGCAGCTGGAAGAACGCCGTGGCCTCGCCGTCGTACTCGCCGCCCTGCGGCGTCGGTTGCCAGCCGCCGCCCTGACCGCCGTACGAGCCGTACGCGTCATAGGCGCCGGCCTCCGCACCGGCACCGGCTTCGGAACCGGCGCCCGAACCGGCCCCGTACGGGTCGTACTGCTCCGCCTGCTCGTACCGGCCCACGTGCTGGCGCTGCTCGTGCTGGACGTACCGCTCGTGCTCCTCGGGCTGCTCGTACCGCTCCTGCCGCTCGTGCCCGTCGTAGCGATCGCCGCGGTGTTCCGGCTCGGAACCCTCCGGCAGCCGGAACTCCGGCGGAAGGCCGTGCGGGTTGTCCTCGTTGCTCACGACAGCGCCCTCCCCAGTGCCCGTCGGGCCAGCGCGGCGACCGTGCGCCGCAGGTGCAGTACGGCCGGTGACAGCACCGGTTGTTCCTCGCCCTCCGCGGCCGGTGCCAGGTCGGGGATGCAGGCGGTGGCGACGTACTCGCCGAACGCGGTGAGTGCCTCGCCCGCGAGGCCGCGTTCGCCGTCCCAGTCGATGAGCGAGGCTATCCATCGCTCCGCCTCCAGCGGCCGCAGCGGCATCGGCGCGATGGCGCCGACCGCGCAGCGCACACCGCGCCGGGCCGGGTCGAGCACGACGGCCACGGAGGCCGTGGCGCGGCCGGGGCCGGTGCGGCCGGTGGCCTTCAGGAAGACCTGCGGGGCGTGCAGGAGCGGCACGCGTACGAAGCCGATCAGCTCGGCGGGCCCGAGCATCTCCCGGCCGGCCAGCAGGTGCGAAACGGGGATCTCGCGGCGTGCGCCGCCGGGGCCGGCGACGACGAGATCGGCCTCCAGGGCGGCGAGTACCGGCAGGGTGTCGTTGGTCGGCGCGGCGCTGACGATGTTGCCCCCGAGCGTGCCCGCGTTGCGGATCTGGGGCGGGCCGGCCGCGCGGGCCGCGGCTGCGAGGGCGGGGATGAGCGCCGCGAAGTCGGGGCGGCCCATCCGGGCGTGGGTGAGTCCGGCGCCGAGCAGCGCGTGCCCGTCCTGGTAGCGCCAGCCACGGATCTCGCTGATGCGGCCGAGTCCGACCAGTCCGGCGGGGCGCAACTGACCCCGGTTGACCGCGGTCATGAGGTCGGTCCCGCCCGCGACGGGGACGGCGGCGGGCATGGCGCTGAGCGCCGCCACGGCCTCGTCGAGCGAGGCCGGCAGCGTCACCGACTGTGCCGTGTGCGGTGCGTGCGTGGTCACCAAGCTGCCCCTTCCCGGTGTCCGGGCTGTCCCTCCTGTGTTGCCGTACCGTACGTGCTCACAGGCCGGACGTGGCAACTCTGGCACATCTTCCGGGCGGACCGGCGGGAGGGTCCACGAAGGGTGGATCCACCCCCACAAGCACGAAACCATGCCATTGGTCCGGTTTGACACCTGCATGGCGTCAAAGGGGCAGTGCGGTGCTTCGACGGCGGTTGTACGCCTTGTTCCTCGCGGTGCCACGGCACCACGGTCCCAGGGCCCGGGCCACGGGGCGGCGGCCTCGGGCCGGGCTCACACGTTCGGGGGCGTCCCGTCGATCGGGCGTCCGGCGACACCGGGGCGCCGCTGCCAGGGCAACGGGCCGCCGGGCGGCCGATACTGGACACCGATCGCGTCAAGGCGTGCGTAATGGGCGGTCATCCGGCGTTCGAAGTCCGCGAAATCGCGCTCGGCGGCCGGGGGCAGCGCGGACCAGGCGACCTCGGCGAACGCGGCGAGGCGCGGGAAGACCTGGTAGTCGACGCGGGAGCGGTCCTGCATCACCTCGGTCCACACGTTGGCCTGGGTACCCAGCACACGGGCGGCGGCCTCCGGTGTGAGCGCGGGCGGCACGGGCTCGAAGCGGTAGACGTCCTCGAGGGTGCGTACATACCCGATGGGCATCGGCTCCTCGTCACCCGCGGCCTGCCGGTGGTCCAGATACACCTGCTGCTCGGGGCACATGACGACGTCGTGCCCGGCCTCCGCGGCGGCGATGCCGCCCCGGTAGCCGCGCCAGGAGGAGACGGCCGCGCCGGGCGCCGGACCTCCTTCGAGGATTTCGTCCCAGCCGATGAGGCGGCGGCCGCGCTCGGTGAGCCAGCGGTCGAAGTGGCGGACGAACCACGACTGCAGCTCGTCCTCGTCGGCGAGCCCCAGCTCCTTGACGCGCGCCTGGGCAGTGGCCGACGCCTTCCACTGGTCCTTGAGGCACTCGTCGCCGCCGATGTGCACGAAGGCGGACGGGAAGAGGCCGAGGACCTCCTCCAGCACACCCTCGTAGAAGCGGAGGGTGTTGTCGGTGGGTGCCAGTACGTTGGGGCTGATGCCCCAGTTGTCCCAGACGGTCAGGAGGGACGTGTCGATGACGTCGGTGTTGCCCAGTTCCGGATACGCGGCGATCGCCGCCTGCGAGTGCCCGGGGATGTCGATCTCGGGGACGACGGTGATATGCCGCTCGGCGGCGTAGGCCACGATCTCGCGGATGTCGTCCTGCGTGTAGTAGCCGCCGTGGGGGGTGTCGTCCCACAGCGGTGAGGCGCGGTGCCCGTGCTTGGTCCGTGCGCGCCAGGCGCCCACCTCGGTGAGCCTCGGGTGGCGCTTGATCTCGATGCGCCAGCCCTGGTCGTCGGTGAGGTGGAAGTGGAAGACGTTGAGCTTGTGTGCGGCGAGCAGGTCGAGGTAGCGCAGGACGCCGTCCTTCGGCATGAAGTGCCGTGCGACGTCCAGCATGAGGCCGCGCCAGGAGAACCGGGGCGCGTCCTCGACGAAGGCGCCCGGCACCTCCCAGCGCCTGCCCGTCGCGACGGGGGCCCTGCGGTACGCCTCGGGTCCCAGAAGTTGACGGAGCGTCTGCACGCCCCAGAACACTCCGGCGGGGCCACCGCCGTGGATCGTGACGCCGTCGCCGCCGGCGTACAGCTTGTAGCCCTCGGGTCCCAGGTGCCCGGCGTCCGCGGCGTCGACGCGCAGCCGGATCACCCCGCCGCCGTCACCGGCCCCGGGCGCCAGCGGCAGCCCTGTCGCCGCGCCCACCTCGGCGCGCAGCCGGCGCTCTGCGCCTTCGGTGCCGGGGCCCGCGTCGACGACGGTCGATCCGTCGAGCACGAATACGCCGTCGCGTGCCGTGCCGCTGCGCGGCAGGGGGAGGACGTCCGTGGGGTCCGCCGTCCGGCCCGGCCCCAAGGCCGCCACTCGCTCGGCCCCTTGTCCCGCCGGCCGGTCCGCCACTCGGTCTGCCATCTCGCCTGCCATCTCGTCCGCCATCAGGTCCGCCTTTCGAGTCGATCGGCCACGGCAGGCGCGGCGTGGCACCGGCCTGCCCGGAGCCCGGCGGCCCGCGGTCGCGCGGGGCCGGGCGTCCCCACGGTCAGTCCTTCACCGCGCCGCCCAGCCCGGAGACCAGGCGCCGCTGTACGAGGACGAAGAAGACGAGCACCGGCACGGTCATCACGGTCGACGAGAATGGGCCGCAGCATCGGAGCCGTGACGGATCGCCAGGTCCGCCACGGCGACGCGCCGTCGAGCGAGGCCGCCTCCAGCACCTCCCCGGGGATCGCCTTGATGCCCGCGTACACCGTCACCATGACGAACGGGAACGAGCACCACACGACCTCGAACAGGACGAGCGCGAAGGCGCTGAGGCGCCCGTACGTCCAGGAGAAGTCACCCAGGCCCAGGATCCGGTTGACCGGACCGTGGTCGGGATCGAAGAGGAAGACCCAGACGGTGGAGCCGGTGATCGCGGGAGTCGCCCAGGCACCCAGCGCGGCCGTCATCAGCACCAGCCGCGGCAGTGCGCGCACCCGGGGCAGCAGGACGGCCAGTGCACAGCCGACGGCGAGTGTGACGACCACGCACGCCGCCGCGAAGACCAGGGTCGCCAGGAGCACCTGCCGGAACCGGCTGTCGGCGAAGAGCCTCCGGTAGTTGCCGAGCCCCTGGAAGGTGGTCGGTTCACCGCCGCTGACCTGGGCCCGGGTGTATTCGAGGAAGGAGATCAGGCCGAGCTGGTAGATCGGGTAGACCAGCAGCCCGGCGAGCACCACCAGGGCGGGTGCGAGATAGAGCCACGGTGTCCCCGCACCACGGCGTCGCGGCCGTCGCGCCAGGGGCCGCGGGCCCGTCCCGCGCGGGCCCGCGGTCTCGGGAGGGACCGCGGTCTCGGGAGGGACCGCGGCCGGCTCGGCGGCGGCCGTCTCGTACGCCATGGCCTCAGCCTTCGTCGGCGAACGCGGCGTCCATCTTCCTCGCGGCGTCACCGGCGGCCGCGGCCACGTCCTTCTTGCCGCTGACGATCTCCTGGAACATCGTCGGCAGCACGAGCGAGGCGTCGATCCGGCCCCACGCGGGCGAGGCGGGGACGAACTCGGCACCGGCGCCGAGCGTCTCGATGAAGGGCTCGACGAACGGCTGCTTCTTCGCCGCTTCGGTGCGCACATCGGTGTACGTGGGCAGGAAGCCCATCGCGTCGAAGAACCTTCCCTGCGTCTCCCTGCCGGCGAGCTGCTTCATCAGGTCCACGGCCAGTGTGCGGTGCGAACTGCTCTTGAGGATGCCGAGGTTGTTGCCGCCCGCGAAGGCGGGGGCGATCTCACCGGCCCTCACACCGGGCAGCGGTATGACGGCGTACTTGCCCTTGACCGTGCCGGCCTCGACGGCCCGGTGGCTGAAGTCGCCGCCGATCGCCATCGCCGCCTTGCCGGAGGCGAAGGCGGTGACGGTGGCGTTGCCGCCCGTGGAGGCGCACTCGGCGGCCGGGCAGTTGTCGTCGCCGAAGAGGGACGTGTACGCCTCGATGCCCTTCCGCGCTGCGGCGCTGTCGATGGTGGCACGGTGGGAACCGCCGCTCTCCTCGGCCAGTTCGCCGCCGTGGGACCAGATGAAGGGCATCGCCCCGTAGGTGTAGGCGCCGCCGACCGCGAGGCCGTACAGGTCCGGCTTCGCCCGGTGGATCTTCCTGGCGGTTTCGATGAGCTCGCCCTGCGTCCTGGGGGCCTCGATGCCGAGGTCCTCGAAGACGTCGGTGCGGTAGTAGAGCGCCCGTACGCCGACGAAGAGCGGCGCCCCGTAGATCCTGCCGTCGACGGTGACGGACTGCTTGGCGGTCGGGTCGGTGTCCGCGGCCTCGCCCCAGGCGCCGAACTCGGCGGTGACGTCGGCGAGTCCGCCGTCCTTGACGTATCCGGCGGTGTCGGTGTTTCCGTACTCGATCAGGTCGGGGGCGCTCGACGGGTCGTTGAAGGCCGCCTTGATCCGCTGGGCGCGGGTCTCCACCGGTATGTACTCGACCTCGACCCGGGCGCCCCGGTGCGACTTCTCGAACGCGGCGACCGCGGCGTCGACGACCTGCTCCTTGGGCTTGTTGTTGACCTCCCGGAACAGCCAGACCCGCAGCGTGCCGCTCCTGTCGTCCTGCTGGGCGCTGTTGTCGGAGGTCCGGGGGGCGCACGCGGTGGCGGTGAGACCCGCCGGCACGAGCGCTGCGGCCGGGACGACGATTCGGGAGATGAGCTTCATGCGGGCGCCCCTACGAATTGAGCATTGCAGCATATGCAATGCGTGTTTCGCTGTGCACAACACGCAGGAGGCTAGGCCCGGCGGAACCGCCGGACAAGAGGAGGACAAGAGGTCTCAACCACTCTGTGACCGGCTGGAGCACCCCGTGCAACGGACCACGGCGGGCCGCAGACGCAGACGGCCCCCGGGACGCGCCGAAAGCGCATCCCGGGGGCCGTTGCCGACTGGCGGCAGAAGGCTACTTCTTGTTCTTGCCGCTCTTGTCCTTGTCCTTGTCGCCGCCGGCGCCCATGGACTCGTAGATCTCCTTGCACATGGGGCAGACCGGGTACTTCTTGGGGTCACGCCCCGGCACCCAGACCTTCCCGCACAGTGCCACCACGGGAGTGCCGTCGAGAGCGCTCGCCATGATCTTGTCCTTCTGGACGTAATGGGCGTAGCGCTCGTGGTCGCCGTCGCCGTGCGACACCTGGGGTGTCGGCTCTACGAGGGTTCCCGTGCCTGTCCCGCGCTCGGGCTCAAGAGTGCTCATGGGCTCCAAGGGTACCTACGAGACGGTGCCTGCGGGAGCAAGCCCGTGCGCGCCTTTGCGGGAGGGCCCCGTCCCCCTCCCCGCCGGACCTTTCCACGCCGCACCGCGCAGGCCGCGCAGGCCGCGCAGACCGCGTGGGGCAGGTACAGCCCCGCCGCCCGGCGGGCCGCCGGTCAGTTCAGGCTCGGATCGTCCGGATACGTGGCGAACATCGCCAGCTCGCTGCGCTGACGGCGCAGCACCGACCGCCACAGGCTCTCCGGGTGTGGCGAGGAGACGTCCCCCGGCTCCGACTCGACGACGTACCAGGCGCCGTCCTGCAGCTCGTCCTCCAGCTGCCCCGGGCCCCAGCCCGCGTAACCGGCGAAGATCCGCAGGGAACCCAGGGCGCCGCCCAGCAGCTCCGGCGGCGCCTCGAGGTCGACGAGGCCGATCGCGCCGTACACCCGCCGCCAGCCCAGCGGGCCCTCGTCGCCCGGGATCACGGCGAGGCCCAGCGCCGCGTCGAGGGAGACGGGGCCGCCCTGGAACACCACGCCGGGCTCACCGGCCAGCGCGCCCCACGCCTCGAGGATGTCCTCGACGACCACCGGGGTGGGCCGGTTGAGGATCACACCGAGGGAGCCCTCGTCGTCGTGATCGAGCAGCAGAACCACCGCCCGGTCGAAGTTCGGGTCCGCCAGGGCGGGTGCGGCGACGAGCAGCCGGCCTGTGAGCGAGGACACCTCGGTCATGCGAGACATGATCCCGCATCTTGGCCGTCCGTGGGACCGGGCGGCCCGGGATCCGAACACCGCGGGATGGCCGCAGCTCACGGGCCGTGCGGGCGGCGGCGGTCCGCCGGGGTGGGCGGTGACGGTACGCGAGGTCCGGCGGACGCTGAGTGCTGTGCCGAATTCATTACGTACGAGAACCCTCCCGGGCCATACAGAAGGGGCCCTCCGCCCCCTTACCCTTTCTCTGTCCCCCGACCGACTCTCCCCCTCGCTCCATTTGAGGGGGACACCCTCCGGAACGCGAGATTCATGACCGGCACAGACGATGTACTGCTTGTCCACGGCGGAACCCCGCTCGAGGGCGAGATCCGCGTCCGCGGCGCGAAGAACCTCGTGCCCAAGGCGATGGTCGCCGCTCTGCTCGGCAGTGAGCCGAGCCGGCTGCGCAATGTGCCGGACATCCGTGACGTCAGAGTCGTACGCGGACTGCTGCAGTTGCACGGCGTGACGGTCCGCCCCGGCGACGAGCCGGGCGAACTGGTCCTCGACCCGACGCACGTCGAAAGCGCCAACGTCGCCGACATCGATGCCCACGCGGGCTCGTCGCGCATCCCGATCCTCTTCTGCGGGCCCCTGCTGCACCGCCTCGGCCACGCCTTCATCCCCGGACTCGGCGGATGCGACATCGGCGGGCGGCCCATCGACTTCCACTTCGACGTGCTGCGCCAGTTCGGCGCGACGATCGAGAAGCGCGCGGACGGCCAGTACCTGGAGGCCCCGCAGCGGCTGCGCGGCACCAAGATCCGGCTGCCGTACCCGTCGGTCGGCTCGACCGAGCAGGTGCTGCTGACGGCGGTGCTCGCCGAAGGCGTCACCGAGCTGACGAACGCGGCGGTCGAGCCGGAGATCGAGGACCTCATCTGCGTGCTGCAGAAGATGGGCGCGATCATCTCCCTGGACACCGACCGGACGATCCGGATCACCGGTGTCGACAAACTCGGCGGCTACACGCACCGGGCCCTCCCCGACCGCCTGGAGGCGGCGTCCTGGGCTTCGGCGGCGCTGGCCACCGAGGGCAACATCTATGTGCGGGGAGCGCAGCAGCGCTCCATGATGACCTTCCTCAACACGTACCGGAGGGTCGGCGGCGCGTTCGAGATCGACGACGAGGGCATCCGCTTCTGGCACCCCGGCGGACGGCTCAAGTCCATCGCGCTGGAGACCGATGTGCACCCCGGCTTCCAGACGGACTGGCAGCAGCCACTGGTGGTAGCCCTGACGCAGGCGACGGGGCTGTCCATCGTGCACGAGACGGTGTACGAGTCGCGGCTGGGCTTCACGTCGGCGCTGAACCAGATGGGCGCCCACATCCAGCTGTACCGCGAGTGCCTGGGCGGCTCCCACTGCCGCTTCGGCCAGCGCAACTTCCTGCACTCCGCGGTGGTGTCGGGCCCGACGAAGCTCCAGGGCGCGGACCTGGTCATCCCCGACCTGCGCGGCGGCTTCTCCTACCTGATCGCGGCGCTGGCGGCGCAGGGGACGAGCCGGGTGCACGGGATCGACCTGATCAACCGGGGGTACGAGAACTTCATGGAGAAGCTGGAGAAGCTCGGCGCGAAGGTGGAGCTGCCGGGCGGCCCGATCGTCTGACGAGACTCCCTCGCCGACGGCCCCCGCGGATGCGTCCGCGGGGGCTGTCGGCGTGCGTGGGTGCGGGCGCCGACGTGGGCGTCGGCGTCGGCGGGTGCGCGCGGGTGCGGCACCGGGTGTGGGTGTGCGCGGGCGTGCGGCAAGTGCGGGCGCGGGCGTGCGTGCGCCCTGTGCGCGGGCGCCGGATGCCGATCGGGTTGCGGGACGCGCTTCATACGTGCGCGAGCGTGGCGCCCTGTGTGCCGGCTCTGACGCGGGCGTCGGCGGGTGCGCGCGGAGGCGTGGCGCCCCCGTGCGGGCTCGGGCGTGGCGCCCCCCGTGCGCGCGCCGGGTGCCGGTCGGGTGCGGGAGGCACCGGGTGGGGCGTGGGCCGGGCGTGCGGGCGACTCGACCCTCGCCGGCGTTTGAGGCGCGGGGCACGGGGCGGAGCCCCGACAAGAGCGGCACGCCCCGGCCCCAGGGCTCGCGCCCTCCACACCGCAGCCGGAGGCTGACGCGCGAGGGTACGGGGGCGGCGCCCGGCGGGGTCTGACGTGGCGAAGGGCGGCCGCCCGTGTCGGGTGACCGCCCTCGCGTCGTGCCGGAGGCTTACTTGCCCTTGGCGGCTTCCTTGAGCTTCGAGCCCGCGGAGACCTTCACGCTGTAGCCGGCCGGGATCTGGATCGGGTCGCCGGTCTGCGGGTTGCGGGCGGTGCGGGCGGCACGGTGGGTGCGCTCGAAGGTCAGAAAGCCGGGGATGGTGACCTTCTCGTCGCCCTTGGCGACGACCTCGCCGACGGTCTCGGCGAGAGCGGCCAGAACGGCGTCGGCGTCCTTGCGGGTCACCTCGGCGCGGTCGGCCAGCGCGGCCACCAGCTCACTGCGGTTCATTTTGTTACTCCCGTGTTCTTCTTGCCTGTGAGGCGTGGATCGAAGCCGATGCTGCCAGGGCCCTCGGACAGTCCCCGGACCCGGGTCTGCTGTCAGACCCCTCCGCGCCCGCGGGGGCTGCCCCCAGGACGCAGGTCCTCGGGGAAGCATCCTGCCCCCACCAGCGGCGGGAAAGCCAATCCGGCACCCTCCGGTGTCACCCCGGAGCCGTGCGAAATCCACCACTGCCTCATCGTGGTGACGTTCCGTCGACTCCCTCGGGACTCGTCGGAGCGGGCGGGCCGGGCCGCGTACTCCTGATCCGCCACCCTAAAGGGGGGTTTGCAAGCCCGCGACCCGCGACGCGCCGTATGTCAGTGGGACGTGGGGCCCGTCACAGCGGCGCCCGCCGCCTTCGCCGCGTCCCGTACCGCTCCCGCGACGGCTCCGGCGACCTTGTCGTTGAAGACGGAGGGGATGATGTAGTTCGGGTTGAGCTCGTCCTCGGTGACGACGTCCGCGAGCGCGGCCGCGGCCGCGAGCATCATCTCCGTGTTGACGGTACGGGACTGCGCGTCCAGCAGACCGCGGAAGACGCCCGGGAAGACCAGCACGTTGTTGATCTGGTTCGGGAAGTCCGAGCGGCCGGTGGCCACAACTGCCGCTGTCCGGCGGGCGATTGCCGGGTCGACCTCGGGGTCGGGATTCGCGAGCGCAAACACGATCGCGCCCTCCGCCATGGCCGCGACATCCTCCGCACCGAGCACGTTCGGCGCGGAGACGCCGATGAAGACGTCCGCTCCGACGACCGCTTCCTTCAGCGTGCCGGTGACGCCCTCGGGGTTGGTGTTGTCGGCGATCCAGCGCAGCGGCGAGTCCGGGGCGGCGGCCACCAGGTCCTCGCGGCCCGCGTGCACGACACCGTGGATGTCGGCGACGACGGCGTGCTTGACACCCGCCGCGAGCAGAAGCTTGAGGATCGCCGTACCGGCGGCGCCGGCGCCGGACATGACGACCCGTACGTCGCCGGCGCTCTTGCCCACCACACGCAGGGCGTTGGTCAGCGAGGCGAGGACGACGATGGCGGTGCCGTGCTGGTCGTCGTGGAAGACCGGGATGTCGAGGGCCTCGCGCAGACGGGCCTCGATCTCGAAGCAGCGGGGCGCGGAGATGTCCTCGAGGTTGATGCCGGCGAAGCCGGGGGCGATCGCCTTGACGATCTCGACGATGGCGTCGGTGTCCTGGGTGTCGAGGCACAGCGGCCAGGCGTCGATGCCGGCGAAGCGCTTGAAGAGGGCCGCCTTGCCCTCCATGACCGGCAGTGCGGCCCTGGGGCCGATGTTCCCGAGGCCGAGGACGGCGGAGCCGTCGGTCACCACTGCAACGGAGTTCCGCTTGATGGTCAGCCGGCGGGCGTCCTCGGGGTTCTCCGCGATCGCCATGCAGACCCGTGCCACCCCGGGGGTGTAGATCATGGAGAGGTCGTCACGGTTGCGGATGGGGTGCTTGGACGCCATCTCGATCTTGCCGCCGAGGTGCATCAGGAACGTACGGTCGGAGACCTTGCCGAGGACGACGCCCTCGATGTCCCGCAGACCTTCGACGATCTCTTCCGCGTGTGCCGTGGAGCTGGCCGCGATCGTGACGTCGATCCGCAGCTTCTCGTGGCCGGACGCGGTCACGTCCAGGCCGGTCACGGAGCCGCCGGAGGACTCCACGGCCGTGGTCAGCTGGGAGACCGCGGTTCCGCTCGCGGGCACCTCCAGCCGGACCGTCATCGAATACGAGACGCTGGGCGCCGTTGCCATGACCGGGTTCCTCTGCTTTCCCTAGCTTCGTTGCTACGCGGCACCGCGCCTCGCGGCCCGGCAGCGCTGTGAAGATGGTGACACCTACCTGCCAGTAGCAGGTAATGCGGTCATATTGTTTTCGGAAATTGTTTTCCACCATACGAGAAACGGTCCGGAAACTGAAGAGGCCCGCGTCACCGGTCCAGGTGACGCGGGCCTCTCGAGCGCTGGGTCCGCCGTAGTCAGAGTGGCACCGACCCGCCATGCTCGCCTCGCGGCAAGTGGTCCCTCTGAGGGACGAAGGTTGGGCCCGGGGGCTTGGATCGGGCCGGTGCCGTATCCAGGCTAACGCACGCTCCCGGCAAGTGAATCCCGTACGCCGCCACGGTTCCTGGACGGTCGCCCGTTCAGTCCCGCAGCAGGTCCGGCACGCCCTCCCCGTCG
This sequence comes from Streptomyces sp. NPDC048389, assembly GCF_040706335.1. Classification (NCBI taxonomy): domain Bacteria; kingdom Bacillati; phylum Actinomycetota; class Actinomycetes; order Kitasatosporales; family Streptomycetaceae; genus Streptomyces; species Streptomyces sp. NPDC048389. The sequence goes on along the minus strand of NZ_JBEZKP010000068.1, from coordinate 7,702 downwards.
GGCTGGTCGCGGCGGCCCGCGACCACCGTGAGCTGCTGGGTGGCCCGGGTCAGCGCCACGTACAGGACCCGGAGGCCCGCCGGTGACTCGTCGGCGATCTCGGCGGGCGAGACGACCACGGTCGCGTCGTACTCCAGCCCCTTCGCCTCCAGCGAGCCGAGCGCGACGACCCGCTCCCCCAGCCCCGCCAGCCAGCGCGCCGCCTGCTCGCGCCGGTTCATCGCGACGACGACCCCCACCGTGCCGTCGACCCGGTCGAGCAGCCGCCGGGCCTCCGCGCGTACGGCCCCGGCGAGGTCCTCGCCGTCCGGGACGACCGCGAACCGTGGCCGCACCCCGGTGGAGCGGACGGCGGACGGGGACTCCATACCGGGCATGGCGAGCCTGAGCACCTTGGCGGCCAGTTCGGCGATCTCGGCCGGGTTCCGGTAGTTGACGGTCAGCTCGAAGCGGCGGCGGGGACGGCTGCCCAGCGCCTCGTCGCGGGCCTCGGCCGCCTCGTCCGGCGCGGACCAGGACGACTGGGCAGGGTCGCCGACGACCGTCCAGGTGGCACGCCTGCCGCGCCGGCCGATCATCCGCCACTGCATGGGTGTGAGGTCCTGCGCCTCGTCGACGATCACATGCGCGTACTCGGTGCGCTCCGCCGCGAGGCGCTCCGCCCGCTCGCGCTGCGACTCCTCGCGCTGCGGCATCAGCTCCTCCAGCCCGGTCAGCTGGTCCAGCGGGTCGGCCTCACGCCTCCTGCGAGGCCGGGCGGGCGCGCCGAGCAGGGTGTTCAGCTCGTCCAGGAGCGCCACGTCGTGGACGGACAGGCCCTCCCGGCGCAGCGAACGGGCCAGCCTGCGCACCTCCCCCGGATTGAGCACGCGGCGGGCCCAGCGGCCGAGACGCCGCTCGTCGGCCATGGCGGCGAGCACTCCGCGGGGGGTCAGCTCGGGCCACCAGGCGTCGAGGAAGGCGGTGAAGGCGTCCTCGCCGGTGACGTCCTCGTCGAAGGAGGAGCGCAGCTCGGCGGCGAGCTCCGGGTCGCCGCCGTGCCGGGCTGCGGCACCCGACTTGGCGTACAGGGCGTCCAGCAGGAGGCGTCGGGCGCGGGGACGCAGCAGGTTCACGGGGGCGGTGCCCCCGAGCACGTTGTCGCGGATGCGCTGCAGCTCTGCGGCCTCCAGCTCCAGGCGACGGCCGAAGGCGACGACGCGCAACCGGGCGGGTGCGGCGGCGGGGGCGGGCGCGTCCTCAGGCTCCTCGTCGAAGGCGAGCTGTCCTTCCGTGGAGGCGGACCGGCCCTGCGCGGAGGCGGAACCGTACGCGCCGGCGGGCGACAGCTCCAGGGCGCCCCGGGCGGCCTTGCGCAGCACCTTCAGCATCCGGGAGGAGCCCTTGATCCGGGCGACGGCCGGTTCGTCGTAGACCGTCGCCTCCGCCCCGTCGACCAGTGAGCCGACAGCACGGATCGCGACCTGCCCCTCCTCACCGAGCGAGGGCAGCACGCCCTCGGTGTAGGCGACGAGCAGCGGCGTCGGGGAGACGATGAGGATGCCGCCCGCGTACCGGCGCCGGTCCTGGTAGAGCAGGTACGCGGCCCGGTGCAGGGCGACTGCCGTCTTGCCCGTGCCGGGACCGCCCTCCACATAGGTCACGGAGGCGGCGGGGGCGCGGATCACCAGATCCTGTTCGGCCTGGATGGAGGCGACGATGTCGCGCATCGAGTGGCTGCGGGCCTGCCCGAGCGCCGCCATCAGCGCGCCGTCGCCGACGACGGGCAGCTTCTCCCCGTTCAGCGCGGCGGTCAGCTCGGGGCGCATCAGGTCGTCCTCGACGCCGAGGACCTTGCGGCCCTTGGAGCGGATGACGCGGCGGCGCACCACCCGTCCCGGGTCGACCGGGGTGGAGCGGTAGAACGGCGCGGCGGCCGGGGCGCGCCAGTCGATGACGAGGGGGGTGTAGTCGGAGTCGAGGACGCCGATCCGGCCGATGTGGAGGGTCTCGCCGATGTCGGCGGTGTTGTCGGGCCGTACGGCGTCGTCGGCGGGCTCGACGGAGGTGTAGGCGCCGTCGGGGCCCTTCTCGCCGTCCTTGCCGTACAGCAGGTCGATCCGGCCGAAGAGGAAGTCCTCGAACTCGTTGTTGAGGCGGTTGAGGTGGATGCCGGCCCGGAAGACCTGGGCGTCCCGCTCCGCGAGCGCGCCGGGGGTGCCGACCTGCCCCCTCTTGGCGGCGTCGTTCATCAGGAACTCGGCCTCGTGGATCTTCTCCTCGAGACGGCGGTACACCTGGTCCAGGTGTACCTGTTCGACACCGATCTCACGGTCTCGCACCGTGTCGGCGGTGGAACCGACCACGGATTCGACAGCGGCATCCTGCGCGGCCACCGGGCCCCCTTCTTGACAGCACTGGGCAGCCGTCAACCGTACGGCAAGGGGGGAGGATATTGCACCTGCCCGGGCCGCGGACCGGGAGGCCCGGCCCGCGGGCACGGGACCGCGCGGAGAAGGACCGCGGGAAGGGGCTGCGCGAAGGGGGCCGCGGGAAGGGCCGCGCGAAGGGGCTGCGGGCACACGAACGGGGCCGGGGCCGTACAGCTCCCCGGCCGCGGTGCGGCGCCTGCTACGCGTCCACCTCGACCAGCCGTTCCCCCTCGAACGTACGGACCTCGAAGTGATCGATGTCGTTCCGGTCCATCGCCGAGCCGCCGTGGACGTACAGCGGGTTCTTGGCGTTCTCATGCGGGCTGTCGGGGATTCCGTAGCCCCACTTCGGGACGGCCCAGGAGGTCACGACCTCCTCCTCACCGGTCTTGGAGACGGCGATGAGGTTGCACTTGAGCGGTCCCCTGACGTTCTTCAGTTCCAGGACGGCGTGGGTGCCCCAGCCCTTCTTCTCCATGCCGACGACGGCACTGACCTTGGTGGTCGCGTCCGTCGCCTGCACCTTCTCGTCCATGTCGTGGAAGAAGGCGTCCTCGGCGGGGCTGGTGGGGTGCGGGTCGGCGCCCGCCACGTTGTTCCCCGTGCCGTCCGCCGTGACGACGACCGCGACGGCCGGACCGCCGATGATCAGCGCGGCAGCCGCCGCGAGCAGGTACATGCCGCGCCGGCGCTTGTGGGCGCGCTTGACGGCGACCTCGTTCAGCAGGCCGTCGAGCACCTTGGGGCTCGGGGCCGTGGGCACCACGGGCACGGGCCGTGGTGGCGGGAAGTCCTCCATGCCGCGCATGCCGGGCAGGCTGTAGAGGTTGCCCTGCGGCGGCGCGGCGGCCGGGGCCTGCGCGAGCATCGCGAGCATCGGCTCCATCCCCGAGAACTCCTCGAGGTGGGCGGCACAGATGTCGCACGCCGCGAGATGCGCCTCGAAGGCGGAGGCGTCCGCTTCGTCGAGCACGCCGAGCACATACGCGCCGACGGCGTCGTGCACGGATTCCTGCTCGTACATGGTCATGCCGAGACCCCCCTCTCCTCAAGTGCGAGCTTCATGGAACGGAGCGCGTAGAAAACGCGGGACCGCACGGTCCCGCTGGGTATGCCGAGCGTTTCGGCCGCCTCATTGACCGTACGCCCCTTGAAATACGTCTCGACAAGAACTTCCCTGTGGGCGGGCGTCAAATCATCGAGCGCATCTGAGAGCGTCATCAGCCACAACGCCTTGTCGATCTCGTCCTCCGCGGGCATGACCTCCAGCGGCGACGGATCGACCTCCTGCGGCCGGGCCTGCCGGCTGCGGTGACCGTCGATGACGATACGCCGGGCGACCGTCACCAGCCAGGGTCGGACAGAGCCGGTCGCACGGTTGAGCTGACCGGCGTTCTTCCAGGCACGGATGAGCGTCTCCTGCACGACGTCCTCGGCGCGCTGGCGATCGCCGGCGACGAGACGCAGTACATAGGCGAGCAACGGCCCTGCGTGTTCACGGTAGAGAGCACGCATCAACTCCTCGTCGGGCACAGAGGTGTCGATACGTGGCTTCTCACTGCGATGGCGGGCCCGTTGCGGACGGTCATCGGCCACGGCGGCATCCTTGCGCACCTGCACCTCCCGGTCGAGACCCTGATTTCGTCGGCTGAGCCGCCAGGCGTCCCTGCGGCATGGCCTGGTCCCTCTTCACTACGGGCACGGCGGGAGGTTCACTCAATGCCGGCCGAAGAAACTTCGAGATCTTTTGCCGAGGTCCTCCTGCGGTGCCTGGCCACACGCTCGCGGTTTCCGCACACCTCGCTGGAGCACCACCGCCGCCGCCTGCCGCGCGACGTGTCCAAGTAGACGCGGCGGCAGTTGTCTCCCTCGCACTGCCGCAGCCGCGAGCGCGCGACGGGATCGGTGAGGAGGTCGATCGCGTCCCGTGCGACGACCGCGAGGAGCGCGGCGCACCCGGGCGCGGCGCCCAGCGCCCTCACCAGCCGGCCTTCGTCGTCGCGTACCGCCCTGATGCTCGGCGGGGCGCTCTGTGCACGGGAGTTGACGACCTCCAGGTCGCGATCCTCGGAGCGCATACGCACCAAGCGGTCGACGCAGTCCCGCAGTTCGACGAAGGCGGCCACCCAGCCGCTGTCGACACCGGCCGGCCGGGTCCCGGCCGGGACGAGGCCGGCGCCGGTGAGCCAGCTCGCCAGCCTCCCGGGGTCCGCAAGGGGTTCACGCCCGCCGGGCCGCCGGTCCGTCTCCTGTGCCGTCGCCACCAGGTCCAGACAGATCCGACCGGAGTCGAACCGCCATGGCTGCGCGTGGGGGCCGCCCGTACGCGCCGCTGTCATGCGCCTGTCACCGCCTCGGGATCACCGTCGGGTGTTCCCACCAGAGTGCCCGCCGATGAGTGCGGCCGGAAGACCTCAACAGGACGCGGTCAGTCCTTGTCCGCGTACTTCGCGTCGGACGCGGTGTCGAGGGCCAGCCGGTAGCCGCGTTTCACGACGGTCTGGATCAGCTTGGGCGCACCCAGCGCCGTCCGCAGCCGGGCCATCGCCGTCTCCACGGCGTGCTCGTCCTTGCCCGCGCCCGGCAGGGCCCGCAGCAGATCGGCGCGGGAGACGACCCAGCCCGGCCGCTCCGACAGGGCGCGCAGCAGGGCCATGCCGGCGGGCGGCACCGGACGCAGCTCGTCGTCGACGAGGACGGCGTGTCCGCGGATCTCGACACGGCGGCCCGCGGCCGGGAACGAACGGGCGCGGCCCGGCAGTTCGGCACCGAGCAGCTGTACGAGCGGGCCGAGCCGGAACCGCTGCGGCTGCACCGTGGTGACACCGGCGGACTGGAGCGGCACGGCGGTGACCGGGCCCACGCAGGCCGCGAGGACGTCCCGCTCCAGGGCGTCCAGCAGGTCGCGGAGGAGGCCGCGGCTCTCGGCCCGGTTCAGCAGGGAGGCGGCGGCCGGGGCGCTGGTGAAGGTGACGGCGTCCAGGCCGCGGGCGACCGTCGCGTCCAGTAGCCGGTCGAGCGGGGCGATGTCCTCGGGCGGCATCCAGCGGTAGACCGGCACGAGGACGACGTCCGCGCCCCCCGCCCGCAACGACTCGACGAACCCGGGCAGCGGCTCGCCGTGGAGCTGGAGCGCGACTCGGCGGCCCACCACGCCCTCGCCGAGCAGCCGGTCCAGGACCTCCGCCATGGACTCGGACGGCGGCGACCACTCCTCGGTGAGCCCGGCCGCACGGATGGCGCCCTTGACCTTGGGGCCGCGTGCCAGCAGCTCGGCGCCGCGCAGCCGGCCGAGCAGCTGCTCGCCCAGCCCCCAGCCGTCGGCGGCCTCCACCCAGCCGCGGAAGCCGATGGCGGTCGTGGCGACGACCACGTCCGGGGTGTGGTCGATCAGCCCCTTGGTCGCGGCGAGCAGCTCCGCGTCGTCGGCGAGCGGAACGATGCGCAGCGCGGGGGCGTGCAGGACGGCCGCGCCCCGCCGCTGCAGCAGGGCGCCCAGCTCGTCGGCGCGTCGGGCGGCGGTCACGCCGACGGTGAAGCCCGCGAGGGGGCCGTTCGATTGGCCTTGGTCGTGCATGTCGGTCGTCCCCACTGAAGTGCCCCATCGGCGGTGCCATCGGACTGTGAACGGGCGACCGAGCCTGTCAAAGGTGCGTGACAGGCCCGGTTCGCTCATATTTCACCGTGGTTACGGACTCCGCTCGCTCAGACCCGTGCGTAGGCCCGCTCGGTCTCCGTCTGCGTGTCGGCCGTGCGGACCGGCACCGCGACGGGCCGGCGGAGGTATACGACCCAGGTGACGGCCGAGCAGATCGCGTAGAAGGCGAGGAAGGAGACGAAGGCGGCGGTTCCGGTGCCGGCGGTCTGGAAGGACTGGCGGAAGGCCAGGTTGATGGCGAGCCCGCCGACCGCGCCGACGGCGCCGATGAGCCCCATGGAGGCGCCGGACAGCCGGCGCCCGTAGGCGGCCGCGGTCTCACCGGTCATGCCCTTGGCGAGTGCCTTGTTCTGGAAGATGCCGGGGATCATCTTGTAGGTCGAGCCGTTCCCGAGGCCGGTGAGCACGAACAGGGCGATGAAGCCGATGAGGAACACGGCCAGGGACTCCTGGACGGAGGCGGCGATGACCACACCGGTCGCGGCGGCCATGCCCACGAAGTTCCACAGAGTGATGCGCGCACCGCCGAAGCGGTCGGCGAGCGCACCGCCGAGCGGCCGGATCAGCGAGCCGAGCAGCGGGCCGATGAAGGTGAGGGAGGCCGCCTGGAGCGGTGTGCGGCCGAACTGGGTCTGGAGCACGAGACCGAAGGCGAAGCTGTAGCCGATGAACGAGCCGAAGGTGCCGATGTAGAGGAAGGCCATGATCCAGGTGTGGCCGTCCTTGGCCGCGTCGATCGCCGCGCCGGTGTCGTTCTTCACCGGTGCGAGGTTGTCCATCCACAGTGCGGCGCAGAGTGCGGCGACGACGATCAGCGGCAGGTAGATGCCCAGCACCAGCCGCGGGTGGGCCGCTCCCGCCGTGCCGATGATCAGCAGGGAGACGAGCTGGATCACCGGCACGCCGATGTTGCCGCCACCCGCGTTGAGGCCGAGTGCCCAACCCTTCTTCCGCAGCGGGAAGAAGGCGTTGATGTTCGTCATCGACGAGGCGAAGTTGCCGCCGCCGACACCCGTGAGAGCGGCGACCGCGAGGAACGTCGTGTACGAGGTGCCCGGCTCCATCACCAGGTACGCCGCGCCCGTCGGCAACAGCAGGAGCAGCGCGCTGAAGATCGTCCAGTTGCGGCCGCCGAACTTCGCGACGGCGAAGGTGTACGGCACCCGGATCACGGCGCCGACGAGGGTCGCCGTGGCGATCAGGAAGAACTTGCCCGCCGGGTCGACCCCGTACTCCGGTCCCATGAAGAGGACCATCACGGACCACAGGCTCCAGACGGAGAAGCCGATGTGCTCACTGAGCACCGAGAAGGCGAGGTTGCGCCGGGCGACCCGCTCTCCCTTGGTCCGCCAGAAGGTCTCGTCCTCGGGGTCCCACTCTTCGATCCATCGGCCTGCCATCACGCGCCTCCACCTGTTTCCGATCGTGGAGGCGACGTTATGGACGGCGCGTTTCAGGGCCGGTGGTTACAGGTCACCGGCGCGAAACCTTGCTCTCACGCGCCGGTCGGGTGGGATGTGAGCGGACGGCCCCCGGCCGTGGGGGGCGGGGCCGGGGGGGGGGGGGCCCCCCCCCCCCGCGCGGGGGCAACCCCCGGGCCTAAAACCGCGCGAAAAAAGACCACCAACCCCCC
>NZ_JBEZKP010000067.1:0-35816 GCF_040706335.1 Streptomyces sp. NPDC048389 | reverse complement strand
CTGCTGGACGGCACCCTCGCCGAGTGCGACCGGGTCGGCGACGGCCGGGCGGACTACTCCCACAAGCACCGCCGGCACGGCGTGAACCTGCAGGTGGTCACCGATCCGGACGGCCGGCTGCTGTGGCTGTCGCCCGCGCTGCCGGGCCGGGCCCACGACCTGACCGCCGCCCGCACCCACCAGATCATCCGCATCTGCGAGCGCCAGGGCGTCCCCGTCCTCGCTGACCTCGCCTACCAGGGCGGCGGCCCCTGGGTGACCACAGGCATCAAACGCAAACCCCTGCAAGACCTCACCCCCACCGAGAGAACCGTCAACCGTGCCCTGGCCGAAGCACGAGCACCGGTCGAACGCGGCGTTGCCCGACTCAAGTCCTGGCGCATCTTCCGCAGATCCCGATGCAGCCCGAACCACATGACGTCAATCGCGAAAGCCATCCTCACTCTGGAGCGTCACCGCTGAAGCAGCTCATTGAAGCCGAAGGAAGCCGAGCACGCCCGGCCCTGTACAAAGCCGACAGGCTGACCTGGCCCGACGGCCCGCGTGGAAGCCACGTGCAGGGACTCAGTCGGTGACGCTCCAGACGAACGCCTCCGCCTTCGAGCGACTCCTGGTCGCTCGAAGGCGGCCGGCACCGTGTGCGCATCGAACTCCACGGGCCGAGGCCTGTGGAGCAGTCGGAGGCAGTGCTCGCCATCGCTGACTACAAACGGGAGTTGGGGTTCGCGTAGAACAGCCGACGCGTGGCGACGCGATTCTTTGAGAGGCGCCCCGCAATACCCGAAATGGACCTGACAAGTAAACGGAAATGGACCTGACAAGGCAGGATGGTCTAAGTCCGGAGGCATTCAAGATCAATTAAGGACCGCCGCCCAATTTCGATCTTGGTAGCCCGTTTGTGGCCTATCGCACTTGGGTGACCTTCGCTACGCGCCCCTCCCGTGTGGATCACGGTTTTCTCCTTGTAGGGTTAAGCGCAGACAGGTGTGCTGGCCAACCGCCACGCACCCAAAGCGCAAGCTCCTGGCTACCAGCGCCTCGCGTACGAGTATCGGGATTGAGCTGGCGGCGAATATCGGTGGAATTTCTAGGGAGCGACTATGCGTTGGCGTCGAGGCCCTTCACGGCGCGCCTTCGTGAAGGAATGCGAGAGACTGCTCGTGGGCCTCCCTATCCCCACCCCTTTCAGTGTTGAGGCTCTGGTGCGGAATATGGAAGCCCTGTTGGGTCGCCAGATTCGGCTAGTGCCACTGGACGACCCCGACGGAGGTCTGGGCGCAGCGTGCGGTCTTCGGGTCAAAGCGCCAGAGTTTACGATCATTCTCTATCGTCGCCGTTCGAGTCGAAATCAAACCGAGCACATCATTCTCCATGAGCTCGTACACGAATGGCTGGACCACGGGACTTGCCTGACGGCTGCCGAGATCGAGCGATACGTCCCTGAACGAATTCGCCAGGAAGTCTTTAGGCGTTTTCCGTCGACTCTGGTCCAAGGGCGAGTCGACTTCGATAGCCCCGAGGAAAAGCAAGCCGAACTGTCGGCCTCGTTGATAAAGCGATTGGCGCGCCGCCAGTCGATCACAGGAGATGACATGGTAAGCCTTCTAGAGAATTCGCTTGCTCACCCTGTTGCTCCTCCCCGGCGTCGAGTATAGCCGCGAGCGTTTGGCGAGACGCAATTTCCGGCCTTGTGACTCCGCTGCGCCCCGCAGTCCCCTTACCGGCAGTCAAGTCTGCACTCAACCGACCTTGCGGGTCGACAAAATGCAGCCCGCGTAGAGATCCACTGGTTCCGTGTTCGAATACTTTCAATACCTGACTGCGGCAGTCATGACCGTTATCGCCATCTGGCGATTTCCTGCAGTTCGGTATGGTGACTCTCACCGCAGGGCTCTCTGGGGCGGCTATGCGGGATTTGCCGTAGCCCTGTGTCTCTACACGCCAGCGGCAATGGATGCGGTAGACCGCGTTCCCGTGGTAGACCTGAGCGCCCTACTCAGACACTTTGCCAGTACCGCAGCGATCATGGCAGCCCTGACTTACGTCGCCACCAGCTACGGAAAGAGCACGGAGGCGGTCGTGCCTCGGCACGTCGCGGTCTCCCGCTGGATTGCCCGCGCATCATATAGGGCGGGGGCAATAGGCGTAATTCTGCTCACGGTCCTGTTCTTCACCGTGGTGGATCGCGACAGGCCAAGCCAAAATTTCCTCATCGACCATGCGGGAGAATGGGGAGTCGCGCTCTACATGACCGTCTTCTACTTCTTCCCGTTTATCACGACCGCAGTTTGCGGCTACCAGTGGACGAGGGCGGCGCGACAGGCCGAGAGCACAAGCATGCGCGTCGGGTTGGGTTTGATGGGAATCTCGATGTGGATGGGGCTGGTCCATACAGTCGCTCGTATCACCATCCTTTGGGTTGCGGTGGGCTTCGCCCTAAGCCCTTCCACAGTTCAGTTCCTTGTGGATGTCACATCGATATGGATGAACCTGCTCTTCCTGATCGTTGCCGCCGGGGCGAGTATTCCCACCACCCGTGCTGCAGTAGCCCGGTGGAAGACATGGCAAACCCTCTACAGGACTTATCCGCTCTGGTTTGACCTGGTGCAGGCTTTTCCTGGGACGAGCCTGTACCCAGCTGGACGGCGCATTGCGGAACTCATGCATATACGCGTCCCCATCGACGTCCGCCTAGACCGATGGACTCAGGATATTGGTGACGCTTGCGAGAAGCTGCGCCATTATGCTCCACGAAACCTGATTTTCGCCGCGGAGGACATTACCGCCTCGCACTCTGACCCTGAGCCGGCTGCAGAAGCGTATTGGATTAAGGCGGCACTCCTGGCCGCTGACACCACACCAGTCCGTCCGCATGCCGCTGGGCCCCTGAGAGATAAGCCGTTCGTTGACACCGACAGCGAAGCGGCGTGGCTAGTGCGAGTCAGCACCGCTTACTCGCGCATCACGAGGGATCAAGCGCAGGGGCTTCTCATGCACTCCGCAAGAGTGGAATCCGAAGTGGATCAATAGCTTGCAATAGACCGCCTGCCCGGAACTCGGGGTCAATCGGCATATTGATCTTGAGCGGCGGGCTTGTGAGTGAGATTCGGCACCATCGACTGCAGGAACTGGGCTGGTACCGTGGGTTGAGCGGACTGATAGGCCCTGCTCCGCCCAGTAAGTGATGAATGGACTCTGGCCTCGTGACGCGCAGTGCTGTCGTCACCATATGCAGCCGAGTCCGTGACGCTATCCGGTCTGGATGGGCGTCCGAAATCTCAGCAATGGAGTTCCCGCATGTCCAACCGCACCGGCCTCATCCTCGATTTCGGAGGCGTGCTCACCACCCCCCTGCTGCCTGCTGTGCTCGCCTTCGAGCAGCGCGAAGGTCTTCCGCAGGGCGCCTGCCTCACGGCCCTGTACAAGGACGACGAAGGCGTCCGGATCACCAGCGACCTTGAGCGCGGAGCGGTTTCTCAGACTGAGTGGAACGACTTCGCCGGCAAGATGCTGGGCGTGTCCCCCGACAACCTGATGGGTCGCATCTTCGGTGACCTTCGCCCTGAGCCGCTGCTGATCAACGCGGCTGCGGCGGCGAGGCGAGCCGGGATCAAGGTGGGCATCCTGTCGAACAGCGTGGGGCTGGCCCCGTGGGACCTGTACGACGGCTTCGAGCTTGAGCGGCTGTACGACGTCGTGGTGATTTCTGAGCAGCACCTGATGCGCAAGCCTGACCCGAGCCTCTTCGAGATCACGCTCAAGCTCATGGATCTGCCGGCCGAGCAATGCATCTTTGTCGATGACACCGAAGCGTACGTTCGGGCAGCAGAGCAGCTCGGCCTTGCGGGGGTCCACAATCAGGACCCGAAGCAGACGGTGGCCACTCTCTCCGAGCTGCTCGGCGTGGACCTCACCGCGTCTTAGCCCGGCGTTGTGTGGGGGACTGTCCGACCGGGGCGAGCGAACGTCCGTTTTCGGCCTGAAGCTCCGAGTCGACAACAGTTTTGAAGGGACTACGGCGCTGCCCCGTGGCGGGGCAGCGCCGTAGTCCCTTCGCTGTTGTCGGCACCAGCTCGGCGGTGACAAGTGCTCGTTCCGGCCCTCACCGCGCAGGGCGGCAACGGCTTGCTGCCTCCAACACCCTGACGCGCGCCACCCGATCCGGTGGCCAGTCTGCGGTGGGACAGCACCCGGCCGGGGCGCGTGGTGCTCAGCCGGTCCAGAGCCCCGAGAGGGGCACGACCGACCAGTCCCTCCACGCGCGGTCGGCGATCTGCATCAGACGGCAAAGCCTGCAGAGCGGAAACCTCTCAAAGGTCCAAGCCCGCGAGAACCGCTTGCCGACGGAGTCACTCCCCGTCCTGCACCTCTGGCAGCTTGTGCTTCAGTTCCCCGACGAGGTCGTTGATGGTGGCCATCATCTCGGCCGACAGGCCCCCGCTGTTGCCGCGGGCAGCCAGACCGAGGATCTGTCCTCGGTGAATCGAGCTGATGAAGCGGAACGCCTCAAAGAGTTCGCGGGCTGAAGGGTCGAGCTCGGCATCGTCATGGAAGAGGGCGGCGTCGACCTGGAGCGCCGCGGCTAGGCCAGCACGCACTACGTCGGAAGCCTCGGTTGTGGCACCCGTGCGAAGGGCGATGATGTCGTCAGTTGTGACGGCTGTCTCGCCTGCATGATCGTTTACGACCCGCGCGATTTCCTCTTCAGAGGGTGCCTCCTGGCCCACGTACCCGTGCTGCAGCAGATAGTTGATCTTTTCGCCGACCGTGCGGGGTGCGGATGCCTGGTCGTCGCGCGCGGTTCTGGGGCGAAGGCCGAACGAGCAGTCCTGGGCGGCCAGCAATTCCTCTTCGGTCACCCCGTACGCCTGTGCGAGCGGCTGCACGTAAGCATCACTGAGCCGGCGCCGGCCGGATTCGGCGTTGCTCACCGGCACGCGGCTCGCGTCGATGATCGCAGCGGCCTGCGCCACGCTGAGGCCGGCGTCGCAGCGCAGGAGCTGCAGGTCCGGCGGACCGTCGTGGGGGAAAAGGACATCGAGCGGCTGACCGAGCGCCGCTGCAATCGCGGGGAGCTTCTCACCCTTGGGGAAGTCCTGGCCGCTCTCCCATCGCGCGACAGTGGGGCCGCTGACACCTACCTCGGCGGCCAACTCCTTCTGGCCAAGGTCCTTGCCCCGCCGGACAGCACGCACGCGACTGCCGTCGAATTGACGTGGGGGCACATGAACTCCTGCAGCGTGGCGGTCGGGCTGGTCGGGGCGGCGTCTAGGGCAACTGTAATCCAGGCTTGATACATTCGTACAACTAACGTACGTTCCTGTATCGCACCTGTTGATCGGGCCCCGATCCTCAAGTGTGCCAGCCCCTGGAGGACCTCTATGCATGTTGCGTTGTCGTGGCGACTTACGCAACGCCCCGCCGTTTTCGGCACCCAGTCGTTGTCGGCCGAGCGCGAGAGCACCTTCCCCAATACCGGCCGTCGCCAGCCCTGTGCGACGGGTTAGGACCAGGGATGGACTTGTCCGCGGGTGTCTACGTATGTTCGTCGTCCCCCGCCGGGCAGCGACCCGGGGAGGGGCGGAACGAGCAGGTGGAAGGCAGGGAGGAGGGGGTGGTGCGAATGCGAGCGCACGGTCCGTGACGTAGCGCAGCAAAGCAAACCGGCGCCCGGGAGCTACCAACTCCCAAGCGCCGGGCCGGCACCCCGAGGGGCGCCAATTCACATCACGCGGGCGGCGGGGCTTCTTGCACGAAAACCGCCGCACCGCACTCCTACGAACAACGGAGTATCGCATGCTCGCCATGCCGAGCGGAACCCTGGCCTGCCCGGACACCGACCGCCAGCGCCGCCTCGCCGCCCAGCTCGCCGACATGATCCCGGGCGCGGCCACCGTCCGGGTCAGCCTCAACGACCCGAAGGAGGCGTGGCCCCACCCGCACGCCATCGTCAAGGACGAGGCCGGGGAGACCCTGGAGCTGGGGCGGACGACCGCTAGGGTCGCAGCTCGCTGGATCCTGCGAGTCTGGCCGGAGGCGGACTGGACTCGGCCGCACACCTTCGACATCGCCGCCGCGACCCTCACCCGCAGCGACCTGGTCGCCGCCGGTCGGGGCCGCTGACATGGCGCGGATACGAACCATCAAGCCGGAGGCATTCGTCTCCGAGTCGCTCGCCGAAGTGAGCGTCGAGGCAGAGCGCACCTTCTTCGGCCTGCTCACCCAGGCCGACGACCACGGTCGCCACCGGGACAACGCCGCGATCATCGCCGGGCTGCTCTGGCCGCTGCGCGCCGAGCACACCTCGGTCCACGTCGAGGACGACCTCCACCAGCTCGCGACCGCCGGTCTGATCTGCCGGTACACCGGCTGCGACGGTCGCCGTTACCTCCACATCGTGACCTGGTCCGAGCATCAGAAGATCGATAAGCCGAGCCAGTCCCGCCTGCCCTCCTGCCCGCAGCACCACGGTGCCGACCGGTGCGGCCCCTGCAGGGCGACCTGCACCAAGCGGGTCGAGGAGTCGCCCATCCCTACCCGAGGGCTCGCCGAGGCTTCGCCGAACACTCCCCGAGCCCTCGATCTGCCCGCGCAGCCCGCCGCGACACCTCGCGGCCACGCCGACCAGGCTCCCACCGTCCAGCAGGACGCCTTCGACGGCATGGTCGGCGCCCCTAGCCACCCTGACTCGAAAAGCGCAGGTCAGGAGGCATTCGCCGAGGGTTCTCCGAACCTTCCCCGAAGCCTCGGAGAGGGCTCGGCGCCTGGATCTAGGATCTTGGATCCTGGATCTTCTATCCCTACGGGGCGCACAGCGCCCGCAGCCACCGTCTCGGCCAACCAGCTCGTCGGCGAGTACATCGCTGCCTGCGACGAGCGTCCGCCCAGCGACGTGATCGGGCACCTCGGGCGGATCACCAAGAAACTCCTGGGCGAGGGCATCGCCCCGGAGCACATCCGGGCCGGGCTGCAGAACTTCGCGGCCAACCCCAAGCACCCGAGCGTGCTGACCAGCATGGTCAACGAGGCCATGAACACACGCTCTGGCGGTTTGGCGCGGCCGGGAATCCGGCCTAACGTGCCCGCTCACCAGGCGTGGACCAACCCGGCCAACGCTGCCGCCGCCTACGCCGAGGAGCTGTGATGCGCACCCGTACCCGCGAACCGCAGACCCTCGGTAGCGAGGGCACCCTGGACCGGATGGCCCGGATCCTGGCCGCCCGCAACATCGACCCGGCCGCCGTCGCTGAACTGACCGACGAGCCCGAGCCCTTCTCCCCGCTGGACGCCCTGTCGGCTGGAATGCCCCCGCGCTACCAGGCCGCCGTCGCCGACCACCCCCAGGTCCTGGCCTGGGCCCGTGACGTCGCCGAGGCGGCCGTCGCCCCCAGCCGGGGAGCCCGGCGGCAGGTCACCACCGGACCCAGCCTGCTGATGGCCGGGGTCGTCGGCGCGGGCAAGACGCACCAGGCGTACGGGGCAGTCCGGCGGCTGGTGCAGAGCGGAGTCGGCGTGCGCTGGCGCGCGACCACCGCCGCCGACCTGTACGCCGACCTGCGGCCCCGGCCCGGGGTCGACAGCGAGCGGGAGCTGGCGGCCGTCAGCCGCTGCCCGCTCCTGATCATCGACGACCTCGGCGCGGCCAAGGCCAGCGAGTGGGTCGAGGAAGTGACGTACCGGCTCATCAACCGCCGGTACAACTACGAACTCCCGACCTTGATCACCACCAACCTGGCGATCAAAGACCTCCGGGCCTACCTCGGCGACCGCATCGCCTCCCGCCTCGCGCAGATGACCACGCGCGTCGAGTTCGAGCCGGTCGACCGCAGACGCCACCGCGCCGCAGCCTGACCCGCCGCAGGCCGCCACGACGGGCCGCGCCCCCACCGCGCCGCCCCATGCACCTCCCGACCCAGCGCACCCCTCCGCCGACGCCCCTGCGCGCGGAGAGCGATCGGAGCAACCCGCATGACCTCCACGACGATCAGCCCTGCCCGCCACCGCCTCCTCGGCGACCAGACCTGGCAGGACCAGGCCGTCTGCCAGAGCACCGAGTACAACCCGGTGGACCCCGAAATCTTCTTCCCGGAGCCCGACGAGACCGACAAGATCACCGCCGCGAAGTCGCTGTGCGGCCAGTGCCCGGTCCGCCGCACCTGCCTGGACGCCGCCCTGGAAAGCGGCGACACCGACGGCATCCGGGGCGGACTGACCGAGGAGGAGCGCGGGCCGCTGCACGAGAAGCTCGCCAACCGCCTCGACTACAGCCGCGTCAACGCCACCATCGCCGGGCGCGACGTCCACCTCACCAAGGCCGAGCGCCGCGCGGTCGTCCACGCCGCCTACCGCCACGGGGTGACCGAGCAGCGACTGGCCTGGCTCCTGAAGATCACCGAGGAGCACGCCCAGAAGCTGTACCGCGAGACCCGCCGCGCCCTGCGCAACCGAGACCTGGAGCAGACCACGAAGACCACCCCGCCCCCCGAGACCGACGGCGAGCGCCTGGGCCGCGACGACTTCGGGACGGCGGCGTGAGCACCGCGAACGCGCCGAAGACGGCGCACATCACCGGCTGGGACCGCGCGGTCGTCATCGCCCTGGGCGGCGCGGGGTGCGCCCTGTCGTACGACGCCCTCCAGCAGATGGCCGTCGCCATCCACATCCGCGGTTTCCTGACCTACCTCTTCCCCCTGGTGATCGACGGGTTCATCGCCTACGGCATCCGGGCACTCCTGGTCCTCCGCGACGCGCCCCTGCGCGCCCGGCTCTACGTCTGGGCCCTCTTCGGCACCGCCACCGCCGCGAGCATTTGGGCCAATGCCCTCCACGCGGTCCGGCTCAACGAGGAAGCCGTCGCCGGCACCGGCCTCCGACTCGGGGACGCGGTGGTCGCTGTGCTGTCCACCATCGCCCCCCTCGCGCTGGCTGGAGCGGTCCACCTCTACATCCTCATCGCCCGGGGCCCGGTCAAGGGCAGTGACCGGGAGGACCTCGGTCAGGCCGGTCACGTCGGTCAGGCCGACCGACCCGAGGGCATCGCGGTCACCCGGACTGACCGGAACAGCCAGCAGCAGCCGCAGGCCGGTCAGGTCAGCGCCGGGCAGCCGGTCAATGCCCTGACTGACCGGCCGCAACTGTCCCTGAACAAGCAGGCCCCGAGTCCTCGGTCACTGACCGGGGACAGCGCCCCGGCGGACAGCAGCCCGGTCACCCGCGAACAGCCGCACGAGGCCGCTGACCTGCCCGGACAGCCGGACACCGCGCCGCCGGTCACTGACCGCGCGGTCGGTACCGAGCCGGTCACCGGCAACCAGGACAGCCACGCGCCGGTCACCCACCAGCCGGTCACTCCGCCGCCGGTCACTGACCGGGACACTCGGACAGCCAGTGACCGGCGGTCTGACCCGGACACCGAGGAGCTGCTGAAGATTGCCCGGTCGGCGGTCAGGGCCGAGGACAAGCTGACCCGCAAGGTGGTCGCCCAGGCGATCCGAGGTCAGCAGATCCCGCTGTCCAGCGACACTCTGACCGCCCTGATGGCCCAGCTCCGCGCTCAGCACGGACAGCCGGTCACCTCCGGCCGGAACTGACAGGGCACCACGAGGCGGGTGACCGAGCCGGACACCACGGCCGGTCACCCGCTCCCGGACACGCGCCCCACATCCTTCCGAAGCGAAGCGGAGAGCACCCCATGCGCACCCACCCGGCCACACCCGCCGAGGTCGACTCCTGGCTGACCGTCCTGCACCAGCGAGGTCACCTGCACCGCGCCAAATCAGGCCCCGACAACACCTGGACCGTGCAACGAACCCGGGACAGTCGCCCCTGGACCCTGCACCACCCGGTCCTGGCCATGGACTGGATCGAGGAACTCGTCCGCGAACTGCGGCAGGAGAATCCGGAGACGAGCCGGTGACCGCCAACGACCCGGTCGTCACTACGGCCGGACAGCAGCGTGACCCCACGACGGCTCCTGGCGGAGCAAGTTGTCGCATACGACGGTCCTACGGCCCGTCGTATGCACTTGCCCCCGCCCAGGGGGGCGGGGGAAGTCTGGCTGGTCCCCGAGCGAGGGCGCTCGGGGACCAGCCAGGCTCCAGGCACCAGGGGGCGCCGGTCGTGGGAGGAGAAGCAGACGACCGCGCCCCGCGCGAGCAGCAGAGCCCGAGCCAACCTGCGTTCCCCGACCGCAAGCCGCGCCGACGCACCCGCGACCCGAGCCAGCGCACCCACAAGACGACCACGCGCCTGTCCGACACCGAGAAGAGCGAGATCACCGCTGCCGCCAAACAGCGCGCCGTCACTGTCGCCCGTTTCCTCGCTGCTGCCGGCCTCGCCGTCGCCCGCGGTTCGACCACTGTGCACACCAACGAACAGCTCGACGCCGCCATCGACGAGCTGGCCGCCCTGCGCACCGCCATCTCCCGCATCGGCAACAACATCAACCAGATCGCCTTCGTCTTCAACGCCGGAGGGCAGCCCCGCCCCGGTGAACTCGACCACGTCCTCACGACCTTGACCCGCCTCTTGGCCCGTATCGACGACGCGGCCGACACCCTGGTGAAGAGGCGCTTCTGATGGTCCCCAAGATTCGACGTGGCTCACGCACCCACGGCCTGCTCGTCTACCTGTACGGCCCCGGCAAACGCGACG
Source organism: Streptomyces sp. NPDC048389 (assembly GCF_040706335.1). NCBI lineage: Bacteria > Bacillati > Actinomycetota > Actinomycetes > Kitasatosporales > Streptomycetaceae > Streptomyces > Streptomyces sp. NPDC048389. Next base: position 25,163 of record NZ_JBEZKP010000067.1, on the reverse strand, counting down.
AGCACACCGACCCCCACCTCGTCGGCAGTTGGGACGGCTTCGCCCCTGACCCCGGCCGCGATACCAGCCCCGATCCCGACCCCAAGGTCACGCTGGCCCGGCTCGCCGCAGCCTTGGACCTGCGGGTCAAGCAGGCCGGCACCAAGGCCGAGCACGTCTGGCACTGCTCGGTGCGTACCGACCCCGGCGACCGCACCCTGACCGACGAGGAGTGGAACACCGTGGCCCGTCGCCTGGTCCACGCCGTCAACCTCGCCCCCGAGGGCGATCCGGACGGGTGCCGCTGGGTCGCGGTGCGCCACGCAGACGACCACATCCACATCCTGGCCACGATGGTCCGGGGCGACCTGCGCCGCCCGAGGATGAACTACGACTTCAAGAAGGCCCAGGCCGAATGCCGCCGAATCGAACAGGAGATGGGCCTGCGCAAGCTCAAGCCCGGCGACGGTACCGGAGCCAAGACGCCCACCAGCGCCGAGCGCTTCAAAGCCGAGCGCACCGGCCGACCCGAGACACCGCGCGAGACACTGCGCGAAGCCGTCCGTCAGGCGGTCGCCGGAGCGGCGAGCGAAGCCGAGTTCTTCACCCGCCTTCACGAGGCGGGCCTGCGCGTCAAGCTGCGGCACGCCCCGTCCGGTGACGTCCTCGGCTACACCGTCGCACTGCCCGGCGACCGCAACCGCGACCGCGAACCGGTCTGGTTCGCGGGCTCGACCCTGGCCCCCGACCTTTCCTATCCGAAGATCCAGCGCCGCCTTGCCGACGGAACCTCCGACGCGGTCACAACGGCGGAAGCTGACACCGGCCGATCCGACTGGTCGTCGCCCGCACGGGGGCGACGCACCGCGACCGTGATCGCCGAGCGCGCCGCGACTCTCCTGGACAGCGACGACGACGATGCCGCAGCCCAACTCGTCGGAGTCGGCGAACTCCTGGACGCGGTTGCCCAGACCTCTCCGGCCGCCACCCGCGCCGAACTTGGTGCCGCCGCTCGCTCCTTCGAACGCGCCACCCGCAGCCACGTCCGGGCCGAACGCGCCGACACCCGGGCGATCCGCTCGGCGGCCCGAGGCATCATCCAGGCCGGCAGCGCGCTCGGCCGAGGAGAGGACGGCGGCACCACCGCCATGCTGGTGTCCACCCTGGTCCTGGTCGCCTTGGCCGCGGCCCGCTGGCACTCCGCCCGCGGTCACGCCCAACAAGCCGAAGCCTCCCGACAGACCGCCGAGCACCTGCGCGCCGCCTACCGCCAGGCCGCCACCGCACCCATGCAGGCTCTGAGCGAACAAGGCCGAGCCTTGCCCGAAGCCCAGCGCCGCACCTACGAGACCACCATCCGCGCCGCCCTGCCCGAGAACAGCACCCGAGCCGACACGAACACGAAGATCGACGCCCTGGCCGCCACCCTGGCTCAGGTCGAGCAGGCAGGCCACGACCCGAAGGCCCTCCTGCAGGAGGCCATCGCCATGCGCGAACTCGACACGGCCGAGGACGTGAACGACGTCCTGGTCTGGCGACTGCGCCGCCTCGCCCAGCTCCCCGCCCACCCGGGCGAAGCCGCTCGACGCCCGCAGGCCGGCACCGGCCGCGCCAAGTCTGCGGCCAACCGGACCGGCGTTCGGACCGGACCTCCGGCAGCGACTCGGCCCGCCGCCCCGGCCCCGCACAACCGCCCGCCGCGCCGCTGACCAGCAGTCCGGCAGGCCCGCCACCCGGCCTGCCGGCCTGCGCGAAACCCCTGGACAACCGGCTCCACCGGCTGTTACGGATGAAGAGAAGGCCCTCGACCGGGAGACGACACTCGTGCTCAGAACGACCGACCACCACGTAGAGCCGACCCCCGTCCTGCCCGCCGCCCCCGCCGGAAGCGATCCGCTGCTGCAGCTCCAGTACGAGACGCAGCCGCCCAGCGGCCCCGGCGCGACGCGCTGCCTCAGCCACCCGCCGGAGTTGTCCCTGCGCGGGATCCCCGTGATGTGCTCGACCTGTCGGGCCCGGCGCGACTGGCTGCTCATCAACCACGGCCGCAACGTCTGGGTCCGCTGCCGCTGCAGCAACCAGTGGCTCGAGCCCGAGATCAGCCGCGCCGACTTCGACGCCATGATCGCCATCCCGGACGGGACGACCTACCCCAGCGTCGAGCAGGGCCTGGCCGCACTCGGCTTCGACGGCGCCTTCGCCGGCATCTATCTGGAGTGATGAGCGGTGTCGATGGACAAGTTCGCTCCAGCGCGGCAGGACGCGGAGCAGGCGGTGCATGCAGACTCTATTTGAGGACGCGGTCCCAGAGAAAACAGTTCCTGGCCTCAACGATCGGGCAGCAGCCGAATTCGGCTGACTGGTCGTGAGCGGACAGGCCGACCTTGCCCTGGTCGTCCGGTTTGTCGGAGCCCATGGTTAATATCCTGCGGTGATCATAGACCGTAACGCCCGTGTCGTCCCTCCCCGCTACCTTGATCGTGAGGTACGCGCGCTGATGGGCGACGCTCTGGGAAAGGCTGACCAAGCTGACCTTCTCGCCGCCTACTTGTGGGTGCAGGAAGGGGTGATAGGCAGACGAGCCCACTCCGATTTGGAGAGCCTGAGAGACGGCCTACGCAGAGATATTGAAAGGCTCCGGGAGTTCAAGTCCGACCCTGAGTTCCAGGGGTTGTCGTGGGAGTGCACACGAGTCGAACTCGACGCGGCGTTCGACAGTGCCAGCGTCGCTGTTGGTGAGGAAGTCGCTCACCTCGAAGGGGCACTACGGGTTTCGGCTGAGGCCCTTGACGACTTGCGCCGTCTGCCCGACGAGGATCTGGCGCCTCGATACGCGCCGGGTAGCAATAACTCCCCGCTGAACACGATCACCGAGTGTTGGAACCAAATCGAGCCGCTCAACAAGCGGCACAGCGCCCTTGTCTCCGACTTGATGGCGGAGGTCGACCGTCTGGCCGACCTCGATAGTCGAAGGCTAGCGTTCTCCCAGAGTGACAAGAGCTGTACACCGGAGCGCATTCTGCGGTTCGACTCCAAGAATTTCGAGATTCTCGTCGCATGGCTGGCGAAGCGGGACGGAATGAAGGTCATCCGGAGGAACGGCGGGGCCGGGGACTTGGGTGCGGACGGCATATTTCTGACGCCGGACGACCGCCGAGTCGTGGCGCAGTGCAAGCAGACCAACACCCTGCCCGGACGGGCCATCGGGAGCGAGCCTGTCCAACGGTTCAACGGCACGGCTCGGCCAGTGCACAAGGCTGACATCGCTGTGATGGTCACCAATGGGACCTTCTCCAAACCGGCCCGCGATTTCGCCAGTGATCACGCGATCCACCTCGTGGACGCCGAACGGAAATGGGCCACTTGGGGAGACTCGTTCTACGAAGTCGTGGGCATCGCTCGCCCCTCTGCCGCTGTCGGCGCTGCGGCCTGACCATGTGCCCTGGCGCGGAGATGGCGCTGCTCCATTGTGCGCCGGTCAGCTTCGGTTGCTGTGTTTGGGCAGCTCGCCCCGGAAGTCGCAACCAGTGCACTCGTCCTCGCCCTGGACGTGGCCCTCGTACCAGCCGTGAACGGCTGCGTGGAGGATCGCCCCCTCCACCGAGGCTTCGCCGCTGCGGACCGATGCGATGGCGTTGCCAACGACCACCCTGAGCACGGCGTTGTCGGGCGAAGGGAACGGCGGGGACGGCATCGGCGAGTCGGTCGTCATGGCCGCAGCCTATGGGCGGACCCGACCGCAGGTCAGCCGGATGCGGTGCTGTCGTGCTGAGCGGTGTCGTGCAGGTCGCTACGGAACCCCCGGCCGACGGGCTGCCAGCCCTGGAAGGTGGCCGGCCTCCATCGCGGCCGGTCCGGCACGCTGGTGTCGTCGGGCTCGGGCAGGCTGCCCCGGCTCTTGCGGCTGCGGGCTGCTCGGACGCTGATGCCCAGGTGGGCGGCGACCTCCGGGTATCCCCAGAGCTGCTGGTCGTCGGCCAACGTGTCCTCCTCGTTCGTCGGTGATGAGCGTACGCAACGCGCCGGTGGGCGTACGGCAAGGCCGCCCCTGCCAGATGGGCGCGGGGCGGCCTTTTGCGGTTGCGGTCAGACCTAGGCGAGGCGATTGGAGAGGTTGAGGGCGGCGGTGGCCACTGCGAGGGCGGCGCAGAGGCCGCGTACCTCGTGGATGGTCGGGCGGACCAGATGCGGCCAGTTGTCGGGTGCGGCGGGCCAGGAGGCGAGATGGACCTCGGCGTTGGCCAGCCCGAGGTGGGCGGTGACGTCCCAGCCCGCCAGGGATGCGGGTTCCCAGTAGAGGCGGATGCGGCCGAGCGGGAGTCTGGGGGCGTCGGCAGGGAGCCAGGAGACGTCGAGCGGTCCGTTGGGAAGGGCGGAGACGCGGTGGACGAGTGCGCCGCGCACTCCGGACGGTATGGGCCGCAGAGCGAGGCCTTGCAGCGGGCGGGCGGCGAAAGGGTGGGGTCGCGGTGAGATGGGAACCTCCTGCCGGGATCAGTGCGCCGGGGTCAGGCCCAGGCGAGGGCGTCGCGGACCGCTCGCGGGAGGTAGCCCTCCTGACCGTCGTCGGCGATGAACGCGACGCCGTCGCGCACGACGACGTCGGTGCCGAGATAGTGCGTGAAGGGCCAGTCGGGGTTAATGGCCAGGCGGACTGGTAGGTCGGGGTCGAGGTTCTGAAGCTGGTGGAGCAGGTGGCCGACGGTCAGGTAGTGGGGCACGGGAACCTCCGAGCGTGAGATGGGTGGGTGAAGTGGTGCCGGAGGTGGAGCGTCAGCGGGCGTCGAGGCGGAGCAGGTCGCGCAAGACCTTCGGGCCGGTCGGGTTCGGCTTGGGGTGGCTCGCGAGGTGCCGCCTGCGGCACTCGTTGACGTAGCCCTTGCCGGGGTTCTTCATCTGCCAGTCGCCGCACGAGCAGATGGTCTGGGTGTAGGCGCGGCCGGTGCAGCCGGGGTGAAGCGGCTTGCCGGAGCTGGTGTGCTTGTGCTCGGCTGGGCAGTCGGTGTCGTCGGCGTGGTGGTTGGTCAGCGGTGCGCGGTGTTGCAAGAGGTCTCTCCTGGTGTGGGGCATGCTTGCCGGGATCAGGGGGTGCGGAGTTGTCGCTTCTCGGCGTGCCGTTGCGCGCGGCGGCGCAGGACCTTCGCCTTCGATCCGGTGGTGGAGGGGTAGAGGTAGCAAGTGCAGCCTCTCCGGGTGTAGCGGCAGGCCCGGCGGAAGTTGGGGCGGGCGGCGCTGAGCATGCGTGCCACGATGACTCCTTCGCGAGTTTGGGCCGGGCGACGGTGCGGCGGTCTGGCCGTCGCTACTTAGCGGTACGGGGACATGCGGCGACGAGCGCGGCGAGGAATCCGGCCACGGCCTCGGAGGGGGTGTCGAGGCCGAACTCCTGGACCCAGGGCTCGGCGTCGGCGGGGATGACCCGGATCTGCCAGACGATGCCGCGCTTCCAGGCGGCGGTGTCCTCGGGGAGCCAGCCGACGTAGACGCGGCCGTCCGGGCTGGTGCAGTGCACGTTGGCCTCCGGGGTGTCGACGATCGCCCAGCCGAGTGCGCCGAGCAGTTCGAGCACTGGGCTCGCGCAGTGGTCGCTGGAGAGCCAGGCGCGTTCCTCCACGGCGGGGCGGACGACAGCGGGCAGGAGGGTGCTGGAGGCGTTCACGGTGGACGGTCCCTTCGTTGACCTGCGGTTTTACCGACATCCGTACGTTGACATGCGGTGTGCCGAAGTACGTAGTCGTTTCCGGGAAGGTGCTGTCTGCCGTGGGCGAACTGGCCTCCGAGGGTGAGGGACCGGCGGGTCGGGGAATGGATCGGCGCGGCCGGTTGTCGTAACTGGGTTATGGCGCAGGGCCGTACGGAACCGGAGGGGGGAGCAGGGGTGGCGGAGTCGAGCAGGCACTGGGACGGTGCCGGGCTGGAGCGCAAGATCCGCAGTGCCGGGAGGCCGTGGACGGTGGGCGACATCGCGATGGTGGCCGACGGCCAGTGGGCTGTGGGCACTCGGGCCGAGGGGCAGCGTGACGGGGAGGCCGTGGTGGAGCACCGGATCGCGGACGGGCGGCGCGTCGAGCTGACGGTGGAGGAGTTGGCCCGCTCGGTGGGCTCCCGGTTCGGGGACGCCCACCGCGACGAAGACGCGGAGTAACCGGTTAGCGGCGTGGCCCGGTCGCGGCCACCGTCGGGCCGACAGCGGCCGACGGGGCGGGCTGGTCCGGTGGTTGGCCCAGGGCGCGTGGTGCGTGCGCGGAGCGGGCGACAGCGGCCTGGGCGAGGCGGAGCGCCGGTGCCCGGTCCGCGGTCACGGAGGCTTCGCGGGCCTCGATAACGTGGCTGATCGCCTGCAAGGCCGTGCGGCTCTCGGCCTGCGCGACCCGCAGGGCCACCGCCGAGCTGGTGATCCGGTCCAGGTCGTAGAAGGCCGGCACATGGCCGGACCGGGTGAGGGCGTGCAAGCGGTCCTGGTGGACGGCGACCGCGTTGTTCGAGACGACGAGGCTCGATCGGATATGCATCGCCGAGCGTAGGAGCGGGTCCTCGACGGGGCGGCGGACCGCGAGGGTTTCCAGCGCGTCGATGGGGCGGCCCCAGGCTTTCTCGATCATCGCGTCAGCCTGGTTGAGGGCAGTGGCGTCGGACACGGGTGGCTCCGGAGGATGAGAAGGGGAACGGTGGTCAGCGGCTGTGCCCTGGGTGCGGGACCTGCGGAGCCGACGGCGGGCGCGGTGCCGGGATGAACGGCCGCGCGCCGACAGGCGAGGACGCCACGGTGGAACGGGAGTTGGCAGCCTGGGCGCGGCGGACGTCCAGGGGAGTCGGCACCGGAGGCTTGATCGGGGTAGCCGTTGCCTGCGGCGGAAGGCGGCGCAGGTCGCCGCCGCAGCGGATGACCGGTGCTGGGTCGGTGAGCGCGGTGTTCATCGCAGCGACCAGGCCCTCCGGAGTGAAGGAGGAGGCAGTGGCGTACCACTGGTTCCCGGGCGGTCCAGCCAGCATGAGCCAACGCTCTTGATGGCCCGTCATCTCTGCGGCGTGGTCCAGGCGGGTCCGGCGCAGGTGGACCTCGGCCAGGCCGTCCGGGGACTCGAAGGAGACGTCGGCCGCGCCGTAGCGGTGGCTCCAGCCTGCTGCCGCCAGCGGAGTGCCGACGTCGAGTGCCGCCAAGTCGCTGTTGCCGTAGTAGAGGTAGGAGTCGGGGCCCTCGGTGTAGGCAGCGGCGAGCGCGGTGGTGAAACCCTGGACTATCTCGGTCGGGGTGCTGTCCTGGTACGTGACCAGCCAGCGAGGCATCGCGAAGGGATCGGAGTACGCCGTGATCTTCCACAGCGCGTCGTCGTCGCCTTCGGGCAGGTAGCCCAGGCGGACCGTCTGGTCCGGTGCGTTGACATACACGTTGCCCATCTCGTCGTGATTCAGTTTCCAGCCCACGTCGAGGAGGGGCTGGAGGGCGGGATCGCCGGTGAAGGTCGATCCGGCCAGGTATCGCGGGGTGACGTGGTACTCGCGCCACCGCTCGTCGTTCAGGTCGTACGGCACGGCTCCTCCAGGGCGTGGTCAGCGACGGCGCGAGGGGCCGGGCGCGGGCAGGCCAGCGGCGGCCGAGGCAATGGGTGGAGTCGCTCCGGCCTGCGATGTGTTGGGCGTGCGGGCGAGCGCGGCCGACCGGCGCGGGTCGGCGCTCGCGCCGACGGGCGAGACGGTGACGTACGGAAGATTCCGCTCGGGGATGCCCGACAGTGGACGCTCGACGGGCTCGGTGCTGCTGAAGGCGAGCACGGCCTCCCGCACCAGGTAGAGCGGGGTGGCGCTGGTGAAGTCGGCGTGCCAGCGTTCGCCGTTGACGTGGTCCACGCAGCCGTACATCGTCCACTGCGCCGGCCCTTCGCCCTCCAACTCCATGTAGTCGTCGAGGTGGCCCTTGCGCAGACCGAAATAGGCGTGCCCGTCCGGGGAACGTTGGTAGAGGTACATGGCGGTGTCGTCGGTCTGCCACCCGCGGTCGGCCAATGCCCCGGCGGGGCTGCTGGGCCGGTGGTGAGGGCCGGCGTGCAGGAAGTCGCGATGGTCGCTGGGCAGGCCCTCAGCGAGAGCGGTGGTGAAAGCAGAGGTGATCTCGGCCGGGGTGTTCCTACTGAAGCTGGCCCACCAGAGAGGTGTGCCGAGCGGCTCGCGGCACTGGGTGGCCTTCCATCCGCCGTACCGGCTCTCGGGCAGGTAGGCCACCTGTGCGTCCTGGCGCGGGCTGGTGAACATCAGGCCGGTGGCGGTGGTCGCCTTGCCCCAGCCCCGGGCGTCGCACAGGGCGTCGTAGACGGCGGCGGTGTCGCCTCGCCCGGCGAGATAGACGGGACGGACCAGCAGATCGGTGTCGGGCGCGAGGTCGCCCGGAGGAGAGGTCGCAATCACGAGAACGGCTCCTGAAGGAGGTGGGGAACGGGCCCGCGCGCACCGGGAGCGGACTGCTCGGCTGCACGCGGGCACGAGGGCGGCGGTGACGCGGATCTGGTGCTGGATGCCATGCGGATCACCGGCCCAGAGACGGGGCGGACCGGGCAGTGACGGCCGCCGGCACCCGCGGTTGTGGCTGCGGAGCGTGGCTGAACAGGGAGCTTGGCGCGGCGGTGCTCCGCCGCAGGGCCGCTGCGGTACGGATGCCGTCCGACCCCAGCGGGATGCCGGTGTGGGTACGGGTGGCCGCGACCGGTGCAGCGGCGGGACGCGGTGAGGCGACGGGGTTGCTCCAGCGCTCGACGGCTGCGTAGACCGGGCCCAGCGCCCGCCCCGCGTCGGTCAGGACGTAGGGGGCGCCGTGGCGCGGTCCGGTGCGAGTGACCAGGCCGTCGAGCTGAAGCCGGATCAGCCGCTGCCGGGTGAAGCTGCTCTCGAGCCCGGCCTGTTCGGCGATGTGGACGAACCGCGCGGGCCCGCCCGCGGCGAGGACCTGGATCACGGCGGTCGAGTGGCGAAGGTGCAGACGGCGCACGGCGTCCTCGACGCGCTCGGCACCGGCCACCTTGCCGAGCGACAGGTGCGCCTGGGACCAGTCGGACAGCGCCCGGTGCACCGAGGACAGTGAGTTGCCGAACCCGCTGAGCTGGTACGGGGCACCGTGGCGATCACCGGCTCGGGTCACCAGCCCGTCAGCGTGCATCTGAGCCAGCCGCTTGCCGACGAACTGCTCGCTGACGAAGGGGAGCCGGGCGGCGACATCACGCACACGCATGGGGCCGCCCTGCTGGGCCAGGGTCTGCGCCGACCAGTTGGTCCACTTCGGCGCTATCAGAGAAAGCGCGTCCTCGACGCGCTGCGCGTCGACGGAGCCGATCTGGGAGGTTGCGGGCTGTACAAGGGTGGACATGGCGGTAACTCCGTTATGGCGAAGGGCGAATCGGGGGGCGGCGGGGCGCGGATCAGTGAGGGTCGCGCTCGGCGCGAAGACGCTGGAGCACCGTGCCGAGGCGGCGGTTGCTGACGTGGATGCCTCGGTCGCGCAGGCCCTGGCGCAGGGCTTCGCGGTTGAGCCGGGGCAGACGGGCGGCGACCTGGCGGGCGATGGCCATGAGGTCCTCATCGCCCGGCGCGGGTCCGGTTCGCCGGGCCGAAGGCCGGCGGGCGGCAGGCTGGTCCAGCAGGAGGCGGACGTCCAGCAGGTCCCACACCGCCTCGGCTTCCGACTGCTCCTGGCGTTCGAGGTCCACGACTTCGGCCGCGTACCGCAGCACGAGGTCGTCGAGGGCGTGCCCGCCGGAGCGGCAGCGCTGCCAGGCCGCGTCGAGGTTGCGGCGGGCGGCACGGGCATGGGCGTTCGTCTCGGCCAGACCGCCGAGCCGCCGCAGCACGATCGGCAGAACGGGATCGCCTGAACCGCCATGCGCGCCGTCGCGCTGGAGGTCCTCCAGCGGGCGGCCGTACCGGTGCTCGATCAGGTGGCGGGTGTAGATCGCGGTGGACATGGGGGACGTCCTTTCCGGGGGGAATCAGCGGGAACGGGAAGGCTTGGTGGCCGCGCTTGTTGCGGGTGCGACAGCTGGATCGGCGACGACGCCGGAGATCGGCGCAGTGTTGCTGCGGCTGAGGGCGGCGGATATCCGCGGCGTGGCCGTACGTGCATCTCGAAGGGCCGCCTCTCCCTGCGGCGTGAGCGAGAGGAGCTGTCCAGGCCGGTACAGTCCCTCGCTGGTGTCCTGGTCCAATAGCCCGTCGGCGACCAGCCGCTGGACGGTTTCGGGCCAGACCTCTGGGTTGGGGCGTTGGCCCCGCCCGTCGGAGAGATAGATGTAGCCGTAGGCCCCGCTCCGGTGGAATCGAAGCCCGCCCGCCTCCACGGCTTCAAGGGCTCGGAGCCGGCGACCACCCGAGATGGCCCAGTCATCGTCCCGCCCCGGCGCCTGCTCCGGGCCCAGGCTCTGGCGCGGTGCCTTCGAGGCCAGCGCGGCGTCGGACTCGGGCAGAAGGCGGTGGTACGGACACGGCCCGGGTCAGTTGCTCGTAAGCCGCACCCCGGCGGGCAACGAGCAGCTCGATCTGCGGCCCCGTAGTGGGCAGGATGCCGTACCAGCCGCGCATGTCGGCGTGATCGCCCCGCCCGATGGGCTCAAGAAGCTCGATCGCGGACTGGGCGGCGCGGGTCAGTTCGCCGTGCAACTCGTCGACATCGCGAGCGGCTTCGGCGACCATCCTGCCGACGAGGTGCAGCGGGTCACGGGGCGGATGATCGTCGCTCAGCGCCCAGGGGTCCTCGACACCGAACTTTTCGGCGACCAAGTGCGCGCCGGGCCGCTTCGCCATGTCATGGGGGTTCATTCGGCCGCCTCCATCCGGGCGAGCAGGGAGCGCACCAGGGTGGGCAGGCTGTCGGGGCCCTCACCGATCCAGACGTGGTCGGTCGCCTCGCCGAGGACGTACGCGGCGTCTTCGAGCAGGCCGCTGGAGATCTCCATGCAGGCGTCGGTGATCCGGGAGGCGGCGAGGAGGGACTGCGAGAGCACCTCGACGTAGTCGCCGGGGCTGAGGCCGGCAGCCTCAGCGGCGGTGCGGATGGCGGCCAGTTCCAGCGCGCTGAACGCGAAGTCGAACTCGTCGGCCTGCTCCGCAGGTGAGGGCACGGTGACCGCCGGGTCCGGCGGCTCGGCGGGGATGCCGACGTGCGTGCAGATCTGGTCCACGGAGGCGGTCAGCTCGGCGAGGGACTCGGTGAGCCAGCCGAGCGCGGAAGCGTAGGACGCCAGGGTGAACAGACCGGCGGGGGTGGAGGGAAGCGGCTCCTCGACGACGAACCCTTCGAGACGGTCGTTCAACTCGCAGACCACACGGGGGCCGGCGGACAGCGCGCCGAGGACGGGATGCAGATAGGAGCGGCTGGCGGAGGTGGGGTACTCGGTCGTCAGGACCCCGGAGACGCTCTGTGCGGCGTCGGTGAGTAGCCCGGCCAGTTCGGTGCGGGCCAGGGGCGTACGGTCGGCGGTCATCGCTGCGGGGCCTTTCGGGAGGCGGCGGGCGCGGTGGGGCTGACTGCCGCCGGTGCGGTGGCCGCGAGGGACGCGGTCTGGTCGACCGCGTGGGGGGATCGGGATCGGGCCGCCTGGACTCGTGCTTCGGCCGCCGGGTCCGTGTCGGCGGACCCGTTGAGGCCCGAGCGGTTGGTGCGGAGCTGGGCCGTGCGGTAGACCGCGTAGTCCTCTCGGGCACCGGCCGCGACGAGGTAGATCTCCCGCTTGTGGGTCGAGGTGGGCGGGGCCGGGCGGAACTGGATGACCATCCGGTAGGAGACTGCCGGGTCGACGTAGACCTTGTGGAAGCCTGCGAGGCGGCCGTTCAGCGGCAGGCAGTCGTCGCTGCCGTGGACCAGATTCTGCAGCTCCAGCAGCGCCAGGTCGCGGACTTCGGCAGGGAGTTCGCGCAGGTCCGCGATGGCATCCGGGTGCGCGGCGAAGGCGAAGCGGGCGCGGCTCACATCGGCCTCCCAGGGCTCGGGCGCTGGGCCGTTCCTGCCGACGGCGCATTGCCCGTGTCGAGGCCGGCTTTCGGGATCACGGAGGCACCCGCTGACCGGGTGAGGGCGGCGCGGGTCAGCCGGGCGGCGGCCTCACCGCGGTAATCCGGTGGCTGGGGCAGCGGACTGCTGCGGTCTTCCAGCCAGTGCCGGGCGGCGGCCTCATCGGCGAAGGCGCCCTCGCGCATCGTGTACGTGTGGGCGTCGTGGTTCCCCTCTTCGAGGAAGACACGAATCGGTGCCTGAGCGGCGCTGGAGTCACGGGTCAACGTCCACGTCTCGCACGGGGCGAAGTCCGAGGTCCAGCTGTCGAGGACCTTGTAGCGAGAGCCTGACTCCCGGATCTGCTGCTCGATCCAGAGGGTGAGATCGTCGGTGGGCTTCAGGGAGTCCCCGCCAGCCTGGGCGATCTGTTCGGGCGGGCAGCCATGGTCGATCAGCCAGTTCTGGGCGAAGGCCAGACCGGCGTGGTTCGCGGTCTCGAAGGTGAACGTGCGCTCGCGCAGGTCCCGAGTGATCTTGATGGCAACAAGCTGTGGTTCGCCGGGGACGCCCCAGGTCACCGACCCGTCGTGGGCGACGAGGTAGCTGCGCGACCCGTTCGGGGTGGTGTGGTGCTCGGCCAGCACGGTCAGGTCTCCGGCCCTGAGACTGCTCTCGGCGAGTTCGGAGACGGTGTCGGCGGGCTCGAAGTCGTCGAGGTGGAAGTCGAGTTCGGTGGTCACTGGGTGGCTCCCGCCAACTCGGGTGCGGGGGTGGCCAGCACGCGGTGGTTGGGCCGGGTCGGGCTCGTCGTGCATGCGGCGAACGGGCCGTCGGGGGCACGGAGATGAACCAGGGCCTGGTCAAGGTGGTCGCGGTGCCACGTCGAGGGACCGGCCAGGCCGGCCTCGGCGTCAGTGAGCTGCTGCCACGCGAGCCAGAGCGCGTGCAGCCGGGCCACAGCCTCGGGATGCTCGTGCCACTGGTCGCACCACGGCCGGGTGGTGCTGATCTCCCGTCCGTAGACGGGCAGGAACAGGTAGTTCACCCAGTCGCTGAGCGCGGCCAGTTCGACGGCGTACGCCTCGCCGCCCAAGGCGAGGATGAACACCGAGGCCGGGACGTCGGCCTTGTCGGCGTCGGCCGTGTCTGCGGTGGGGGTGTCGTCGGTGGGCTGAGGGGTGGAGACGGGCTCGGAGCCGAGGCGGTCGAGGATGACACCGTGCTGGCGTACCTCCGACATGGTCTTGGCGAGGGTGCTCGCGAGATCGTCGAGATCGCCGTCGGGAACGCGGAACGGCTCGGGGGCGGTCTTGCTGGGGTCGGACATGGCGGATCCAAGGGAGTGAGCGAGCAGGGCGGGGGCGAAGTGCGGCGCGCTCTTCTGGAGGTCACGGCGGTGCTCCGTTCGCGGGTCGGCATGGGCAAGAGGATGCGGAGATTCCGCGATTTGGTCCGGCCGGGGAAAGGCGGTAATGCAGCGCTACGGCGCGGTGCAGCGGGGGCAGCGGGGGAAGGCCGGAGCCAGCAACTGCACGGCGCGGGTGGCCTGTTGGGGGACCACGCCGTTGCCGAGCGCGGTGAGCTGAGCCGGTCGGCCGAGCCCCGGAGTGGCGGTCACCCAGCCAGGAGCCAGGCCCTGCATCCACTCCACGAAGTCGGCGCGCAGGCGTCCGCCAGCATCGGTGGGCGGCGGCGCGGGACGGGTGAGGTTCTCCCATCGGGCGATGGCGGAGGCGTACGCTCCCCATCGCCCGTCGCTTCCTCGGCTCCCGGGGCCGCCTCCGCCCACAGCGGCAGGACCACCGCCGACAGGGGCGGGCGCCAGCCCTTGCCCGGACGGCGGCCAGGAGTGCCGGTGTCGCTCGCCCTCGGGGTGGGCAGCAGCGATGCTGCCGCGCTCGGCAGCGTCATGTCCCCGTTGCCGTGCCGCTGGTTCGGCGAGCCCTTGACCCCGTCCGACGCCTTCGGCGTGGGCAGCAGCCACTCCACCTCGTCGGCCAGGTTCGGGCCGTGGCCGCCGCTCTTCCTCTTCGACGGGTGCTGGGAGCCGCCGTTCTTGCCGATGTTGCTCGTCGGGGTCTTGAGCAGGGTGTTCGGCGGGCCAGGCGGTGAGGAAGGTCCGCTCGCGACGATGCGGGGCTCCGACGTCGGAGGCACGAAGCACGAGCCACCTCGCGTCGTACCGGAGATCGGCCAGGGAGCCGAGTACGGCACCAAGTGCCCGCACAGGAGGCTGGGTTGGGTCGTCTCCCAGACACCACGGGCAGAATTCCACGTCGCCAGGGGAACCGGCGGGCGAGGTGAGGAGTCCGCGGACATTCTCGATCACCACCAAGCAGGGGCGGAGGGCTTCGACCGCACGGGCGACGTGCAGCCACAGCCCCGAGCGGGTGTGGGGGTTGAGTCCGGCCCGGCGGCCGGCGACGGAGACGTCTTTGACAAGGGAAACCGGCCGTCAGGACACACACCCGAGGCACATCGGCCCAGTTGACGGCGGTGATGTCCTGCAGATTGGGCACGCCGGGCCAGTGCCGGGCCAGGATGCGCGCGGCGTCGGGGTTGATCTCGGCGTGCCAGGCCAGGGTGCCGCCGAGGGCGGCCTGGACCCCGAGGTCCAGACCGCCGTACCCCGAGCAGAGCGAGCCGATCAACGGCGGTCGCGCGGTGGTGTTCTCCATGTCACCGGCCCCGTGCGAGTCGGTCTGAGGAGGACGCCACCGCCGTGGTGACGCCGGATGGTAGCTGCCCCATAGCGGGCACGGCGGTCGTGGACCGGCTGCGGGCAGCCTGGAGCCGAACGGACGGGGGAGAGACCGTTGCCGATGCGGAGTACAGGGAGTTGGCCCCGCCGTGCAGGGCCGCGTCGGCGGTGGCGAGTGCGTCCTCCATCACCCGTACGGCTGCCTCCCGGGCATCCCTGGCGTCGGGCTGGTCGCGCAGACTCTCGGTCTGGTTCAGGAAGGCGAGCTGGTGAGCCACCGCTCCCAGAGCGGAAGCCGCTTCGCCTGCGGGCTCGACGGCGGCGCCGAAGCTGGTGATCACCCGAGCGGTGTGGGGCGCCTGGCCCTGGTCGGCGGCACGGAAGAGGACCTCGTCGCCCAAGTCGGTGATCAGCTTTCCGAGTTCGGAGATCTGGCGTGCGACGGCGACGGCGACAGCATCGGGTGAGCGGTGGGGGTCTCCGGGCACCGGCAGCTTGCCGCGCTGGGCGTCGAAGGCGGAGGCCGTGGCGCGCAGGGCCAGGGCGTCGGAGATGGGGGAGTTGTCCACGGTGCGTTCCAGAGATGAGGACAGCCAGATGGGCTGGGTTGGTGGGTGAGGACGGTTCAGCCGTGGGTGCGCGAGGGCGGTCGCGCGGCTGATGGCGTGGAGGCAGGGCCTGGGCGCTCCGAGGCCCGTGCGGCCGGCAGCGGTGTGCTGCGGGCGAGGGCGGCGTGGACCCGCGCCGTCGGGGGCCCCTCGGTCGGCGACGCGGGGGGCGGCGGCGCCGGAGCGGCGTGGCCGTTCGCGGTCTGCCAGCGGGCGCGCACTTCGTCGAGCGGCCCGAGCGCGTGCAGGGCGTGGCTGATGAGCCGCCCGGGGGCCAGAGTCTCGTTCTCGGCCAGGGCGCGGATGACGCGGGCGGAGGTGGCGGCCGTGCGGGCGACGGAGGAGCGCATGACCTGCTCGCCGAGCCACTCGGCGCTGCCGGGGCCGACGCCGTCGCAGATGGCGGTGAGCTGTTCGGCGGTCAGCGTGCCGTCGGCCAGCAGACCGCGCCGCTGGGCTTCCCACAGCACGGTGATCCGGTCGATGGGCTCGCCGCGGTGGTGCAGTGCGCCCAGGCAGCGGTAGAGCTGGCCGTGGGCGGGGTCGGCGAAGTCGCCCGGTCGCAGCCAGCCGACGACCTCGTCCATCGACTTCGGCCGCTCGACCAGGACCGCCAGCAGGAACGGCTCGTCCTCGGCGACCCGGTCCGCCCGTACCGGCGGCGGCGCGACGGGTGCTGTGGAGGGCGGCGTGGCCGGGGCGACAGGGCTCGGTTCGGACCCCCAGCGGCGCGCGAGGTCCCCGAGTACCCCGGCCAGGACGTCCGCATGGTGCAGCGCTCCCTCCACCTGGCCCTGGAGGGCGTCGGCACGGGCTGCCTGGTGGAGGCGGATCGCGTGCTCGGTCACGCTGCGATGGATCGCTCCCTCCAGCACCATCCGGCCGTACACCGGGGCATGCTCGGGGCGCGGGCAGGCCGAAATCAGGATGTGGGCGTATACCGCGGTCAGCCCCCGGACGTGGTGGCTGGCCTCGTCGACCGCGTCGGTCACCCAGGACAGCGGCACCGGTTCCTTGGTCCCCAGGGCGGGGTGGCCGTCGGTCCGGAGCTTGCGCAGGGCGGCGAACAGCGCCTGGTGGACCGGCCGGTAGAAGTGATCCGGCGCGAGCCAGTCGAGGTGCGCGAGCTGGCCGGGGTCGAGCAGCACCGAGCCGAGCACCGCCTGCTCGGCACTCAGCAGCGGGTTCATCGCTGCCGCCCGGGGTGGGGAGTCGGCGGATCAGTCTGCTGGGAGCGGAGATCGGCGATGGCCTGGTCGGCGGCGGCCATCGCGGCGGCGAAGCGGTCCAGCTCGCCGGTGAACGTCGGATCGGTGGCGAGGATCGAGCCGGAACCGGCGACCAGCCACCACTGGCCGCCGCGCCGGACGACCGGTGACCGGGCGAGGCGTTCGGAGCGCGCCAGAGGGGAGGATGGAGTGCGCGAGGACACGAGGGGACTCCTGAACAGGTAGAGGGGGGAGAGTCAGGCCGTGAGGTCGACGTCGGCCTGGACGGGGGCGCCGGAGCGGCAGGACCAGGGCGAGCAGCCGTCCGGATCGCCGTTCTCCAGTTCGGCGTCCGCGAGCGCGTCGAAGATGTCGCCCTGACGTCCGGACCACTCGTGGGCGGTGACCCGGTCGATCGGTGCCTGGTCCAGAGGCCGGCGACTGCGGTGCAGATACGCCTGGCCGAGCAGCGGCGTGCCCTCCGCGGTCGCCCGGGCGTTGCCCGAACGGATCGCGGCATCGAACTCCACGACGTCGCGCCACTCCTGGGGCGAGCTGTCGCGCAGTGATCGCCACTGGGCGTTGCCGTGGTACGGGCACCCCAGGCACGCACTCTTCGGGGTCTGGCCGAACCCGCGCGAGCGCAGCAGCCGCAGGCAGTCCGAGCGGGAGAACCCGGTCTCGATCAGCGGGAACCGGTTCTTCATGTAGGCGACGTCCGCGTCCTTCGCCCGGGTGAACTCGTCCACCGATATGCCGATCCACTGCTCGACGTGGACCCCGGCGGGGATACGCTGCGGGTAGGGGTAGCCGAGCAGCTCGCGGACCTTCTCTTTTATCGGCCGGATTTTGTACTGGCCGGTGCACTGGCGTCGTGACATCCCCTCGCTGCCAGTGGAGTTGAGGATGTGCAACGGCATCGAGGCGAAGTGCTTGGAGGGGTCAAGCGCATCGGATCGGATGTTGCCGGAGGACACCCGCAGGACCGGGATGCCGGCGGGTTCGGCGATCTCCCGCTCGATCCGGTCGAGATGGTCGTAGACGGCGCGGGGCTCCCAGCCTGTGTCCGCGAAGATCGCCACGTCCAGGCCGGGCAGATGGCCCTCGGCGGCCATGAGCAGCAGACATGTCGACTGGACCCCGGCACCGAGCGAGAGCACCTTGAGCGTCGGGGCGCTCATGCCGACAGCCCGAAGTCGTCGCGGCCCAGGGACTTGGCGATGGCCCGCTCGGTGATGGCCTTCGTCGCGCGGGCCGAGGCCGGACCGACCACCTTGGCGGCGGGCTCCTTGTACCAGGGCCGCAGGTCGAGCATCGCCACTCGGATACCGGTGGCGAGCAGCAGCGCCTTGCCCTTGGGGAGCGCGCGGATCGCGTCGGGGGGCAGGATCCGTTCGGTGCGCATGCTCACCGAGGTGGACTTGCCGCTGTCGCTGGTCGACACCGACGTCGTCTGCACGTCGTGGTCACCGACCTGCCTGCTCAGACGGTCGGCGAAGTCGGCGTCGTCGATGCCACTTCCGATGATCTTGATCGTGGCGGCGGACCAGAGTGCGTCCATGCCTGCCTCGCCCCAGCACCGCTGCCCCTGCCGGTAGGACTGCAGGATCGTCATCGGGATCACGCCCCGTGAGCCCAGGTGGCTGTACAGGTCGGGGAGATCGGAGATTTTGCACACGTTGGCGGCCTCGTCGAGGACGCACAGGGCAGGCGGGTCGAGCCGCCCGCCGGAGCGCTCGGCGACGACCACGGCCGCGCGCATCACCGCATCGGCTGCCGCGGCGATGATCGCCGATGCCGAGCCGCCGCCATCCTTGCTGAGCAGGTACAACGTGTCGCGGGAGGTGGCGAACGCGGAGGGCTTGAACTCGGGAAGGTGCTTGCTGGGGGTGACCCAGGCGGCGACGTCCGGGTCGAGCAGGCAGCTCGCGTACTGCCGCGCGGTCTCATAGATGCCGTCCCGCGTTTCCGTGGCCCCGCTGACGGTGCCCTGGAGCTGGGCGGCGACCGCGTCGTGGCCGGCATCGGTGAGCAGGTCCACCGGAGTGCGGTCAGCAGGGGAGGCGAGCCAGGCCAGGACATCGGTGATCGGGCGGCGGTGGCTTGCGGCGGCCAGGAACAGCGCGCCCAGCGTGTTGCTCGCGGCGGTGGACCAGAAGTCGGAGCCGCTCGACTCGTCCACCGAAGCGGCGACGAAGTGCCCGGCCAAACGTTTCGCCCCGGCCAGGTCGCGGGCGTCGGCCAGGATGTCCCACCACATCTCGCGCGGGTGGTGGGCGATCTGCTGCGGGTCGAGCGTCCAGATCGTGCCGACCCTGGCACGTGCGTCCACCGTCGCGGTGAAGGCATCGTTCGCCGCCTTGTTGGAAGTCAGCAGCACCGGGCCGGGAGCGGCGAGGATCGCAGGGATCGCCAGCCCGGACGTCTTGCCGGAGCGCGGGGCCATGATCGCGACGATCACGTCCTCCCAGGAGGCGCGGACCTCGGCCCGGCCCGGGGAGAGCGTGCCGACGAGGATCCCGCGGTCGGCGGGAGCGACCTCCTTCGGCTTGAGATCGGACAGGCTCGGCCGCAGGCTCCTCGCCTTGGCGGTGATCTCCTTGTCCAGCAGCGGGGCGAGATCTGCCTTGCGGGCGAGGCCGTTCTTCGCGCCACCGCGCAGCCGCAGCCACAGGACCAAGCCGGTGATAGTGAGGCAGACGGAGAGCAGGCCGGGAACGAGCCGTGCGCCGACCAGCAGGGCGGTGGGACTCAGGTGCGGCCACAGCGCGTCGGGGTGCAGCAGCGCGTCGGTGGCCTTGAACGGCACCCAGGGGCCGGCGCCGACGAGGGCGCTGGTGAGGTTGCCGGTCAGCCAGGCGAGGGAGCCGAAGGCGATGGCGGCACCGAGGACGCCGAACAGGAGGTAGAGGAGCGCGTCGGTGCCGGTGGTGGTCGAGGGCGCGCTGGTACGCGGGGCGGGCATGGCGGATCCAAGGAGGGAGAGCGGACGAGGCGTGGGGCGGGGCGCGCGGCGCTCTTCTGCTGGTCATCGGGGCAGTTCCTGTTCCGGGAAGGGGGCGGTGGTCGAGGTCATCGGGTGCGCGGCGACCGGGGCGGCGGCGCGGTGGCCGGTGGTTCGGACATCGCGCCGGCGGAGGGCGTGGCCCGCCGGGTGGCAGCGTGCGGGGAGGAGGCGCGGGCGGCTCGCTGCCGGTCCGCTCCCGGGTTCTGGGCGGCGGACGGTTTGGTGTCTGCGACCGCGTCGTTGCCGAGGGCGTCGCTGAGCAGTTCCCGGGTCCGCAGGACAGGCACTTCGTCGCGGTACTTGGGGTCGCTGAGTTCCGCAGGACACGCGGCGACCATGTCCTCGGCGACCTCCAGCTCCTCCTAGACGTCCCGCAACAGGCGGGTGGCCGCGGCCAGCCGTGTCCACGTCTCGAAGGCCGGGTTGTGGTGCGGGTCCTCGAAGGTCAGGCGAGCTCGGGTCCAGTCGGCGGCTGCAGCCACGAGTTCGGTCAGCTGCGGGAGGGCCCCGACCAGGGCTCCGTTGACCTCCTCGATGATTCCGGCGACCTCATGGGGAGTCGCTGTCTCGGTGAGCCGGGCGATCATCCCCGAGACGGAGTACGGGTCGGCAGAGGGGTGGGGCAGGTGTCGGACCTGCAGGGGCGTGTCGGATCCGGACGCCTCGACGCCGTGGGCGAGCCGGATGTTGTGCTGCATCGCGGCGCCGATGGCATCGCCGATGCTCGGGTAGAACTCGGGCACTGTTTCCTCCTCGGTCGTGGTGTTGGATCGGCGCCGAGTAGGTGGGGAGAACGCGCAGTGCGTGCTCCCCACCTGGATGGATAGGCCCCTCGGCCCTTGGCCGGTCTGATGGCGGACGCGCTGGCCAGAGCGTCGGTGGCTCGCATGAGGTAGGTGCGCGCCAGCCCGACGGAGGGAGTACGGGAGGAGAGCATCGGGATCACCGGATTCGAGGACTGGGGACCTGCGGCGGACGTAGGGCTGTACCGACCCCCGGAGACGGAGCGCCGAGCGCCGAAGACGCCTTGGCCTTGTCCGCCGCGGGCGACGTGGCGAGAGCCGCGCTTCGGGAGTCAGACAGCGCGGAGGACTGCGTCTGCGCCTCGGCGTGGTCCTGCTGCGCGTCGCCGACACGGTGCAATTCGTGTCCCGCTTCGGTGAGTTCTGATTGCGCTGCGCTGACGAACTCCGCAGCGAAGCCGAACCGGTCGGCGAGCGCATACGCCTCGTCGTCGAGGTCGGTGATCTGCTCGCCTGCCGTCTCCAGCGCTTCCCGGACGCGTTCCAGAACGCCGTGCTCGGGATGAAGGAGGTGATCGACCGCCTGCTCAAGGCCGGCACCGTTCTCGGCGGCCCTGATCTGGTCGGTCAGCCGCAGGACTTCGGCTCCGGCGGTGTAGAGCCCGAGAGGGTTGGCCGGGGTAGTCAACCGGCTGGTGTCGAGGTCGGGGTCCAGGTCGACGCTGTACCGGGCGGCGCGGAGCATCTCGGCTGCGTGGGTGGCGATGGCGGCGCGGTCGGCCTGCGGGGTGGTGGTCGGCAGGCGGTGGCGTCGGCCGTACCAGTCCTCGATCTGCTGGAAACCGGCGTGCTTGAGGAGCGTGGCGGACAAGTCGTCGCTGGCGCCCTTCGCCGAGACGCTGCCGCTGGGCTCGGTGTTGATGGTGATGTAGGGGGAAGGCACGTGGGTCTCCGGGGCGCGGGGTGTTGGGCGTGGGGCCGGGGGCAGGTGGCCGAGTTCGGTGGCGATGCGGTGGCACTCGGTCTGCAGGTGGAAGGCGTCGCGGTAGGCGTGGTGGACGCCGCCGTCCTCGCGGGCGAGGGTGGCCACGACGTGCACTAGGCGGGCCTGGTTGCGCACGGCGATCCACCGGCAGGCGTCCGGATCGCCGTCCGGGGCGATGCTGGTGGCCGCCACCACCCGGCGGGCCACCTCGGCCCACTGCGAGTCGGTCAGGTCGGGGTGCCGGGGATCGGAGCGGACCGAGCAGACCCACACCGGCCGCTCGGGCGCGCGGGCTCCGAGGCGCTCGACGGGTGCGTCGAGGGTGTGGGCCAGGTACGCCAGCGCGTCGGGCTGGGCGAGCATCTCGATCGGGGCGCCGTGGCCGTCCCCGGCGATCAGGCGGGGGTTGGTGTGGTTGCCGCGCTCGCCCGGCCCGTACAGATACGTGAGCAGACCGGCGGTGTGGCTGGCGCGCTGCAGGTGGGCGATCACGGCGTCTACCTCGAAGGGGAGTGGCGAACGGGAGCCCGGGTGGCCGGGCCGTCAGGGAGAGAGGATCCGCAGAATCCGCGATTTGGCCCGACCGGAGATGGCTGGTAGACGCCCCGAGTCACCCCGGCTCGTCGAGGCCGTGGTCGTAGGCGAAGTCCGCGCACGCGGAGCGGGCGAAGTACGCGTCGTTGTGCAGCCGGGCCCAGCGGCCGTCCTGGCGGATGACGGTGGCGACGATGTCGAGTCCGTGGGCCTGGTTGCGCAGGGCGGCCCAACCGGCAGGCGGCCGGGTCGTCGGCAGGCTCGATGCCGGTGGCGTCGAGGACCTCGCGCGTCAGCTCGAACCAGTCGTCGTCGAGTTCCACGCCGGTGGTGTTGCGGATCGTGCAGTGCCAGGTGAGCCGCTGGGACGCGGTGTGTCCGGTCCGCGGTTTCCGCAAAGCCAGGGGCTCGTCGAGCAGCAGCGCCAGGTACGGCAGGACGACGGTGTCCTGGGCGGTCAACTCCGGCGACTAGGCCGTGAGCAGGTAGGGCGCGAAGTCAGGCTCGCTGCGGTGGAGGTCTGCGAGCAGATCGGTGGTGCTCTCGGTGCGCCGCACATCGCAGCGCAGGGGGTACTCGGGCATGGGGTATCCGCATCACTGGCAGGGAGAGGGAGCCGGTGCCCCGCCGTGGCGGGGCACCGGGCGGTCAGAAGTGGGGGTTCTCGGTGGGCCGGTCGGCTACGGTGGCCGCCTCGAGCAGCTCGGTCAGGTCGCCGGGCTCGGAGGAGCGCTGGTCGATCCACCACCCGGCGCGGGGTGCGCCGTGAGGCGCTTGTTGTTCCGAATGGAGGTGCAAGACCTTCATCTCCGGACCGTCGCAGCGGTCTGGTGAAGCTGAGGGCAGCCTGACTCGGGAGGTGCCGGGGAGGGTGGGAAGCAGCCCTGACAAAGCCGGGATGGGCTGGCACTGCCAGACAGCCCAGGTCCGGCGAGCGAGACGGGAAGGTGTACGCGAGGAACCAGTGCTTGAACCCTCGTTAGGTGGAGCCGGCTCGAAACCTGGTGGATCTGGGCCGGCGTTGGGGTGCGCTGTCATCTAGATCGTGGAGATGACGCCCGCCCGGCGCGAAGCCATCGCGACCGGGCAGCCCGCGCGGAAGAACTGCGGCGTACGCGCGGGGGCCTCCGGGGCAAAGCTGGGCACCTAACCCGTCGATCGGCAGCAAGTGAACACGGGAACCGCACCGGTTCTCCCGCCAGCAGTCCGCATCCAGCGGAAGGCGGGATAGGCCCACCGTCGGCTGACGGACCGGATGCGGGGCGGAGCCGCCGTAGTAGTCGGAGGCCGGGAAAGCCGGTCACAGGGCGAAGGGCGGCAGCGAGTCGAGCAGCGGAAGGATTGTCATGCCAGAAGACGCGCCGGTGAACATCGGCGCCATGCTGTTGAGCCCGTTTCGGGCCCAGCGGCGGGTACTGGAGATTCAGACGAAACTGCACCATTGGGCGGTGGCCGATCGTGGTCGCCGGTTCGGTGATCTGCTCAACCTCGTGGTGGACCCGGCCTTCCTCGCGGTGGCGTGGGAACGGGTCCGGGAGAACAAGGGCGCACGCAGCGCGGGAGTGGACGGTCGCACCGTCCACGGGATCGAGCGCAGCGCGCACGGCGCGGCAGGACTGCTGGAGGAACTACGGGCAGATGTGAAAGCCCGTACGTTCTGGCCGCTTCCGGTCAAGGAGCGGTTGATCCCCAAGGCGAACGGGAAGCTCCGTCGCCTGGGTATCCCCACGGTCCGAGATCGCGTCGTGCAGGCGGCCTTGAAGCTGGTACTGGAACCGATCCTGGAGGCCGACTTCCAGCCGTGCAGCTACGGATTCCGCCCGGAACGTCGGGCCCAGGACGCGATCGAGGAGATCCGCAACTACGCCACGAACCCTCGCAGCTACACCTGGGTGTTCGAGGGCGACATCGCGGCCTGCTTCGACGAGATCGACCACACCGCTCTGATGGAGCTGGTGCGGCGACGCATCGCGGACAGGCGCGTACTGGGCCTGATTAAGGCGTTCCTCAAGGCGGGTCTGCTGGACGAGATGGACGTCATCCGGGACACATCCACCGGCACTCCTCAGGGCGGCATCCTCTCGCCGCTGCTGGCCAACGTCGCCCTGTCAGTTCTCGATGAGCACTTCACCGCGCTCTGGCAGGCACACGGAAGCAACGCATCCCGCACCCGTTTCCGTCAGCGCGGAGGCGCGACCTACCGGCTGGTCCGGTACGCCGACGACTTCGTGGTGATGGTGAAGGGCACCCGGGAACAGGCACTGAGTCTGTTCGACGAGGTGGGCGGGGTCTTGAGACGGGTCGGGCTTCGGCTCGCGCCGGACAAGACACATGTGGTGCACATCGACGAGGGGTTCGACTTCCTCGGGTTCCGTGTCCAACGGCACCAGCAATGGGGAAGCGACCGGCATTTGATCTACAGCTACCCGTCACGGAAGTCGCGCGCGACGGTCAAGCGCAAGGTCAAGGAGGCCACACGACACATCCCGAACCAGACCGCGGACGAACTGTTCCGGCAACTGAACAGAATCACCCGCGGATGGGCCCTCTACTTCCGGCACGGTGCCTCCAAGGCAGCCTTCCAGGACCTCGACCACTTCCTGTGGTGGCGGACCCTGGCCTGGCTGGTGAAGAAGCATCCGAAGCGAAGCAAGAAGTGGATCCTTCGGCGCTACTACCCCGGTGGGAAGTGGTGGCCGGAGGCGGACGGAGTGGAGATCAGACCTCCAGGCTGGACAGCGATCACTCGCTACCGGTACCGAGGCAACACGATCCTCACCCCGTGGGCCCTGCGACTGGAGACCGGCATCAGCTGATGCGGGACTCGTGGAGAGCCGGATGCGGGGAGACTCGCACGTCCGGTTCGGGCGAGCGGCCGAGGGAGACGGACTGGTGGCGACGCCAGCACCGCGCCCTCGGCCGACTCCACTGATAGCGCGAGCCGTCGCCTCGATCTCCTCCCACTCCGCCTCGCTGGTCTCGCCTTCGAGGACCAGAGCGGTGTAGGCGGCAGCCAGGACCTGGTGGCGGCAGCGCACGCCCCACGCGACGGCGCGCTCGCGGCCTTCGAGGGGCGGCATCCGGTACTGCTCCGACCAGGCATCGGACTCGGCCTGCTCTTCGGCGCGCTTGGCCTCCAGCCAGGCGGCCTTGTCCTGCTCGTCGCCCTCCTTCGCGGCCCGCCAGCAATCAGAGCACTCCTGCTTGGCGAGCCACTCGGCGAAGCCCGCGCGACGGTCGGCCGCCCGGTCGGACAGGTCTCGCTCGGCCTGGTCCCCACAGGAATGGGTGATCTGCCAAATGGTCTTCACGGCCATGGGAACTGCTCCTTACTGACTTCGGCTCGTTAGGGTGACGCTGGATCGTCGAGGGCCAGGCCGGTTCCGGCTATGAAGCCGTCGAGGGTGTCCGGCCGGTACTGAAG
>NZ_JBEZKP010000066.1:0-38167 GCF_040706335.1 Streptomyces sp. NPDC048389 | reverse complement strand
GCCGTCCGGGCCCACCCCCACCCCCACCCCCGACGCGCCCGCCCGGCCCGCTCCCTCCCCCCACCCTCTTCGGCCCGGCGGCGGGCGTCCGCACGCCCGGCGCCCCGGGACACCTCCGGGACCCGGTTCCACGAAAAGAGAAAGGACCCACCGTGGCCACTCAGTCCTTCACCCTGGACGACCTCAAGCGGATCCTGCTGCAGTCCGCCGGAGTCGACGAGAACGTCGACCTCGACGGCGACATCCTCGACACCGACTTCGAGGAACTCAGCTACGAGTCACTGGCCATCCTGGAGACCTGCGGCCGGATCGAACGGGACTACGGAATAGCACTCGACGACACCGTGGTGACCGAGGCCAGAACCCCCCGCGCCCTGCTGGAACTGGTCAACGCCCAACTGGCCGGCGTCGCCACCGCGGCCTGACCCGCCGCACCGCCCACCCCCCTTCACCGCCCACCCCCCTTCACCGGCCGCCGGTGCCCGCCCCGAGCCGGGCACCGGCGGCCCACGGCCCAGGGCACCCGGCCCAGCCGCAGACACCCGACCACACGCGCCTACAAGGGAGCACCAGACATGTCCGACAAGCACCAGCGGGTCGCCCTCGTCTCCGGGGCCACGAGCGGAATCGGCCTCGCGGTGGCGCGGCTGCTGGCCCGGCAGGGCCACCGGGTCTTCATCGGCGCCCGCGACCCCGAGAACGTCGCCACCACCGTCAAGGAACTGCGCGCCGAGGGCCTGGAAGCCGACGGCACCACCCTCGACGTGCGCTCGCCGCTGTCGATCGACGCCTTCGTCACGGCCGCCGTGGACCGCTACGACACCGTCGACGTGCTCGTCAACAACGCGGGCCGCTCCGGCGGCGGCGTCACCGCCGACATCGACGACGAACTCTGGTACGACGTCGTCGAGACCAACCTGAACAGCGTCTTCCGGCTCACCCGCGCCGTCCTCAACACCGGCGGCATGCGCCACAAGAACCGCGGCCGGATCATCAGCATCGCCTCCACCGCGGGCAAGCAGGGCGTGGTGCTCGGCGCCCCCTACTCCGCCTCCAAGCACGGAGTCGTCGGCTTCACCAAGGCCCTGGGCAACGAACTCGCCCCCACCGGCATCACCGTCAACGCGGTCTGCCCCGGCTACGTCGAGACCCCGATGGCCCAGCGCGTCCGCGCGGGCTACGCCGCCGCCTACGACACCACCGAGGACGCCATCCTCGAAAAGTTCCAGGCCAAGATCCCCCTCGGCCGCTACTCCACGCCCGAAGAGGTCGCCGGGCTCGTCGGCTACCTCGCCTCCGACACCGCCGCGTCCATCACCGCCCAGGCCCTCAACGTCTGCGGCGGCCTCGGCAACTTCTGACCCCCCTCGCCAACCTCACGTACGCCCCGAGGAGTTCACGCATGTCCGTTTCCGAACTGCGGGAAGTGGAGCACGAGATCACGGTCTCGGCCCCGGCCGCCGAGGTCTACCGGCTGATCGCCGACGTCGCGAACTGGCCGCGGATCTTCCCCCCCACCATCTACGTCGACCACCTGGACCGCTCCGGCAACGAGGAACTGATCCGCATCTGGGCGACCGCCAACGGCGAGGCCAAGAGCTGGACCTCGCACCGCGTCCTGGACCCGCAGGCCCTGAAGATCACCTTCCGTCAGCAGATCTCCACCCCGCCGGTCGCCGCCATGGGCGGCACCTGGATCATCGAACCGCTCGCCGAGGGGACCTCCCGCGTGCGACTGCTCCACGACTACCGGGCCGTCGACGAGGACCCGAAGAGCCTGGCCTGGATCGACGAGGCCGTGGACCGCAACTCCCGCTCCGAACTCGCCGCCCTGAAGACCAACGTCGAACTCGCGGCCGCCGCAGAAGAACTCACCTTCTCCTTCGAGGACACCATCGAGGTCGACGGCTCCGCCAAGGACTGCTACGACTTCGTCAACGAAGCCGGACTGTGGTCCGAGCGGCTGCCGCACGTGGCGACCGTACGGCTCACCGAGGACCTCCCCGGCCTGCAGACCCTGGAGATGGACACCCGCGCCAAGGACGGCTCCACCCACACCACGAAGTCCTACCGGGTGTGCCTGGAAGGCCGGAAGATCGCCTACAAGCAGACCACCCTGCCGGCCCTGATGAACCTGCACACCGGCTACTGGACCTTCCGCGAGACACCGACCGGCACCCTCGCCTCCTCCCAGCACACCGTCGTGCTGCGCCCCGAGAACATCCACAAGATCCTCGGACCCGAGGCGGACGTGGACCGGGCCAGGGAGTACGTGCGCACCGCACTGAGCACCAACAGCCGCGCCACGTTGAACCACGCCAAGGCATACGCAGAAGCGAGGCGCTGACCATGGCCGGTGCCGACACTGCCGATACACACGTCGTCGTGGTCGGCGCCGGACCGGTAGGGCTGATGCTCGCCGGGGAACTGCGGCTCGGCGGCGCCGAGGTGACCGTACTGGAACGGCTCGGCGCCCCGACGGCCGAGTCACGGGCCTCCACCCTGCACGCGCGGACCATGGAACTGCTCGCGCAACGCGGACTGCTCGACGAACCCGGCGGCTTCGGCGACCCGCTGCCGCCCCGCGAACCGAAGGGGCACTTCGGCGGACTCCCCATGGACCTCACGCTGCCCAGCACCTACCCCGGGCAGTGGAAGGTGCCCCAGGTGCGCACCGAGGAGATCCTCGGCGCCTGGGCCACCCGGCTCGGCGCGCGGGTGCTGCGCGGCCACGAGGTGGTGGACCTGCGCCCGCATCCCGACCGCGTGGAGGTGGTGGCCGAGCACGCGGGCCGCCGGACGGTCCTCACCGCCCGGTACGCCGTCGGCTGCGACGGCGAACAGTCGGCCGTCCGGCGCCTGGCGGGCATCGCCTTCCCCGGCAACGACGCCGAACGGGAACTGATCCGCGCCGACGTCGCCGGCATCGACATCCCCGACCGGCGTTTCCAACGCCTGCCCGACGGGCTCGCGATCGCCGCCCGCCGCGGCGACGGCGTGACCCGGGTGATGGTCCACCGGTTCGGCGCCCCGCCGCGCGCCGGCGAGGCCGACTTCGCCGGCATCGCCGCGGCCTGGCGCCAGGTCACGGGGGAGGACATCTCCGGCGGCACCCCGCTGTGGGTGAACTCCTTCGGCGACGCGTCCCGGCAGGCCGCGACCTACCGCGACCGGCGGGTGCTGCTCGCCGGAGACGCGGCCCACCAGCAGATGCCGATCGGCGGCCAGGCGCTCAACCTCGGCCTCCAGGACGCAGTCAACCTGGGCTGGAAACTGGCGGCCACGGTACGCGGACGCGCCCCCGAGGGCCTGCTGGACACCTACCACCAGGAGCGGCACGCGGTCGGACGGCGGGTGCTGTCCAACATCCGCGCCCAGGCCCGGCTGCTGCTGGGCGGGCCCGAAGTGGAAGCCCTGCGCCAGGTGATCGGCGAGCTGACATCCTACGAGCGCGTGCGAGCGCATCTGGCCGGCATGATCAGCGGCCTGGACGTCCGCCACGCGGCGGACGACGCACCGCAACCGGTGGGCGCGCGACTGCCCGACCTACCGCTCGGCTCCGGCACGAGCACCCTGCGGCTGCTGCGGCCCGCACGGGGCCTGCTGCTCGTGACCGCCCCCGACGAGGAGCTGCGCGGCCGCCTCGCACGGGCCGCGCAGCCCTTCGCCGGCGCCGTCGACACCGTGACGGTGCGCCCCACCGGCGACGGACCCCTTGACGACCACGCCGCCGTCCTCGTACGCCCCGACGGCTACATCGCCTGGGCGGGCGGTTCACCCGACGGCCTTCCCGCGGCGCTCGCCCGCTGGTTCACCACCGAGCCCGCCGCACAGCAGACACCCGCCGCACAGCAGACACCCGCCGCACAGCAGGCACCGGCCGCACAGCAGGCACCGGCCGCACGGCAGGCACCGGCCGCACGGCAGGCACCGGCCGCACGGCAGGCACCCGCCGGCACCGACCGACAACGCAATCTCACACACCACAAGGGCAGGAGAGGGCAGATGGGCAACCTCACCGGAAAGACCGCGCTCGTCACCGGCGCCAGCCGGGGCATGGGCCGGGCCACCGCCGAGCGGCTGGCCCGCGACGGCGCACTCGTCGCCGTGCACTACGGCACCAGCCAGGACGCGGCGGCCGAGGTCGTCGCCGGGATCGAACAGGACGGCGGGCGCGCGTTCGCCGTACGGGCCGAGCTGGGCACGCCCGGCGACGTCCACGAACTCTTCCTCGCACTGGAGCAGGGACTGAAGGAACGCACCGGCTCCACCGAACTGAACATCCTGGTCAACAACGCCGGTGTGATGGGCGGCGTCAAGCCCGAGGACACCACCCCCGAGCAGTTCGACCGGATCTTCGCCGTGAACACCAAGGCACCGTTCTTCATCATCCAGCGCGCGCTCGCCAACATGCCCGACGGCGGGCGGATCGTGAACATCTCCTCCGGGCTGACCCGGTTCGCCAACCCCGACGAGATCGCCTACGCGATGAGCAAGGGCGCCGTCGAGCAACTCGCACTGCACTTCGCCAAGGCACTGGGCCCCCGCGGCATCACCGTCAACAGCGTCGCCCCCGGAATCACCCGCAACTCCAACCCGGTGTTCGACATCCCGGAGGCGGTCGAGGCCATGGCCGCGCTGTCGGCGTTCAACCGGGTCGGCGAACCGCAGGACGTCGCCGACGTCGTCGCCTTCCTGGCCTGCGACGAAGCCCGCTGGATCACCGGCTCCTTCGTCGACGCCAGCGGCGGCACCCTCCTCGGATGACGCCGTGACCCAAACACATCCGTCCCCCGCGGCCGACACCGGGCCAGGGCAGTGGAACCCCCGGCTGTGGGGACTGCTGCTCGTCCTCGCCGGCAACATGCTCATCGACGCACTCGAAGTGTCCGTGGCGGTGGTGGCACTGCCCTCGATCGCCACGGACCTCTCGCTGCCCCTGACCGACGTGCAGTGGGTGATGACCGGCTTCGCCGTCGGGTTCGGCGCTCTGCTGCTCTTCGGCGCCCGGATGGTGAGCCTGCTGGGGCGCCGCCGGGTCTACCTGGCGGCGCTCCTCGGCTTCGCCGCCGCCTCCGTCCTGAGCGCGTTCGCCCAGGAGCCGGGACTGCTGATCGCCACCCGCCTCGTCAAGGGATTCTGCGCGGCCCTGACGGCGCCCACCGGACTCGCCATCATCTCCACCGCCTTCCCACAAGGACGCGCCCGCTCCCGGGCCGTGTCCGTCTACACCCTCTTCGGCGCCGGCGGCTTCACCGCCGGCCTGCTGCTGTCCGGCTGGCTCACCGAACACACCTGGCGCCTGGCCCTCGCCTTCCCGGCCCCGATCGTCCTGCTGCTCTTCGCCCTCGGGCTGCGCCTCATCCCCAACGAGAACAGCACGACAGCAGGCACACCCCCTACCGGCCACCGCTCCTACGACATCGCGGGCGCCCTCACCTTCACGCTCGCGCTGCTCACCCTCGTGTACGGCATCACCGCGCTGCCCGAACACGGCCTCGGCCACCCCCTGGCCGCCGGGCCCCTGGCCGCGGCGGTACTCCTGCTGGGACTGTTCACACTCATCGAACGCACCGTGTCCCACCCCCTGGTGAGCCTGCGTCCGCTGCGCAGCGGCGCCCTGGTCCGCTCGGCACTCGGAGCGGCCTGCCTCAACGGCTCCTACCTCGGAATGCTGTTCGTACTGACGTACCAGATGCAGACCGTGGCCGGCTGGTCGCCGCTGAAGACCGCGCTCGCTCTGGTGCCTGCCGCGGCCCCGCCGGCGATCGCCGCGCTGGCCTCCGGGCGGCTGGTCGCCCGGTTCGGCGCACCCCGCCTCATCGCGGCCGGCGCCGCCTGCGCCTTCACCGGCTACCTGCTCCAACTGCGCCCCTCCTGGCCGCTCGACTACCCGGGCCGCCTGCTGCCGACGCTGCTGCTGGTAGGGGCGGGCTTCGTCCTCTCCTTCGCCGCGCTCAACATGCAGGCCACCTCCCAGCTGCCCCCCGCCGAACGCGGCGCGGGCAGCGGCCTGTACCAGACGGCCGTCCAACTCGCCGCGGTCGTCGCGGTCGCGCTCGTGGCCGCGCTGCTCGCCGGCGCGGAGCACGCGGCCGGCCCCGCCGCCGCGACGAGCGCCGGCCGGCCCGCCCTGACCCTGGTGGCCGTACTCGGCGGACTCGGGCTGCTCACCGCGCTCACCGCACTGGCCCGCCCCACCACCCCCACCCCCTCCGTACCGCGCACATGACGACCATCCCTCCCACTTCGCGACGGGGCACGATCATGGACCAGACAACGAAGACCTGGATCTTCGACGATCTCGACGAACTCGACGACCTGGACTACGAGTTCGAACGGGACTGCGTCGTCGAGGTGGTACCGCCGAGCCTCGAGCACCTCGCCTCCTGCGACCTTGCCGAGCGCACCCGGATCATCGACGCGTACGTACGGGCCGAACTCGCCCGGGTGCTGCGGGTGACGCCGGACACGCTCGACACCGTCGGCCGCCCGATGAACAGCCTGGGCATCGGATCCATCAACGGCCTGGAACTCCAGCGCCGGATGGAGAACGTGCTCAAGGCCGACGTCAACCTCAACCGGCTCCTGCGCGCCAACAGCGCCACCGAGCTCGTCGACTGCCTGGCCGGCCAGCTCGGAACCGAGGACAGCCCGCACAAACACGCCGGGAAGGACGACCACCCCCTCTCGCACGACATGCCGAGCACGCCGTGACCGGGGATCTGCTGGTCCGTGAGCAATCCCCGACCACCCGGCCACGGCTGCCCGCGCCCGGACAACTGGACGTGTGGCTGGTACGCCGCCCCCGGCTGGACGCGACGACCGAGCTGCTGGACCTGTCCGACCTGAGCGACGCCGAACGCCGGCGCACCGCCTCCTTCGTACGACCCACCGACGGCGTCACCTACGCCTGCGCGCACGTCGCGCTGCGCCGACTGCTCGGCGCCTACCTCGAGCTGCCCCCACGCAACGTGCCGTTCGTGCGCCAGCCCTGCCCCGGGTGCGCCGAGCCGCACGGCCGCCCGGCCGTCGCCCACCCCGACCCGCCCGTCCACTTCTCCCTCGCCCACAGCCACGGCATGGCCGTGGTCGCCGTCTGCCGGACCGTCGTCGGCGCCGACGTGGAACGACTGCCGCGGGCCGAGACCGTCGAGGTCTGCACCCCGTCCCTGCACCCGGGGGAGCAGGCCGAACTGGAGCCCCTCGACACCGAGGAACGGCGCGCCGCCTTCGGGCGGGTGTGGACCCGCAAGGAGGCATACCTCAAAGCACTGGGCACCGGCCTGTCCCGCGACCCCGCCCAGGACTACCTGGGAGCCGACCCGCACCGCAGACCGGCCGGCTGGACACTGCTGGACCTGCACTGCGGCCCCCGGCACAACGCGGCCGTCGCCGTACGCGGCGGGCCGCCCGAGCGGGTCGCCGTCCGCTGGCTGCCGGCCGCCTCGCTGAGCGCCGACGGGTCGGTGGACCTGGACGCCGACGGCACGACCCCCCGAGCATCAGACCGCGGAGCGTGATCACCCATGTCGATCGAACAGAGAACCGATCACATCGCCGACCGGCCGAGCCTGCACGACCGCGAGCACCGCGGCCAGTGGAGCGCCGCGGAACGCATCGAGGAACTCGGCCTGATCAAACAGGCCGCCCGGCACGGCGATCCGCTGGCCACCGAACGCCAGCACGCCAAGGGCAAACTCACCGCCCACGAACGGATCGAGCTGCTGCTGGACCCCGGCTCCTTCAACGAGGTCGAGACGCTGCGCAGACACCGGGCCACCGGCTTCGGACTGGAGCACAAACGCCCCTACACCGACGGTGTGATCACCGGCTGGGGCACGGTCCACGGCCGGACCGTCTTCGTGTACGCGCACGACTTCCGCATCTTCGGCGGCGCCCTCGGCGAGGCCCACGCCCAGAAGATCCACAAAATCATGGACATGGCCATGGCGGCCGGGGCGCCCCTGGTGTCCCTCAACGACGGCGCCGGAGCCCGCATCCAGGAAGGCGTGAGCGCACTCGCCGGCTACGGCGGCATCTTCCAGCGCAACACCAAGGCATCCGGCGTCATCCCGCAGATCAGCGTCATGCTCGGACCGTGCGCCGGCGGCGCCGCCTACTCCCCGGCCCTGACCGACTTCGTCTTCATGGTCCGCGACATCGCCCAGATGTTCATCACCGGACCCGACGTGGTCAAGGCGGTGACCGGCGAAGAGATCAGCCAGAACGACCTCGGCGGCGCCGACGTGCACGCCACCGCCTCCGGAGTCGCCCACTTCGCCTACGACGACGTGCGCAGCTGCATGGAAGACGTACGCCACCTGCTGTCCCTGCTGCCCTCCAACAACCGCGACCTGCCACCCCGCGCCCCGGCCTCCGACCCGGCCGACCGGCGCACCGACCGGCTGCTGCAACTCGTCCCCGAGGACCCCAGCCGCGTCTACGACATCCGCGCCGTCATCGAGGAGATCGTCGACGACGGCGACTACTTCGAGGTCCACCAGGGCTGGGCGACCAACATGGTCTGCGCCCTGTCCCGGCTCGACGGCGAGGTCGTCGGCATCGTCGCCAACCAGCCCGCCTCCTACGCCGGAGTCCTCGACATCGACGCCAGCGAGAAAGCGGCACGCTTCGTACAGTTCTGCGACGCCTTCAACATCCCGCTCATCACACTGATCGACGTACCCGGCTTCCTGCCGGGCGTGGACCAGGAACACAACGGAATCATCCGGCGCGGCGCCAAACTCCTCTACGCGTACTGCAACGCCACCGTGCCACGCATCTCCCTGGTACTGCGCAAGGCATACGGCGGCGCGTACATCGTGATGGACTCCCGCTCCATCGGCACCGACCTGGCGCTCGCCTGGCCGTCCAACGAGATCGCCGTCATGGGCGCCGAAGGCGCGGCGAACGTCATCTTCCGCCGCCAGATCGCCGCCGCCGACGACCCCGAGGCCACCCGCGCCCAAAAGATCAAGGAATACCAGGCGGAGCTGATGCACCCCTACTACGCGGCCGAACGCGGCCTCATCGACGACGTGATCGACCCGCGCGACACCCGCCGCGCGCTCGCCGGCGCCCTGGCGATGCTGCGCAGCAAGCAGGCCGACCTGCCGTGCCGCAAGCACGGCAACCCCCCGCAGTGAACGGGGCAGAGCCGGCGGACGAGGCCCTGGTCATCCGCATCGTGAAGGGCCGGGCCGACCCCGCCGAGATCGCCGCGCTGACCAGCGTGCTGCTGGCCCGCGCCGCCGCCCTCACCGCGGTCTGCCCCGGCCTGCAGGACCAGCAGCCCACCGCCACCTGGCGCCGCCCGGAACGCACCGCGCAGCACCGCGACCCCCGCGGCTGGCGCAGGGGCGGCAGCCAGGCGGCCTAGGGACGTGAGTCGGAGATTCTTCGTCAGACCGCAAGCTCTGCGACGGGCCGTCGGTCCTCCGCCGGCCCCGGGACCGCCTGCGGTGGCCGGACCCCATGGGAAGCCGACGGCGGCGGAGAGAACTACCGAAAGATCTTTGACTCGGGTCACCAGCTGTTCTGTCCCGCCAGACGCTGCCCCGTCACGCCGCCCCGCGCTCGCCGCATAGACCCGCCGGCCCCGGCAGCACAACTGCCGGGGCCGGCGGGCCGCCTTGCGCTCGCACGCACCGGACGACGCTCCTTGCGGGCGGCCACCGCCGGATCGCCAGCCGCGCGAGCCGTCACCGAACGCGCACCCGGCTCTACCCGGAAACGGAGCACCAGCCCCATGACGGCCTCCCCGCCCCTCGAACGTCCCGCCACCGGCCACGCGGCCGACACGGACACCCTCACCGTCCCGCGGGCCGAACTCGACGCCCTGCGCGCCCAGGTCCGCGTACTGGCCGACCGGGCCGCGATCGCCGAGCTGATCGACCGGTACATCACCCTGCTGGACACCCAGGACGACCACGGCTTCGACGACACCTGGCCGCACACGGTCTTCACCGACGACTGCCGGCTCGAGTTCCCCGTCGGCACGGTCGAGGGCATCCGCGACGTCGCGGCCTTCCACTTCGACCGCAAGTCGCGCTTCAACCGCACCCACCACCTGGCCGCCAACTACAGCGTCCAGGCAGACGGCGACACCGCCCTCCTGCGCATCCACCTCGTCGCCTCCCACATCCACCACGACGACGGCCCCGACCCCGGCGGCCGCTTCGACATCGGCGGCTACAGCCGGGCACAGGCCGTGCGCACCCCGGACGGCTGGCGGCTGCACCGCTGGCGCTTCCACCTCATGTTCTCCGACGGCACAGGCCCGCGCCCGGGCCCCGACCCCCGCGCACTGCGCACCTCCCGCCCCCGCCCCTGACCACCCACCACCACACGCACCACGAAGGGACGACACCATGCCAGGAAAACCGGCCGCCCTGGACCTCGGCACACTGCGCGAGATGCCCCGCGACGCCCGCCTGTGGCTCTTCGAGACCTACCTGTGCCGCGACCTCGCGAAGTGGCTGGACGTCCCGCCGGCCCACCGGATCTCCCGCACCCGGCCCCTGTACACCCAGGGGATGGACTCACTGACCGCACTGGCCCTCCAGCGCCGCCTGGAGTCGGCCCTGCGCATCCCCGTCCCGGCCCACCACCTGCTGCGCGAACAGTCGGTCGGCGAACTGGCCGCGACCCTCAGCGCCCTGGTCGACCGCAGCCTCACCCCCGAACAGGCCGACGCCCCACCGCGCCGACGGCGGCGTGTGACGATCTGACGGCTCACCCGGGTGCCGGACGGGCCGGCCGCCGCCGCGGGACGGCGGCGCAGGCGGCGGACGGCCCGGGCTGTCAGCCGGCCCCGGCGACGGTGAGGTGCGGCCGGCTCCGGCCACCTTGGCGCCGCCGCTCACGCCGCCGATCAGGACCACACCGTCGGCGCACGGGGCACCCCGGTAGTACAGGGCGAGCCGCAGGGCGCCAAGGGGGCGATGCCGCCGGCCCGGCGGCCGGCACCGCACGGGCATGCCGGGCAGGCGCCGCCGGGGGAGGGGCCGCAGGAGCGGCGCGGCCGGCAACTCCCGGCCCTCGGCCGGCGATCTGCGGCCCTCGGCGGTGAGGACCGGGCCCCGGGGGAGGGGACGGGCTTACCCCGGCGGGCGGTTCCGCACCCGGCTCCGGCAGCGCTTTGCCGGCCGGTCCCGTCACTTCGGGTGCGCGGTGGTCCGCCGGCCGCAGGAGGGCTGCGGGGTCTGCCGCGGAGCGGGGGGCGGGTGAAGGCGTCCGAGGTGTTCGCGCCGCCGGTGCGGCACGAAGCGGTGGGCACCACCGCCCGGCGAACGCGGGGCCGCCCCGACCGCACCCGCCGGCAGACGCAGGCGAAGCCCTGGCGGGACAGGCCCCACCACAAGATCACGTCCGCAAACCACAAAGGCTCCGCGGCGCTCACCCGTGCCGCCGCGCCCGGCGTCCCGCGCCACGTCGCGAACCGCCGGGCCGGCACCGGAGCCCCGCGCTTCACGGCCGCGTCACGCACGTCGGGCCGGCACCGGTCCCGGTGGGCATCCAGGTCACCCCGAACTCCCCCCGCGCAGGCGGAGTTGCGTACGCCACGTTTCGAGCACCGGTTGAACACCGGCTCGTCCCGAGGCCGTTTATCCCGGTAACCGGTGCCCCGCCTACAGACCGGTGAGTGAGGTGCGCACATGCCCCAGGTCCTTTCGCACGACACCAGGCGCCGCCGCCCGGCCGGGCGCCTTCGCCCGGCCCGGCCGGCGGACCACGGTTCCTGCCGGCGACTCACCTCCTGAGCGGTCGAGCCCATGAACTACTGCGTTCCCTGCCGCCGCACCCTCAACGGCACTGTCACATGCCCGGAGTGCGGGGCATACGAGCCCGGCACGGACCCGGCGAACGAGCGGCCCGGCAGCGCTCCCGCAGCCGACACGGCAGAGCTGGACGACCTGTTCAGCCAGGGACCGGACTGCTTCGGGCCCTCCGGCGCCTCGTCCCCCGCTCCCGCAGCCGATGTGCCGGCCGCCCCGCGCCGCTGCCCCCCGCGACTGAAGAAGTACGGCGGCCGGATGCTGGTCGCGGCCACCTTCGCCATGCTCGGCAGCCTGGCCACCGCACTGCTGCTGCCCCAGCCGTCCGCCGGCACCCCGGGAGCGGCGCCGAGCCCGGAACAGGCGTCCCCCGACGAGCCCGGCGCCCGTGTCACCGAACCACCGAGAACCTCACGTCCGGCCACCCGCCCGGCCACTCGCCCGGCCAGAGGAGACGACAGGGACCGCAAGGGCACCGGACGTCCTCGTGCGACGGCCCGCGACCGGGAATCACCTCCTGCCCAGACTCCCGCTGCCACCACCGGTCCACCGCCGCCCGTGAAGGCCAGGCCGACGCCCCGCCCTTCCAGCAGCAGCCCCGGCAAGCCTGCCTCCCCGCCGACCGCGACCCCTTCCGCAAGCCCTCCCGCCAGTCCTTCCGGCACTCCCAGTGCCTCACCCACCAGCAGCCCGGTGCCGAGCACCACGGCTGGACCGGAGACCGACGGGCAGCCGAGAGCCTGACACCGCTCCCCGGCGCGGCCGGCCGCCATCCGGTGACCTCATGCGAACCCGCGACCCAGCGGTCTGCGCAAGCCTGTCCGCACCCGACGCAGCACATCGGGGGCTCTGGCGCATCCGGCAGCCGCAGGCCGCCGAAGAGCCGGCGTCCGGCCGGTGGCCGGTGTACCGGGTCCGGCGCAGCACCTGCTCCATGTCCTCTTCGACGGCGCTGCCGCCACAGCCGGCTGTCCCCGCGTTCGCTTCCCATGGCGATGCCGTGCCGTGCGCGCACGCCACCTTCTTCACCGCCAGGCACGAGCCACGCCCTGCCCCTCGGGGGAGGAGAGCACAAAGGGGGCCGCCTCGCGATTGCCGGCCCCGGCACTCGCGCCGCGTCCCGGCGGCGCGAGTTCCCGGCGTGCCCGACCAGATGCCGCCCTGTTCAGGGCCCCCGGCACGCCCCGGCCCACTCGACAGCCCCCGCTCCCCGCGGTTCGCGGAAGTTCAGCAACAGCCGCCCTCCGGCCCGGCCTCCTCGGCCTCCAGGCGGCAGAAGCAGGACGAGCTGATCGGTACGTCCGCCCCGGCGAGCGCGAGCTTCAGCTGCTGGGCCACGATCTGCGCTTCGCCCGCTCTGCCCAGCCGCACGAGACACTCGTGGAACCCGTGCAGCGACCACACGTTGCCGGGATGCTGCAAGGCACGCGGCAACGTGCTGTCCAGGCCCAGGTCGGCCCGGTAGACGGCCTCCGCCTCCTCCACGCGTCCCTGTTCGAGGAGCAGGGCACCGTACGCGTGACGGGTGGGCTGCATCCACCCCCACGGCTCGTCATAGGGAAGGCCGTCATCGAGGGCGATCGACCGCTCCAGCGCGGCGAAGGCGGCCTCGTGGTCGCCTCTGCGGTACTCCAGTTCGCCGTCGAGCATCGCCGACGCGATCGCGAGGATGTCCACGCAGGTGTTGTTGAACAGCATGCGCGTCCCCGGAACCCGGGACACGGCCTGACGGAACAGTTCGCGTTCAGCCTCGGCCTCGGGGATCCGGCCGGTGGCCGAGCAGGCGACGCCGCGGGCGTAGTGGAGCATCGCGGTGCTCACGCAGTACAGCTGCGGGTCGGCGGGCACAGGCAGTTCCATGATGTCGGACCAGCGGCCGAAGCGGATGAGCACGTGCACCCGCATGGCGAGGAAGCCCTCCAGCCAGTCGGCCATGGGCGGACTGGGCACCCTCAGCAGTTCCTCGGGGATGGAGGCTTCGAGTTGCGCGGCGGTCTCCAGAGCCGTCGCCGACCGGCCGAGGAACATCGCACCGTAGATCTTGAAGTGGTAGTTGTGCGATCGGTACAGGGTGTAGAAGTTCATCGCGCCCGCCCGGGCACGGTACTTCTCGTCGGCGACGATGGCGCTGGTGTTGTCCGACACCACCCGCCGGTAGTCGCCGCAGAGCACGTCCAGGTGCGTGGGCATGTGCTGAAGGTGCCCGGCGTCGGGCACGAGGCCCCGGAGCCGGTCCGTGACAAACAGCGCGGCCTCGGGGGCGGGGGACATCTCCATGAGGTGGATGTACAGGTGCAGAAGACCGGGATGCCTCTTGCCGGGACCGCTGCCCATCGCCCGCTCGAGGACCGCCTTGGCCTCCAGCGTGCGGGCACCTTCCGCCGGCAGGCCGGTCCGCAGATCCCACAACTGCCAGGGCGTGAGGTTCATCTGCGCGTCGGCATGGAGTGCGGCGACGTCGAGGTCGTCGGGTGCGAGCGCGTGCACGGCGCGCATGCTGTCGGCGTAGCCCTTGTTCCACACCGAGCAGTCCTCGGCCGCTTCCGCCTGCGGGTACCGGTACCGCAGCGCCCCGATCAGGGCTTGCTCCACGGCAGTGGCACCGGCCGCCTTCTCGTGGGCGCGTTCGACGGCTGCGTGGGTGCGCTCGACCGTCCGGGCCAGTTCCTCGCCGTCGAAGAACTCCCAGGGCTTGTTGTAGTTCGGACCGAGGGCGTAGGCGATGCCCCAGTAGGCCATCGCACAGTCGGGATCCGCCGCGGCGGCGGCCTCGAAGCAGGAGACCGCCTCCTCGTGGTGGAACGCGTACGACCAGACCAGCCCGCGGTCGAACCACATCTGGGCGGACGGTGAGGACGTCGTCACCGGGCGGGTGTGGGTGCCGAGATCGTAGTAGTCCATCCGTCTCTCCTGAGGGTACGGTCGGCCAGGGTGCACGGACGCGCCGCTCGGCCCGGCCGCACAAGGGGACGCGCCGCGACCGGCACGCACCGTCCCGGCGGAGTGAACGCCCTTCGCCGGACACCGCAGCCCACAGTAGACAGGCCGGCAGCCGGCCGCCGCACCCGCCGCGCGGCCGGGCCGCCGGGCGGCCGGGCCGCCTGGCCGCCTGGCCGCCTCGCGCACCTGATCGGCCAGTCGCCCTCGCCGCCGCGCCCGCCGGCGCCACCGGGTACGGCGCTTCGGCGGACGGCAGCCGGTTGCGGCTTGACCCGCCCCTCGGGCAGACGGCTCGCCGGGGGCCGAAGCCGACGAGAAGTCCTCGCGCGAGCAGGCCGGCCGCCCGCGCTGCCGGGCACCGGCCGCAACGGCAGGGCTCGCTCGCAACGCCCCCTGCCGAAGAGGGCCTTGAGCCTTTGCCGGCCGGACGCGAGCAGGGCAGCGGCTCCGCCGCCGGCCCGCCGCGCCGCCGCACCCCGGCAGGGTGCCGCCGCGCGGCGTCTCGCCGTTCGCCGCCAACGCCCGGCGGGCCTCATCGGCCCGGGCCGGTGCGGCGATCGGCCGGCCCGGCACCCGCCGCTCGGCCGAGTGCACCGGCACCGGCACCGGCCGGGTACGGCGGCCGCACGCCGCGCACGCCACCGCGGCCCGGCCCCGTTCCCCTCGTCGCCGCGAAGGCGCTGGGCCGCGCCCCGCCAGGACCGCCGCGGGCCTTCCGCCGCTCTTTGCCCCTCCCGGCCCTCCCGGCCCTCCCTGCCCCTCCCGGCCGTCCCTGCCCCTCCCGGCCGTCCCTGCCCTCCCGGCCGTCCCTGCCCTCCCGGCCCTCCCTGCCCCTCCCGGCCGTCGAGGCGGGCCTTCTGCCGTCCGTGAGCAATCCGACACACCGTCTCCTCACAGCCTGCGCCCCGCCCCTCTCGCACGGGACCCGACCTGCGCGGATGCCCGCCCCGACTGTCGCCGCGGCGATGTTGCCCACACCCGTGCGAGACGCAACGCGCGGAAGTAGTGGCGATCAACGCCGAGCAGAACGGCGGTCGCGTACGTACTGGACGTACAACCCGCCCGGACGTGACGTTGGACGAAGGACGAACGCAATGACGCCAATCAGCTGGGGCCGACGGCCTCGACCGACCCGCAGGAGCGTTGCCCTGGTCACCTGCGGGGCGCTGGCCGCGGCCGGGCTGTCGACCGCCGGCGCGGCGATGCTCGAGCCACGGACCGCGACGGCATCGAGCCACCGGGAGGCCCCGTTGATATCGGGGCAGCCGCAGTTCGACAACACGGACGTGTACGCCTTCGTCAGCCCGGACCATCCCGACACCACCACGATCGTGGCGAACTGGCTGCCGTTCCAGGAGCCTGCGGGCGGCCCGAACTTCTTCCCGTTCGCCGCGGACGCCCGCTACAGCATCCACGTCGACAGTGACGGTGACGCGCAGGACGATCTGCTGTACCGGTACACGTTCAAGGACCACCGGAAGAACGAGAACACCTTCCTGCACAACACGGGTGCCGTGGAGAGCCTGGACGACCCCGACCTCAACTTCACCCAGACCTACGACATCGAACTCCTGCGGCTGGAGCACGGCAAGGAGGTCTCCTCGCACCAACTCGCCAAGGACCTGCCGACAGCCCCCGCGAACGTCGGCAAGGCGTCCATGCCCGACTACCAGAAGCTGCGCGACCAGGCCGTCCACCAGATCCCGGGCGGGCTGAAGAGCTTCGCAGGCCAGGCCGACGACCCGTTCTTCCTCGACCTGCGCGTCTTCGACCTGCTGTACGGCGGCGACCTGTCGGAGGTCGGCAACGACACGCTCCGGGGATACAACGTCAACACGATCGCCCTGCAGGTACCGAACGCCTTCCTGCGGGAGTCCGAGTCCCAGCCGGTCGTCGGCATCTACTCCACGACGGAGCGCCAGAACGCCGAAGGGCACTGGACCCAGGTGTCGCGGCTCGGCATGCCGCTGGTCAACGAGGTCGTCAACCCGGTCAAGGACAAGGACAAGTTCAACGCCTCGTCACCCGAGAACGACGGCGACTTCCTGAAGAACGTCACCGAGCCCGAGCTGCCGA
This sequence comes from Streptomyces sp. NPDC048389, assembly GCF_040706335.1. Taxonomy (NCBI): domain Bacteria; kingdom Bacillati; phylum Actinomycetota; class Actinomycetes; order Kitasatosporales; family Streptomycetaceae; genus Streptomyces; species Streptomyces sp. NPDC048389. The sequence goes on along the minus strand of NZ_JBEZKP010000066.1, from coordinate 21,371 downwards.
AACTCATCGAGGCCATCTACAAGATCAAGGCTCCCGCCGAGCCGCGCCAGGACCTCGTCTCGGTGTTCCTCACCGGCGTCGAGGACCTCAACCAGCCGCCCGGCGGCACACCGTCCGAGATGCTGCGGCTGAACACGGCGGTCAAGCCGACGGGCGAGCCGAAGCGCCTGGGCGTGCTGGAAGGCGACAACGCGGGCTTCCCCAACGGGCGACGCCTGACGGACGACGTACTCGACATCGCGCTCCAGGTCGTCGAGGGCGAACTCGTCGGTTCCAAGAACGACCTGGGCGACGCGGTGGACGCCAATGACAAGGCGTTCGGCCACTCCTTCCCCTACGTCGCCCTGCCTGCCTCCGGGTCGGACACCCGGACAGCCGCCGGCACCGGGACGAAGAGCGCCACCGGCCTGACGGGCGGAGCCTCCGGCCTCGCCGGATCGTGGAACGACAGCACCGTGCTGGCCGCGGGAGGCGCCGGAGCCCTGCTGGTGGCCGTGCTCGGAGCCTTCTGGCTGCGAGCGCGCCGCCGCACCGCGAGCCGCTCCTGGCTCGGCTGACCCGACGGGACACAGCACCCCGAACGGCCCGGCGGCGCCCTCCACCCCCCACGGCGGCGCCGCCGGGCCACCTCCCGCCACGACCGGACCGAGGAAGTCGACACACATGCCCGTACGGAAGCCTCTGCTCGCCCGAGGACGTGAGCGGGGGACCGGCCCGCACCTGCGGATCGCCGCCGCTGCGGCCCTGGCCCTGGGACTCACCGCCGCCTCGGTGGTCCTCGGCACCGGCGCCGACTCCGCTCGCCCGGCGCCCAGCGCGCCCGCGCTCGCCGCCGGAGTCCCCGTGGAACGGCTGCCGGCGGACGACCTCGCGCGGGGAACGGCTGCCCTGCAAAGGCACCTCGACGCACAGCCCAAGGACGCCGCCGGGTGGGCGACGCTCGGCGTCGCGTACGTCGAACAGGCAAGGACCAGCGGTGATCCGACGCGCTACCCGAAGGCCGAGAAGGCGTTCGCGCGTTCACTCGAGCTGCGTCCCGCCGCCGAGAACGATGCCGCGCTCGCGGGACAGGCCGTGCTGGCCGCCGCCCGGCACGACTTCGCGTCCGCGCTGGACCTCGCGGACCGTGCTCTGCGGGTGAACGAGTACAGCGAGCGGGCACTCGCCGGCCGGGTCGACGCGCTCGTCGAACTCGGGCGGTACGACGAGGCGTACCGGGCCGTGCGGCTCGCCGACCGCCGCCGTCCCGGCATCCCGGTCTTCACGCGCTACGCGTATGTGCTCGAGCTGCGCGGCGACACGGAAGGAGCCGGGCGTGTGCTGACGCGGGCCCTGAGGTCCGCGACGGCCGCGGCGGACCGGGCGTACGTCGCCACCGCGCTCGGCCAACTGGACTTCAGCCGGGGCCGGTACCGGCAGGCCCTCGACCACTTCGCCGTGGCACTGCGCGCCGATCCGCAGCACGTGCCGGCCCAGGAGGGGCTCGGGCGCACCCATGCCGCACAAGGGGAGGAGCGCAAGGCGCTGAAAGCTCTCGAGGAGGCCGCCCGGCGCCAGCCGCTGCCCGGCCGGGTGGCGGCACTGGGGGAGCTGCACGAGGCGGCCGGGAACCGGACCGAGGCCGCTCGGCAGTACGAACTGGCCGGCACATGGATGCGGCTGGCGGACGCCAACGGTGTCGCCGGCGACCTGGAGTCGGCCCTCGTCGCCGCCGACCACGGAGATCCCGCCGAGGCACTGGCCTCGGCGCGCGCCGAGTGGAAACGCCGCGAGACCGTGCACACCGCGGACGCGCTCGGATGGGCACTCCACGTCAACGGCCGGCACCGGGAGGCCCTCGTCTACGCGAGGAAGGCGACGGCGCCCTCGCCCGGATACCGCGACGCGTCGTTCCTCTACCACCTGGGCATGATCGAACGCGCCCTCGGTGACGGCACACAGGCCGCGCGCCATCTGCGCGCGGCACTCGATCTGAACCCCGGCTTCTCGCCCGTCGGGGCGCGCCGGGCCGAAGCCGCGCTGAAGACCCTGCCGGACCCGGCGGGCCCGAGCGGGCGGAGCGCGTCATGAGGTGCCGCGCCGCCGCCGGCGTCCTGGCTGTGCTCATGGCGGGCACCGCGCTCGCGTTGGGGCCCGCCGGGGCAGCCGTCGCGCATCCCCTCGGGAACTTCACGGTGAGCCAGTACGACGGCATCGTCGTCTCACCGGGCCGGTTGCGCGTGGACCATGTGGAGGATCTGGCGGAGATCCCCGCCGCGCAGGAACGGCCCCGCATCGACACCGACCGCAACGGCCGTCCGGCCGAGGCCGAACTGTCGGCGTGGGCCCGCACGCGGTGCGACACGGCGGCGCGCGGAGCACGGCTCGTCGTCGGTGGGGAAGAGCGGACGACCCTCACGGCCGGCCGGGCGCGCGCCGAGGAGCGTCCCGGGCAAGCCGGGCTGAAGACACTGCGTGTGACCTGTGAGCTGACGGCACCGCTGGCAACCGGCGAGGACCTCCGTATCGCGTACCGGCCCGCGGACTCGTCGACCGTGGGAGGCTGGCGGGAAATCACCGGGCGCGGTGACGGAACGACCCTCCACGGCTCGGACGTGCCGCAGCGGTCCGTGTCGCGTCGGCTGACCGCGTACCCCGACGACCTCCTCTCCTCGCCGCCCGAGCACACGCAGACCGCCTTCACGGTCCGGTCCGGCGGGCCGGCCCTCGCGGACGGCGGCGGGGCGGACGGGAACGGATCACCGGTGGCGGGCGTGCTGCCGCGTGGCGCGGACCGCTGGGCTGAGGCCCTGACCGGGCTGGTGGCCCGTCGCGAGCTGACCGTCGGCTTCGCGGCGTTCGCACTCGCCGCGGCCCTGTGCCTCGGTGCCCTGCACGCGCTGGCACCGGGCCACGGCAAGACGATGATGGCTGCCGCCGCCACGGCCGGCGGCCGGACCTCGCTGCGTGATGTGTTCACGCTCGGCGCGTCGGTGACCCTCACACACACGCTGGGCGTCTTCGCCCTGGGGGCGCTGATCACCGTGGGCTCGGCGGCCGCGCCCACGGTGGTCTCCTGGCTGACGGTGGCCAGCGGCGGGCTGGTGGCCGCCGCTGGACTGCTGCTCGTCCGCAGGGCATGGCGACGGCGCCGCGAACCACCCGGCCACGGCCACACCCACGGGCACGGGCACGATCGTGACTGCGAGCGTGCTGGTGGTCCTGCGCACGCCGCCGGGCGTACGGATGCGCCCGCCGCGGAGCGAGTGCCGGCACTGGCGGCGGCCGGCGCCGGACACGGCGCTGCGGGGAGCCCGTCCGCCGCGGCGCCCGTACCCACAGACACCGGCCACCACCACGACGCCGATCGCGGCCGGCGGCAGCCCCGTCACGAGCACGACGAGCAGGAGGGGCACCAACGGCGCCGTGGCGCCGACGCACACGGCCACACCCACCCTCACGGCCACCCCCACCACGGTCGCCCTCACGGTCACGACCACGACCACGACCACGACCACACGCACGACCACGCGCACGCGCACGGGCACGGACACTCGCATGTCCCTCCCGCTCCCGGCCTGCGTGGGGTGGTCCTGATGGGTCTCGCCGGCGGACTGGTTCCCAGCCCCTCGGCGGTCGTCGTTCTGGTGGGGGCGGCGGCACTCGGCCAGGCATGGTTCGGGTTCCTGCTGGTCATCGCCTACGGCGCCGGACTCGCGCTCACGCTCGCGGCAGCCGGGTTCGCGGTGGTCCGCCTGCGGGAGACCACCATGCGCAGGCTGGCGCTGCGACCGCAGGGCCGGCTCTTCTCGCTGGTCGGCCGAACCGCACCGATGGCCTCGGCCGTCGTCGTCCTGACGTTGGGGTGCGGACTGCTGCTCAGGGGTGTGGCCACGGCCCTCGGCTGAGAGCCTGCCGGGCCGTTGACCCGTCGGCCCGACTCCCGGTGGTGGCGTGCCGGCCTGACGCAAAGACCCGACCCGGCAGGTTGTCCTGCCGCTTCAGCCGGCCTTCCCCCGTAACGGTCGGAAAGGTGTGAACTCGGTCGAGAAGCCACGGCTCATCAACGGCGGTAAGACCGCCCGGCTCGGCGACGGCTCACGCGGACGAACTGCCGCTAAACCCGCACCGCTGCACACTCCACCGCGCCGGGACCGCGTTTTCGGGCCAGTTCCCCCCGTATCCGATGGCCGAAGTGAGGGGCGTCGATGTGATGCCACCGCGGCTCCTGAGCAACGCTGCAAGCTCCGCAGTCGAGAAGAACGGAGACTCTGATGCGTCGTTCTGCCACGAAGATCATCTGCGCCGCGGGCATGGTCGCCGGCGTCCTCGCTCCGACAGCCGGCACTGCCGCGGCCGCCACGCCCCACAGCCTGTACGCGCCCTCCGCGATGGTGCTCACCACCGGTCGGGGCGAGAGCGCGGCAACAGCCACCGTCGAACGGGCGGTCACCCTCACCTGCAACCCGACCGCCGGCGGAACCCACCCCGATGCCGAGGCCGCATGCGCGGACCTGGAACGCGCCCACGGCCGGCCCGCGCTCACCCTGAACGACGACCCGGCCCGCGCCTGCCCGCACATCTACGCTCCCGTCACCCTCACAGCCGACGGCGTGTGGGAGGGCCACCGCATCTCCTACGAGCAGACGTTCCCCAACAGCTGCGTGGCCAACTCCCGCGTCACGACTCTGCTCGACTTCTGAGACCTGGCACCGGACGCCCGGCACGCCAGGAGCCTGGTCCGGCCCCATGAGGGCCAAACCGCCCTCCCCGCGGCTCGGCCGACGCCTCGGGAACCTCGCCCCGCCTACCGCCGGTCGCCGTTCTCCCGACAGGAAGTCGGATCGCGCGACGATGCCGCCCCCGGGACCGAAGACCGGTCGGAGCTCGTGAGCCGCGCGGCGACGTGCCGCCGGCCCTGCCAGGTCGTCACCGCCCACCACACCTCCCGATCTGTTCCCGGCCGGTGCTGCGCCCGCACCCGCCCGCCAGGAGTTCGTGCCGGTGCCGACGGGCCCGGTCCTCCTGGCGTGCGGGCGCCTGCCGTACCTCCCTGGTACCGCGAGGTGCACACTTGCGGCCGCACATAGGGTGAGGGCAACCGTCCTCGCCTGCCGGGCGAGGCTGACCGGAAGGCACTTCGAACATGACCGGGCAACGCGACCGTTGGGCGGACCTGACCGGCGGACAAGCCGGAGAGGAGTACGCCCGGCGTTTCGCGCAACTCGCCGCATCAGGCCACGACATCCACGGCGAAGCCGCCTTCTGCGCCGCGTTGCTGAAACCCGCCGCCCGGATTCTCGACGCCGGCTGCGGCACCGGCCGGATCGCGATCCGACTCGCGGAGCTGGGCCACCACTGCACCGGCGTGGACGTCGACCCCTCGATGCTCGCCGTAGCCCGCCGCGACGCCCCCGCACAGGAATGGCTCCTCGGCGACCTGGCCCGTCTGGACACCCTCGGCCTGCCTCAGGGCTTCGACCTGGCGCTCGCCGCCGGAAACGTCATCCCCCTGCTGGCCCCCGGCACCGAACCGGCTGTCGTCCGGCAACTGGCCGCCGCACTGCGCCCCGGCGGTCTGCTGGTCACCGGCATGGGACTGGACGCAGCACACCTGCCGCTGCCCGAACCGCCGGTGACCCTGACCGAGTTCGACCACTGGTGCGCCCAGGCCGGACTGACCCTGCGCCGGCGCTACGCCACCTGGAACGGCGATCCCTACCACCACGGCTGCGGCTACGCCGTCAGCGTCCACGCCCGCCCCGCCCCGTGAGTCCGCGCCGTCTCCGCGACGGCCGGGCCGGGGCACGCGCCCGAGCGATCCGACGCCTCGGCCGTCCGCACCACGAGACGGGCGGCAGGGCGCCGGCACATCCGCCTGACCCGCCGCCGGGTCCACCCCCTGACGGAGTACGGGGGCCGTCCCCCGGGGGCTGAGGAGAGGGGCCGGGGCCGGCGGCCCCGGCGGCCTGGGACGGCGGGAAAGGCAGCCGCCCCGGGCAGGCTACGCTCCCGTCACCTGATCGGCTCAGCAGGACCTGGAGTGTGCGCGTGACCGAGCAGCATCCCGAACTCGTCGCAGGCCGGTACCAGCTGGTCGAACGCATCGGCCAGGGCGGTATGGGCCGGGTCTGGCGTGGCCTCGACCAGCAGCTCTTCGGACGCGAGGTCGCCGTCAAGGAGATCCTCTTCCCGCCGGGCATGGACGACGGCGACCGCGCCGCGCTGCTCCGGCGGTTCACCGGCGAGGCCCGCGCCGCGGTCACTCTCAGCCACCCCGGGATCATCACCATCCATGACGTCGTGGAGCACCACGGCGCCCCCGTCATCGTCATGGAGCTGATCCGCGGGCAGTCCCTGGCCGCCGCCATCCGCAGCCGGGGCCGGCTGCCCGTGCAGCGGGTGGCCGAGATCGGCGCCGCCCTGCTCGACGCACTGGCCGAGGCACACGCAGCGCGGATCATCCATCGCGACATCAAGCCGGACAACGTGCTCCTGACCAAGGACCGCGTCGTCCTCACCGACTTCGGCATCGCCCACCTCGCGGACGCCACGACCAGGCTGAGCCACACCGGGACCGTCATCGGCACGCCGCAGTACATGCCGCCGGAGCAGCTGGAGGGCAAGCGACCGACCCCCGCCAACGACCTGTGGGCGCTCGGCGCCACCCTCTACCACGCCGTCGAGGGACACCCTCCGTTCGACGCGGACGGACTCCACGCCCTCGCCGTGGCCGTGTTCACCCGCCCGCACCGGCCGCCGGCCCACGCCGGCCCGCTGGCGCCCGTGCTGGACGCGCTCCTCACCAAGGACCCGGCGCGGCGCGTGGCCGCCGGGGAAGCGGCCGAGATGCTGGCGTCGGTGCTGCGGTCGTCCCCGCCCCGGGCCGACGCGCCCGCCGGGCACGAGCCGGGGCACGAGCCCGCGCCCGATCCGAGGACGGCCCCCGTACCGGAACCGGACGCCGCGCCGGAGCACGCTGCCGCTTCGACGGCGCCGGAGCAGGCACCGTCGACGACGCCGCCACCGCAGACCCCCACGGCCCCGGACTCCGGCGCCGCCGGCACCCCGCGGCGCCCCGAGCCGGACCGGCCGGCCGGTCCGCCCGTGCCCCCGGCCCAGGACCCGGACCCGGACACGCTCGGGGCGACGGCCAAGACGCCGCCCGCCGCCCGGCGGCGGGCCCTCACCTGGCGCTCCCCGCTCCTGGGCGCGGCACTGGCCACGCTCGCCACGGGCTCCGTCCTGACCTGGACCCTCATCCGTGACGACGGCGCACGCCCCGGCGGGGCGGTCGGCTCCGGCTCGCGGACCTCGTCCGTCACGGTGGTGATCGGGGTGGACGCACCGCTCACCGGCGGGCTGTCCTCGATGGGCGTCGGTATCAGGAACTCCGCCGACCTGGCGGCCAGGACCGCCAACGAAACCCGGCACGTCCCCGGCGTACGCTTCGAGATCAAAGCCCTGGACGACGGCGCCGACCCCGCCAGGGGAGGGCCCAACGCCGCCCGGTTCGTGTCCGACGAGAAGGTGCTGGGGGTCGTCGGACCCCTCAACTCCGGTGTCGCCCGCACCCTGGTGGCACCGCTCGCGCGGGCGGACGTGGTCAACGTGTCACCGGGCAACACCGACCCCGTGCTGACGAGGGGCCCCGACTGGGCCGCGGGCACCACGTCCCGCCCGTACTCCACCTACTTCCGCACCATCGCCACGGACGTCGACCAGGGGCCGTTCGCCGCCCGGTACCTGCACGGCGAGGCGAAGAAGACCAAGCTCTACGTGATCGACGACGCGAGCGCCCACGGCACCGCCCTCACCACCGGTCTCACAGCCGAATTCACGAAGCTCGGCGGGACGGTCGTCGGTACGGACCAGATCGATCCCGCGGAACGCGCCTTCACCGGCCTCGCCGAGAGAGTGCGGACCACGGGCGCCGACGCCGTCTACTTCGGCGGCTACCACGACACCGCGGCACCGCTCTCCCAGCAGCTCAAGCAGGCCGGGGTGAACGTCCCCCTGATGGGGGGCGACGGCATCTTCGACCAGCAGTACCTCACGGCGAACCCCAAGGCCGAGGGCGACCTCGCGACCCACATCGGCGTACCCGCCGAGGAGTCGGCGGCAGGGCAGCACTTCCTCGCCCGGTACCGGAAGGCGGGCTACCCGGAGGCGGCCGGCTGGTACGGCCCCTACGCCTACGACGCGACCTGGACCCTCATCGAGGCGGTGAAGGCCGTCGTGACGGCCAACGACGGCACCCTCCCGCGCAACGCCCGGGCGAAACTGCCGCAGGCCGTGGCGCGGATGGACTTCGACGGTGTCACCGGCCCCGTCGCCTTCGACGCCGCCGGCGACACACTCAACCGCCGCCTGACGGTCTACACGGTCAACGACGGCAGCTGGGCGGCAGTGACAAGCGGACCCGCCCCCCGCTGACGCCCGCCGAGGCGCCGCATCCCGGAAGCAGCCCGGCCCTGGGCGCCGTGCCCCCCGTGATCTCCCGCGCCCCCGACCACCACCTCCCGCTGCGCCCGGATCCGGCCGGTGCGAGCGTGGCCGCGGCCGGACCCGGACACCCGGGTCTCGTCGTCCTGCCACCCAGCGTCTTTGTGCCGACGCCTGCGGCGGCGGACGAGGAGCGTGACAGCCGTGCGCCGGAGCGGCGAAACCGGGGACCAAGGCAAGGGCCGCACGAGCGGCCGTGGGTGCTCGGCAAAAAAGAAGCCCGATGGCTCGGCAGGTCCACGAGGCCATGAGTGAGTGAACCGGTCGCGGTGGGGCCGCAGACGCCGGGCCGCCACCCCGGCGCACGGTGGCAGCCCCTTTGCCTGCCGGTCAGGCCGCCAGCAGCTCCCGCAGTTCACCGACCGCCTCCCGCAGGCGGTCCGCGAACACCCGCATCTGGTCGGCCACCCCCCGCGGTGTGCTCAGGTAGAGGTTGAACCGCTCCGGCAGCAGCACATACGCGACGCCGATGCACCGGTCACTCGTCGCCCCGAAGCCGAAGTACTGGATGTTGGCGGACGGTGCGGAGCTGGTACTCAGGTAGTCGTCCCGCATCGTCAGCCACCCCGGAGTGCGGTACAGCGCGGGCTGCTCGGTCACCCCCAACTCGGCCCCGCGCCGCCGCTGGATCAGCTCCAGTTCCCACAGGTGCTGCTCGGGTGCCTCTCCGCGCTGACATTCCTTCGCGCGCGTCACATGCTTGTGGACGGCGGCCCGCAACGCGGTGCGCCGGGTGGCGGCGTCAGCCGCCGGATCGGTCACAGCCGCGACGAACTCCTGCATCTCGGGGGTGACGACACGCATCGCCTCGGTCCGCCCCCGCCGGTACTGGCGGGTGGCGATCGACTCGTACGTCGCGCCCAGGTGTCCCTTGGCACGCTGGTGGGCGAGCTGGTAGGCGACCTGGACGAACGCGTCGGGCGAGACGCCCAGAGCCTTGGCCGTACTGCTGCCGAAGTCGTCGAAGGACACGATGCGGGTGGCGGTGCTGTCCCCGTACGCCGCGAACGCGTCAGCGGCCGAGCGCACTTGGGCCCGCAAAGTGTCGTCAAGTTCGAAAACGACCGGCTCCAGCGCCGGCAGCCCCTGGGAGCGGGCGCCGGACCGGCGGGAGTGCTCCTCGGCCGGGGTGGTCAGCAGGGCGTCGGTGAAGTGGAGGACGGTGGTGCCGTCCAGCTCGCAGTGCTCCACGTTGATGCCCGCGCGGCCGTCGGCGAAGACGATGAAGGACACCGCCTTGTCGAACCAGCGGTTGCCGCGGTCGCCGTACAGCAGCTGATCGCAGGCATCCTGGGTGTCCGCAGGGGCGAAGTCCTCCAGGCAGACACAGAACAGGGCGGTCTCGACGTCGTCGAGCGCGTCCGCGTTGCGGGGGTGGCAGGCGAGCAGCGCCTGGCGGGCTGCCGCCCACTGAGCGCGAGCCATGGTGGTGAGGTGGCCCACCGAGGTGCCCGCGGCGGCCGGTTCGGCGCCGGCCTTCATCACCGCGTGCAGACCTGCCTCGAGGTCTTCGAGGCTGTGCGGGACACCGTCCGCGCCGAGCACGTCCAGGCGGAACATGCCTCCCCGGAAGAACACCACGATGTGCCGGGCCGAAGACGGGCCCGGCCACTGGTCGGTGTAGGGGCTGCGCACGGTGTCCTGTTCCGCGCCGGGGATACGGGTCGCGGAGAACAGGTACTTGTTCTGCTCCATCGACTGGGGCTGCCCGCGCTGCACCACCGGCGGAACGAGCTCCTGGTCGAGCTGCCGCTTGTAGTCGACGGCCCCGGCGATGAGCCCGGCGGCGCGCTCCACCTGCGGCCGGCCGGTGTCTTTGAACAGGAAGAAGAAGTTGGCGTTGAGCGCGATCCGGTCCCGGCGGCCCAGGTAGCGGTACGGCCAGAAGGTGTCGAGCCAGCTGTGTACGCCTTCCGCCGCGTCGTACTCCTCCAGCGCCGCGTGCAGCACCCGGCCCGGGCCGTCCGGCCGGAGGAAGGCGGCCACCTCGGCCTCCGTCGCCGCCAGCTCGTCGGCGGTCAGCAGCGGCTCGCACCAGGCGAGGAACCTCTCGCAGCTCGCCTCGAGTGTGGGCAGCGGCACCCGCGGCAGGCCGGCCTCCTGGGAGAAGGTCGCCATGCCGGACATGTCCTGACTGATGTTCAATTCTGCTCTCGATTCCGTTCGTTGGACCTGTGGCTACCCGTCGGCGGGCCGGGAGAGGTAGAGCTGTGCGTACAGCCAGCCTTCCGCCTCCAGGCCCCGCGCATCCACCCCGGCGGCCGACATCCTGTCCAGCACGAGCGCCTGCTCCTGAAAAGAGGCGAACCTGCGCTGTCTGAAAAGCCCTTCGGCACGGACGGTCCGGTACCCCAGCTCGGCCAGCGCGCGCTCGACGGGATCGAAGGGGAACATCCGCAGGACGAAGTGCGCCATCCAGGGCCGGCGGATGCCCTGCGCCTGGACGACTCGGGTGAGCGTGCGCTCCGTGACGTAGCCGAGGCAGCCCGTCGAGATCACCAGGTCCGTCCCGGCGAACTGGGCGCGCTGCCGCGGTGTGGGCTCGCGCTCCTCCAGGTCGGCGTGGACCGCGTCGTCCAGGAACCCGGCGTCGAGCGCGTAGGACAGCGCGCTGCCGGAGGTGTCGAGGCCGACGAAGCGGACGGGCTGCGCGGCGCGGCGCGACCGGGCCAGCTCCCGGTCGTGGGCCAGCAGGGCTTCGCGGCTCTCTCCCGCGCGCTCCTGGCCGACGTAGCGCGCGTACAGCTCGTCCATGGTCGCGTCGTACTTCAGCAGGGCGGCGTTGATTCCGTATGAACAGCCGATGTCCAGCACCTTGGGGACCGCGACATGCCGCGAGTCGCTGTACTCCTTGATGAGTTTCGCGAAGTACGGCTTGGCCTGCTGGGGAATGCAGTAGCCGAGCGGGTTCAGCACGCCGAAATAGCTGCGCGGATCGGGCTGGGTGTAGATGTGGTCGAGCGAGACTTTCCCGGTCGCGTCGAAACGCACAGGGCCTACTCCTCCATCAATCGCTTGGTGTGGATCGCAGAACGGGATCGCGGAGCGGGGATACCGCTAGTCCAGCAGCAGGTCACCCCGTACGGCCCGGCCCTCGGCCGCCAGATGCTCGGGCAGGACGCGGCCGAAGAGCTGCCGGGTCCGTGCCACGCTCCCGATGACGCCGGGGCGCTCGCTGTAGGCGAATATCGCGGAGTGGCGGGCGATGTCGCCGCGCACGGGGCTCACCCGGTGCAGCGAGTAACGGCCCTTGAACAGCTGCAGGTCACCGGGTTGCAGGGGCAGGCTCCGGATCAGCCGCTCGCCACGGCCCTCCAGTACCTCCCGGACGTCGTCGAAGCGCTCGTCGTGCGCGGACCTGATGTTCGGGCAGTACTCGAAGACGCCGCCGGCCTGCGCCTGCTGAGTGAGCATGCTGACGGTGAACTCATTGGTGTCGAAGTGCCAGGGGTGCTCCATGCCGGGCGCGACGACGTTGAGAACCAGCCCGGAGAGCGGGTCTGCCAGCTCGTGGAGCTGCGGCAGCCCGAAACAGCGGGCGATGAAGTCCTGGAACACCTGGTGGGAGTAGAGCCTGCCGATGAGGGAGCCCTGGGGGACGCGGTCCCGCGCGACGAAGGCGTTGCCCCGCTGGAACGTGCGCCGACCGGGGTGGTCCTCGTGCAGCGCCGAGTCCACCGCGATGTTGTAGACGTTGACGGTTTCGACGTCGTAGTGGGCCCGGGGGGCGATGGCCGAGCACTCCTGGCGCAGGACTTCGCGGAGCGACGGGCGGATGAAGTCCGGCAGTACGGTGCAGCCGACAGTCAGCAACTCGCGCCGGGCGCGGGAGACCACGGCCTGTCCCTCGGCGCTCCCGGGTTTGGACAGGGGATAGCGAGCCGTGTCGACCACCTGGTCGAGCGTTACGGCTTCCAAGGTGCTCATTCGATCCTCTCCACATGCGGGGCAGACCGTCCCGAGCGGGAATGCTCCCGGAGCGGATCTTCATCAACTCCGATGGGACACGGAGGCGTTGAAGATTGCGCTGAAGCTGCCACAGAGCCGCACCCGTTGTCTGTGACACGGCACACGGTGCCCGGCGGCATACTTGGGCCGCACCTGGCCGACCACCGAGATGGCGGCCAGTTCCTGCTGCAGGGGGCTTCGGCCGTCCTCGGCAGCGGCCGGCGGCTTCTTCCGGCACGGCACGGACGGCCTCGGTGACCAGCTCCAGCCGGGTCAGGCCGCGCACATCGGCCAGGACGTGGGCGGAGTCGGTGCGCCGCCTGGTGCGCTTGCGCACGAGTGCGGCCTTCGTCAGGCGAGCGAGCGCCAGATCGAGAAGACGGTCGGCACGGTCGTCCTGGGCGATCGCTCGCGGGAAGCCGGCCGGCACGTTGTGGTGGAAGCCGGGATCGTCCAGCTCCATGGTCAGGGCGTACGTGGAACCGATGCGGCAGCGGACCGCTTCCGCTGCCTGACGGCCCGACAGGCAGAGCAGGGACCGCGGCACACACACGGTGGCCAGTTGGGCGGGTGTCCGTCGCGCGGGTATCAGCTCGCGAAGTCCTCGCCGCACCCCAGCCCGCACAGCCGGTCTCCCACCCACATCGCCGTCGTACCACCCGGGTCGCTCGCCCGCGCGATCGGCCCCATGCGTCCTGGAACTCCAGGAACCGTTCCGCGGCCGCGTCCTCGCTGGGCGCGGTGTGGAGGGGCTTGAGGGCCTTGGCGACCGTGTCCCAGTCCTGGCGGGCGGCGTGACGCAACGAGTTCCGCAGCAGGGTGGACCCACGCACGTCTGGACGATCGTGCGAGGCCGGACGCTCTCCACGGCCTCGGGAAGGCCCGTGAGCCCGTCGCAGACCAGCATCAGCACATCGTCCAGGCCGCGGTTCTTCAGCTCGGTGAACACGTGCAGCCAGTACTTGGCACCCTCGCCTCCGTCGCCGGCCCAGATGCCGAGGATGTCGCGGGTGCCGTCCACGGTCACGGCCATCACCACGTAGATTGGACAATTCGCGACCTGCCCGTCCCTGATTTCGACGTTGATGGCGTCGACGAACACCCCTGGTCGCAGCGGGAACGGTGGCGGCCGCGCGCACGGACTGCGAGTCGATCAGCCCGGCGCTCGGCTCGGGATCGCGGCCGTCGGCCTCGCGGACCCGGGAACGCAGGGCGTCGTGGACACGCTCGACCGTGCCGTCGTCGTGCCACCAGGTGAAGTACCAGTACACCGTGGGCCAGGGCGGGAAGCCCTTCGGCAGCTGCCGCCACGAGCAACCGGTCCGCACCACGTAGAGGATCGCGTCCATGATCCGCCGCCGCGGATGCCTCTCCCGCCGCCCGCCCTTCGGCCCCACCCGTGCCGGTGGCAGCACCGGCTCCACCAGCGCCCACTGCTCGTCCGTCAGATCCGACGGACACCCGCCCCCAGAACCCCTCACACAGTACTCAACGACCGCCCGAGCCCCCGGCCACGGCAGATCTCAAACGCGGTCTCAGAGCGGCATGGGTGTCCAGCAACTGGCCTGTGACGGCGCGACAACCCGCCACCGACGTTCTGACCCTCTTGGGGTCATCAGTCACGTGAGCCCGCGTGGCGTCGTGTTCTTTGATGCCACGCGGGTGAGCATGTGCGGACCACCAGCGCCCCTTTTTCCCGCACCGAGGCGATGCGATGCCTGACCACGCCGCCCATGTTCCCCCCGAGAGCGTCGCACCACGGCGGGTCTTGCGGTACTTGCCCCCGGAGCCGTCTCTGTTCAGTGGCGTCTACGGGCTGGTGCTGGCCAGCGCCTTGGTGGCCGCGCTGGACGCGACGGGTGGGGAGGCGGATCCCGGTCCGGACGCGCTGTGGGTACTGCTTACCGCGCTGGCGTCGGGCGCCTCCCATGGGTACTCGCACGTCATCGCCCAGCGTGCGTCCGGCGACGGGGCAGCCGGCGCGAGCAGGCTGCGGTTGGTGTTTGCCGAGTGGCCACTGGTCGCCGCTGTGCTGCCCACGGTGGGGATACTTCTCGCCGCGGTAGCCGGGTGGTGGGCAGAGGCCACGGCTGTGGACGCGGCCCTCCTGTTCAACACCGTTGCCTTGTTCGGCTGGGGCGCCGGGGCAGCCCGCATCGCCGGGTACGGGTGGCTGGCTGCGTGCCGGGCGGGGGGCCTGGACATGCTGATCGGCCTGGTGATCATCATCGCGAACGCCCTGATCAAGTAGCTGGCGTGACCGGGCAGCTCGCCTTGGTCCTTGACCCCGGATGTCGACCGTCCCTGGACGAGGCCGAGCAGCTGATCGACCACCTGCATGAACACGGTCTCGGGGCCGACCCCGTCTGCCGGGTGCTGGAGCTGTCGCTGTTGCTGTACTTTATCCGCAAGAGGCGGCCGAAGTGGGCGCGCCGGTTCCGGGACGAACAGCTCATGGCGCTGATTGGAGCGGTCCACGCAGAGCCGGGCTGCACCTGGGGTATCCCCTCTCACTTGCGTGCGACCCGCTCGACAACGTCTCCTGCTGGTCACACAGTTCGCCGGCGGCGGGTGTGGACGTGCCGCTGCCTTGGTGGTCTGGACTTCGGGGGTGGCGTGCAAGATGCTGGAACTACGGATGCCGGGGTGACCGGCGTCGTACGTGGAGGTGTGCGATGGACTGGTGGCTGTGGCTCTTCGTCGCCGGGGTACTGGCGGTGGTGGCGGCTGGGGCGCTGCTGGGGGTCCAGGCCCGTCGCCGGTCCGGCGGTGTGATCGCGGTGCGCCGAGGCCGGGCGGGCCGGAAGGGTGCGTCATGAGCACGCTGATGCTGGCTTCGGAGATCGGCAGACGTCCCGTGGTCACCCTGTCCGGCGAGGCGGTCGCGCAGGTCAAGGACATCGTCTTCGAGGGTCGTGCGGGCCGGGTGTCGGGCTTCACGCTGAGCGGGCGAGGCATTTTCTCCGGCCCCAAACGTCAGGCTCTGCCTTGGGCGGCGGTGACGGCTCTGGGCCCTCACGCGGTGATGGTCCGTGACGAGGCGGCGTTCGAGGCCCGAAGCGAAGTCGTCGACCGCGGCGAGGCGGCCGGCGGGGACGTGCTGGGCTCGCAGGTGCTGACCGACGCCGGGACGGACCTGGGCAAGGTCACGGACGTGGTCATCGAGGTGAGCGTGACCGCAGCCACCGTCGTCGGCTATCAGGTGGCCTCGACTGAGGCGCTCGGCCGCCAGGAGCGCACGGTGTACATCCCGCTGCCGGAAACCGTCGCGGTCTCCGGCGAGGCGCTGGTGATTCCCGCATCGGCGACCGACTTCGTCGCCGATGACCTGCCCGGATTCACCGGCATGGTCCCGGCGTTCCGAGCCCGCCTGAAGGATGCCTGATGCTGCTCTCCCAGATCACCGACCTGCCGGTCATGGACACTGCCGAGGCTCTCCAGGTCGGCGTTGTCGGCGGGCTCGTCCTCGCCGCCCACCCGCCGCGGGTCCTCGCTCTGCGACTGAAGAAGTCCGGCCGCTCCGGCTCCTTCCTCACGTGGGAGAACGTCCAGGCCATCGGCCACGACGCGGTCATGGCCCATACTCATGCCCTCCGGGACGCCGACGACGATCTCGCCGCCCCCGCCGCCGTCTGCAAGGACCTGATGGGTCGCCGCATCCTCACCGACCAGGGTGTCGAGGCCGGCACCTTGCAGGACATCGACATCGATACCGACACCGGAGCGGTCCTGACCGTGTACAGCGCCAACAGCCGCTATCCGGGTACCGCGCTGACCGGCATCGGTTCCTACGCCCTCATCATCGCCACGGCGTCCTGACCCGGTACCGGTTTCGCAGCACCGAGCATGCGGGCGCTGCCCGGGCAGAGCGTGCTCTCTCGTCTTGCGGATGTCCGCCGGGGATACGCGCCCCGCTTCCGATGGCCGGAGACCGGAGCCGCGGTCAGTGATCGGCGTCGGGAACGCGGAGATCGGACGAGCGCGCCTCTGTGGCCTCTCGCGGGGGCGGGACCGGGGATCGGCGGGGGGTGAGAAGAGCTGTATTGACGGTGGAGGACCACCGTTCGTACCCGCTTCCCCGCTCCCGGCGGAGCAGGACTGCCAGTGCTTGGCCGCCCCAGATGAGACCAGCTGCGAGCAGGGTGAGGTGCGGGAGCAGGCGACCGGCGAGCGCGGGTAGGCCGAACGGCGCGGTGTGGTGGGCCAGGGCAGTCCAGGCCAGAGCGAGGGGGCCGTACACGATCCAGGCCCGCAGGGTGAGGCGCAGCGGGCCTGGTCGGGTGCCGTCGGGCCGGGTGAGGTGCAGCAGTACGGCCCGTTTGCCGGGGGTGGTCGCGAAGGCGACCGGCAGCAGCCAGAACCAGACCAGCGCGAGGGCGGCGCCGATCGGCAGCGCGTAATGACGGCCGGTATGCCAGGAGGTGGCGACGGCGAGCAGACCGGTGGCCAGTGTCCAGACGATGAGCCAGCCGGCCAAGTCGGTGAGGAAGGCGAAAAGCCGCCGGGTGAGGGTGACGCGCCCTGCGTAGCGGCGGCGTTCGCGGTCGGGGTCGTTGACGGGCAGCAGGCGGATGAGTGGGCCGGCGGCGACCCACCCCAGGGCCGCGCCGGCGGTGTTGAGGATGAGGTCGTCCACGTTGAACTGCCGGTAGGGGCAGGCGTAGACGAACCACAGACCCGTGTACTGGGTGGTTTCGAAGAACAGGGAGGCGACGAAAGCCGCGGACGTCGCACGGATCAGCCGGTGCCGCAGGTAGTAGCGGAGATAGACGCCCAGCGGCAGGAGCAGTACGGCGTTGAGGAGCGTGGTCCAGGCAGGGGTGAGATGTGCCAGTGCTCCAGGTGACCAGTTGCCGCCGCCTGCCGAGGAGATCGCGGCGTGGAAGGCGAAGGGCTCCAACTGCGGTTCCGCGGCGTAGTGGACGGAGGCGCAGTGTTCGCCGGTGTCGGCGGGCAGCGGCATCACCGTCTGCAGGAGCGCGGCGAGCAGGTAGAAGACGAAGCTGTAGAACACGAGAACCGGCCAGCCCCCTGCCCGGCCGCGCCTGCGGTACCCGCGGACTGCGGCAGGTCCCAGGAGCACCGCGGCGACGAGCGGGAACAAGGTGACCGCGGCCTCGACGGGCAACAGGTAGGTGCGGAACACGGAACGAGCTTTCTGCGGCTGACGGACGACCGGCTTTGCTGCGGACTGCGGGAAGCTGATGGCACCGCGAACGGCCCCACCCGAAGGGGCAGGCCACGCTCGAGAACTCACGTGCGTGCCGGTTACCAGAGTAGGGGCCTTGACCCCGAATTCTGAGCACGGGATATGCGGCTGGTGCCGGCGTTGTTGGTGTGTGTTGGAGGGCGTTCTCGAATCGACTGCACCGGCTTCCCGCGAGACGCGTGGACCGACAGCGGCGGCGAGATCAGCTGTACCCTCACCACGACTTCCACCGACGGCCGCGGCTTCCTGTGGGGGCTGGACGACCCCAACACCCCGCAGCAGGTGAACGACCCCGCCGGCACCGGCGGCAAGTCGCAAACTGTCACGATCAACCCGGCCAAGGGCTGGCACACCCTGCACGCCCGCACCGCCGACTCGGCCGGTCTGCTCTCCGGCATCGCCGCCTACCAGTTTGGCAGGGGACCCAAGCCCGCCGATCTGCACGCCCTGGATGCCCCGAGCGCACTCCAGGAAGGCGCCCAGGACACCCCCACACCGATGCTCTCCGGCGTGCTGACGTCCGGAAACCGCGGCGCGTACCTGCACGGCGAGTTCGCCCTGTACGACGCCACGGGCGCGCCCCTGCCCGGCGTGCAACTGCCGCCGTCCCTCCAGGAAAGCGGCCAGCGCGTCGCCACCCTGATCCCCGAAGGCACGCTCGTGCCCGGGCGCGCCTACCAGTGGGCCATGCGCGCCTGCGGTGACACGGCGTGCTCGGCGTGGACGCCCAGGCGCACGTTCACCGCCAAGGCCCCGGCCGTCCAGCCGGTCCCGCAGGTGCGCACCGTCGACATATCCGGCGCCGCTCTGCGCGTCGGCACGCCCGGCGGCACTGCCTGGCGCAGCTGGTTCAAGGCGAATCTGACGGCCGTGCCGGCTGGCGCCCGGATCACCGACGCACGGCTCAAGCTGCACCGAGCCGACTGCGCGACCGGGACCGCCGAGTGCACCGAACCCGCGGCCACCGTGCACGACCTCGCCGAGGCGTGGGACCCGACGCACAGCGGCCAGGCGCTCGCCGCGGCCGCCAGTGAGGAGCCGCTGCTGGCCGATGACGAGCTGCCCACCGCACTCGGTGACCTGAACCTGGGATCACTCGTCGCGGACTGGCTGTACGCGAGTGACAACCACGGCCTGAGCCTCCAGCTCGGCGACGAGCAGACCGCGGGACCTGGTGTCGTCTACCACTCCTCACGCGCTGCCAACCAGGCGCTGCGCCCGGTGCTGACGGTCTCCTACATCCCCTCTGGTGCCCCCGGCACCCCCGAGAACGTCAAGGCCGTCCCGGCCGGCGGCGGGCTGCTGGCCACCTGGAACCCGCCGGCCGACCCCGGCACCGCCACCGACGCCCTCAGCTACACCGTGGTCGTCCACCGCGGCGGCACCGAGGTCGCCCGCACCACCACCGAGGACGCCCGCGCCGTCTTCGACGGCCTCACCAACGGCGCCGACCACACCGTGACGGTCACGGCCGGCTCCACGCACGGCACCTCCAAGGCGGCCGTGTCGGCCACGGCCAAGCCGGTCGCCGTCGCTGAGCAGGAACGTTATGCCCAGGCGGTGCGCGACTACTTCGCCGCCCGCGCCGGAGTCCTCAAGGGCACGTACACCACCGTCGAGCAGGCCGCCGCGAGCAGTCCGCACGGCGCGATGTTCCGTGAGCTGCTCGCGCGGCAGCTGCCCGAGCTGAACGGCCGTCGGGAGGCGTACGCCCGCCACGAGCGCAGCTTCACCGAGGTCACCACGGCCTTCGACGACGTGCTGACCGGGCCCGGCCCCGACAACACCGTGGTGGTGCGCGCCACCGTCTCGGAGCGCAGTGTGCTCACCCACACCGACGGCACCCAGGAGCTGGAGGAGGGCGAGCTGCCCGGCCGCTTCGTCTTCGCCGACGGCGTCCTGCTCATCGAGGCCAACGACACCGCTGTCGAGGTCACGCTGCCCACGACGGGCGACGCCGTACGGGACGCCTCCGTGGCACCGCCCGCGGAGGAGAGGGTCGAGGACGTCTCGGAGAGCGAGGAAGCGCTGCCAATCGTGCTGGACTCCGACGGCAATGCTCGCCGAGGAGCCCGTCTCCGACACGACCACGATGCAGCTCTCGGCACTGGTCGCCGCCGCGCCCGATGCGAGCGGCACCGCGAACTGGGCCAAGCGCAACGCCAAGATCAAGTACGACTACGACACCGACTGCGCGAACTTCGTCTCCAAGGCGCTGCACTACGGCGGCAAGATGCAGCAGCGCAAGGGCGGTCGCAAGAGTCAGGCGCGCTGGTTCCGCAACAACATCGGCTGGATCCGCCTCGGCAGCTACACCTGGGCCGCCGCGGCGAATCTGCGCCAGCACCTGAAAAACTACCGGGCTGGCCGCGAGATCTCGCGCTACGACGCCCGGCCCGGTGACGTGATCTTCGGCTACTACAGGTCTTCCAAGGCGTGGAACCACACTGGAGTCGTCACCGCCGCGAAGGGGGGCAACATCAGCATCACCCAGCATGGCCGAGTCCATCACACGACACTGAACCAATGGTTCAAGAACAACAAGAATCTGAGTGCTATCAGCATCATTCGCCCGGGGAAGCGAAGTTGAGGCGGGCGGGTACGTCGGTGTGGCTGGCCGGAGCACTCGTGCTGCTGCTCGGCGGCTGCGATGTCCTCTCCACCGACAAGACGCCCGACCGCATCAAGGACGGCACGGCCGAGCTCGAACTGACCGTGACCGGGCGCCCTACCCCTGGCACCCTCACGACCACCGAACACGTCCTGGCCCGCCTCAAGGCCCGCGACGCCGACGGTCTGGCCGAACTCGCTGCAGAGGGCGGCGAGAGGGAGAAGCACGCGAAGCGCTGGGTGGCCCGCTGGAGCGATGCCGCCCAGCGCCCCGCCACGGCGGACTTCCGCCTGGGCGAGAAGGAAGCCTCCGCCGATGTTCGTTTCACGGGTGGACGCTCCACGCTGTCGCTGCTGCTGACGCCGAAGGACGAGAGCAAGCCCTACGACGACAGGTTCGTGGTCGTTCTGCGGGAGGACCAGTGAGGTAACGGCCAAGGAACCCGCCGGACAGACGGAGGGGTTCCTCGGGGCACCGCGTCATCACGCAGAACGCTCGGCCGGGTTTCCCCGCCGAGCGTTCTGCGTGAGTGGTTGTGTGGTCCGTGAAAGGGCTTCCGGACAGTCGGATTCGGTAGCTCCCACCGGGCCTTTCCCGAGCCCCAGTCCGGACGTCCGGGTTGGGGCTCACGCCATTGCTGCCGCTGAGAACGGGGAATGAGGACGTGACGCGACCACGTCTGGGGGTCGCCGTGCTCACCATGGGCAACCGGCCCGCCGAACTACGGACGCTACTCCGTGGCCGCCCAGGACGAACGGCCCACTCGCGTGGTGGTCGTCGGGAACGGCACCGCGCTGCCAGAGCTGCCCGAAGGCGTGGCCTGCGTGGAGTTCGCCGAGAACCTGAGCGTTTCCGGCGGGCGGAACGTCGCGCTGGACGCGCTGCGCGAGTTCGGGGACATCGGCGCCGGCTCATGCGGCCAAGTCCGACTGCCCGTCGGGCGCACTGTGCGTCTGGACCCAGACCAACTACGGTGGCACGATGGGCAAGGTGTTCGGGAACAACAACGACCTGAGCTTGTTCTTTACTGACTTCGGCTCGTTAGGGTGATCCGTCTCGAAGTGCCTGATGATGCGGCGCGGTTGGTTGTATTTCCTGGCGTGTGAGATATGCGGATGG
>NZ_JBEZKP010000065.1:0-38295 GCF_040706335.1 Streptomyces sp. NPDC048389 | reverse complement strand
AGCGCGCTGACGATCCGTTCCTGCCACCACGGCGTCGCCCGCATGTCGGCGAGCCACGCGGTGCTGGTGTTCCAGTCGTCGATGACGTCGTGGTCTCCCAACACTCCGTTCTAGCGGTTCTGGAGTGTGGCCATGGTGGCATCGGTGCTGGTCAAGGGCGAGACGAGCGGGAACGCGCTGGTCCCCACAGAGGGCATGACGACTACCCGCAACCCCGTGGACGGGACGGTGTTCGCCGAGACCCTGCGGGGTGTGCGGTGTGTCCGGCTCTCCGTTCTCACTGACGAGACCACCAGCCCCGAGCGGCAGCGCGAAGCCGACGACGCCATAGCCGCAGAACTCGGAATCACCTTCGGCAACGGTGACGGGCTCCGCGAAGCCGTGGACCTTGACGTGTCCGCGAGCAAGGTTGCCCCGTTCGACCGTCCCGCGCTCGGCGGGTGGCTCTCCCGTCCGAACGAGTACGACGCGCTTGTCTGGTGGCGCTTTGACCGTGCCATCCGGTCCATGAGCGACATGCACGACCTTGCCAAGTGGGCCAAGGCTCACCGGAAGATGTTGGTTTTCGCCGAGGGAATCGGCGGGGGCAAGCTCGTCTTTGACTTCCGGAACCCCATGGACCCCATGGCGGAATTCCAAATGATGATGCTCGCTTTTGCCGCACAGGTGGAAGCGCAGAGCATCAAAGACCGCGTAACCGGTGCCATGGCTGCCATGCGCCGTATGCCGCTTCGGTGGCGTGGTGGTGGTCGCCCCCCGTACGGCTACATGCCCGCCCCCATGCCCAAAGAGCACGGCGGTATTGGCTGGACCCTGGTGCCCGACCCGGACGCCGTGGCGATCATTGAGCGCATCGTTCGTGAGCTGTTGGAAGGCAAGACCGTTTCGGCTATCGCCGTGGGGCTCAATGCGGACGGGAAGCCGAGCCCGCGTGACCACTGGGCAGTGAAGAACGGGCGCAAGACCGGCGGCAAGACTGGTGGGGTCACGGGCAACACCAAAGACGCGTTCAACTGGAACCCCGCGGTCATTACGCGGATGCTGCGCAACGAAACCTTGCTCGGCTGGAAGATGCATCGGGGCAAGCCCGTC
Source organism: Streptomyces sp. NPDC048389 (assembly GCF_040706335.1). Lineage (NCBI taxonomy): Bacteria > Bacillati > Actinomycetota > Actinomycetes > Kitasatosporales > Streptomycetaceae > Streptomyces > Streptomyces sp. NPDC048389. The sequence continues at coordinate 37,203 of NZ_JBEZKP010000065.1, read as the reverse complement.
CGGGACGCTGAGGGCAACCCGATCATGCAGACGGAACAGCCGATCATGACCCGCGAAGAGTTCGACCGCATCGGCGCGGTTCTCGACTCCCGCAGCATCGACAACCGGGAACGGTCGGACACGGACGCACTGCTGTTGCGCGTGATCCACTGCGACTCTTGCGGGGGCCGCATGTACCTGAACAAGCAAGACAGCAAGAAGAACCAAGCCCCCACGTACAAGTGCAACAGCCACGCTCGGGGCGACAAGTGCGACGCTCCCGCCAACATCCGCGGAGACTGGACGGATGAGTACGTGACCGCCGAGTTCCTGCGGCTGGTCGGCTCCGTCCAGACGACACACGTAGTCGAAATCCCCGGCTACGACCCCGAACCCGAGCTACGCGCCACCCTCGCCGAGTTCAACGAGCACCAGGAACAGAAGGGGCGGCAGAAGTCCCGGCACGCTGCGAACGCGTGGCAGGAACGGGCGGACGCGTTGGACGCACGCATTGCCGAGCTGGAGACCCGCGAGAAGCGCGACGCACAGCGCATCGTGACCCCCACGGGCCGCACGTTCGCGGACGAGTGGGCGGAGAAAGACACCGCGGGCCGGCGAGCCATGCTCATTGAAGCCGGGGTTCGGCTGGACGTACGGCGCGGCACCCGTGGCGGGTGGCGGAAGCTGGACACGTCCCGCGTGGACTTCCACATGCGCGGAGAGCTGGAGCCCGCTGCCGAAGCCGCAACCGCTACCGCTGCGGACCAGGAAGCCGAAGCCCGCGGAGACACCCCGACACCGGGCAGCGCGGTTAGGTTCGCCGAGCCTGCCCCCGAGTCCGTCCCGGTTGCCGAGCCCGTCCCCGAGCTGGTGCCGCTCGCTGCATGACCCTCGGTAGGCTCGGACTGCCCCCGGCCAGAATGGAGCGTCAGGGGGTAGGGACGGTGCCTTACAGGGGTGACCCTGGGATGCAGTACGACCGCCCCGACCAAGCCCCGGTAGTCCACGTGACCGCCGGGGCTTTGCCATGCCCGCACACGGACGCTCCGGGGCTCGCCGAGCGGCAGCCGGACCAGCGGGCGGAGCCATGGCGATATGACGGTTAGAGGGGTTCTTTTGATTACGTCTAAAAAATAGAGAGAAAACCAAACAGCCCGCCCAACCGTCATCCCGCCATGGTCGGCCCTCGGGAATCTGCTGGTCCCCACACCACAGTGAGGGACCGAGCGACCGAACCGAGCCACCGTGAAGCACGGGGGGCAGGAATTCGCTGGACCCCACACCACAGTGAGGGACCGAACGGACCCCGAGCACGCCGCGAGCGGATGCCGGGAATTCGCTGGTCCCCACAACACAGTGAGAGCGGGATTACCGCGCACCCCACCAGCCCGGAAACGGCGGTCTGAGTGCCTGACTCTCACGAACAGCTCTGCCCGTGCAGCACGCACCCCGAGGGGTGGCCGCAGTGGTCGTGAGGCAGAGCGCGGGGAGACCACACCGCCCACTAGTAACCATCCCTTGACCGGGGGTGCCGAACGGGGTTGCAAGCACGTGTGGTCTCCCCATTGTGTCCGGACCGGCCGAGCCGGCGAGGACGACCAAGCCCACATGACCCAATGGCAGAGGTGCGCGGTACCGGCCCCCTCGGGGAGACCCGTACACAATCCGCAGAGTTCCCGGTTCGACTCCGGGTGTGGGCACCGTGACCAGCACATATGCCGTTCGCTCCGAGGGTGACAACGAGCACCAGGACGACGAACTAGAGGGGGGTGCGGAACCGTGCGCTGTATCGACTGCACCGAGCCGGCGACGCACCGCGGACGCTGCGAGGAACACCACCAGGACTACGAACAGCGGGCTTCGGTCCGTGCTCGGCGTGCTCGGCGCGCGGTGCTGGTCCGGGTGTTCTCGGGGGCCGCTCGGCTCCGTGCTCTGGTCGGTGCCCGTGGTGGTGCCCGCTGTGCCCGGTGCGGCTCGCTCGTCCTCGCGGACGTGGTGGACGTGGACCACATGCAGCCGCTCGCACTCGGGGGCGAGGACACGGACGGCAATGTTCAACCCCTGTGTCATGGCTGCCACTTGGCCAAGACCGCCGAGGACTTTGGGGCTTCCACGCCCCGCACGGACACCGCCCTAGACCAGCTCTAACCCGGCTCGTCCTGGTGCGGAAGGGGTGCGGTGTAGGCGTGCACTCTGCCCCGAGTACGCGCGGGTGGTCCCCGTTGCTGAAACAGGGCGGTAGAGGCGGTTCGATTCCGTCCACCCCGCGTGACTCAACTACCCCCCCATGCCCTCGCAGGAGGTGAACCCCCATGCCCCGAAAACCCCGCCCCCCTTGCTCTGTACCCGGATGCCCCGAACTGACCACGGGCGGACGCTGCCCGGTCCATGCGAGGGAAGCCGAGGAACAACGCGGGACGACCACGGCCAAGGGATACGGGACCAGGTGGCAGCGCATCCGTAGGCGATACCTGTACGCCCATCCGTGGTGTCTGCTGTGCAGTGCAACCGCGACAGTCGCAGACCATTTCCCTTTGTCACGGCGTCAGTTGGTCGCTCGCGGTGTTGCTGATCCTGATGCATTCGAGCATCTTCGGCCGTTGTGCACGAGCTGTCATAACAAGCAAACAGCGAAGCATCAACCGGGCGGATGGGCTTCCGAGCGTGTGAAGCCGCGTCGGTTCTGACCACTCCCCAGGGGGTGACCCCTTGCCCCTCCCGAGTTTGAACGGCAGGGAGGCAAAAAACTCGCGTGGCTCATTTGAGCGTTTCTGTGGAAAGGAGAGCGGCCGTGTCAGTGCCCGGACAGAAGCCCAAACCCCATATCCAAGCGGTCCGCGAGGGCACTTACCGGCAGGACCGTAATTCCGAGGGTGCGCGGTTCGCGCCGCTGGAACCCGTCGAACCTGACTGGTCCGAGTTGCTGCCCGGCCCGCTCTCGGCGGACGTGCGAGAGAAAGCCGCAGACGTTTGGACCAGGACGATTCCCGCCCTGGTGGTGGCAGCCGGCCTGACCGACTCCCAGCGTGAAACGGCCATTGAGTATTGCGTGACAGTCGCTCGTCTGTGGCAGGCAGAGCGGGAGCTATCTCGGACCGGGTTGGTTGTCGAGACAGAGCGCGGGAACGTCAAGAGTCCATGGGTGACGATTGCCCACCAGTACCGGAGTCACTTCCGCTCGCTGGTCGGTGAGTTGGGTCTTAGTCCCGCATCGGCAACCCGGATCACCCCGCCAGAATTCAGCGGGGGCGACGATGGAGACATATTCGACTGAGGGACTTCCCGTCCCGCTGGACGCGCTGCGGGAACTCGGGCTCTCCGAGGACGACATAGCCGACGCTTGCCGTTCTCGCCCCCTGGTCGTTGCGGCGCAAGCCGCGGACGCTCCGGGCGCGTATTTCGATGTTCCGTCCGCTCGCCGAGCTATCGACGCTATCCAGTCTTTCAAGCACACCAAGGGGCGTTGGGGCTCAACTCGGTTGAAGCTCTCGCCGTGGCAAGTGGTGTGGGTTATCGCTCCGATCTTCGGATGGCTCGCCCATGACCCCGAGTTGGGGCGAGCGGTCCGGGTCATCCGTTCCGCGTGGATTGAAGTTCCGCGCAAGAACGGCAAGAGCACGCTTAGCAGCGGTATCGGTCTGGTGTTGCTACTCGCAGACCGGGAGATCGGCGCAGAGGTGTACGCGGCTGCCGGAAGCCTTCCGCAAGCCGAACGCGTCTTTGACGACGCTAAGCGTATGGCTCTGACTTCCCGAGCCGTACGGGGCCGCGTGGAGGTTCTACGGGGGCTTATCCGAGTCCCGCGGACCGGCGGTGTGTTCCGTGCGCTGTCCAAGATTGCCGAGACCGCCCACGGGTTGAACGTCTCGGGGGCGATTGTGGACGAGGTGCACGTTCACAAGCGGCGTGACCTTATCGACGCTATCGAGACCGGTACCGGCGCGCGTGATCAGCCTTTGGTTATCTACATCACGACTGCGGATGAGGGCACCGAGGGCAGCATTTACGACGAGAAGCATGTCTATACGCGCCGATGCGCGGACGGAATCGTAAACGACCCCGGACACTACGGCGTCATATGGGCTGCCGAGGAGAAAGACGACCCATTCGCCGAAAGCACATGGCGGAAGGCGAATCCGGGGCTCGGCGCGTCACCCTCGCTCGCCTACATGCGACGTGAAGCCAATAAGGCCAAGTCCACCCCGAGCTACTTCCCTACGTTCTGCCGTTTGTCTCTCAATCGCCGTATGCGAGCTGCTAGCCGATGGCTACCGCTCTCGCTGTGGGACGAGAACAACGGGCCGATCAATGACAAGTCATTCCGGTACCGGCGGGCATGGGGCGGGGTAGACCTTTCCGCGGTCTCTGACCTATCCGCTTGGGTCCTCGCGGTTGAATCCCGCGTGCCTGGCGTCGAGTTGGAACTAATCGCGCGGTTCTGGTTGCCCGAGGAACGAGCCGACGAGCTAGAGCAACAGCTACAGGTTCCGATCCGGCAATGGGCTGCCGATGGTCTGCTGACCCTCACCGAGGGCGACGCAATCGACTACGACGCCATCGAGAAACAGATAGTGGCGGACTGTCGCCGGCTGGACGTGCAGCGCATTTCGTATGACCGCATGTTTGCGGGGCAGCTCGTCCAGCGCATTGAAGCCAAAACCCGCGGTGTGGACGTGGTTCCGGTCGCGCAGACATATCTAGGAATGTCCCCCGGCTGCAAAGAGCTGGAACGGCTCTTGCGTGAGGGACGTATTCGGCACGGCGGTAACCCGGTGCTCCGCTGGAATGCGTCCGTGGTGGAGGTGTACCGGGACGGAAACGACAACATGAGGCCCGTCAAACCGGACCGCGGAAAGTCGTCTGCCCGTATCGACGGGATAGCCGCTGCGGTCATGGCGCTTGACGGATACGTGCGCCGCCCGCTGAAACGTCCTCGCGCCGCAAGCGCATAAGCCGCCCCGTTCGGATTCCTACCGACCGGGGCTTTTTCATGCCCGGAAGGGGGATGCATGGCGGAAACACCGCTACAGATGACGGTCCGGCTCCGCGCGAAGATCGAACGGCGCAAGAACGAAGCCCGCAAGTGGTCGAACGCGTACGAGGGCAACCGGCCCTTGCTGTTCGCGTCGCCAGAGTTCAACGCACAAGCCGGCGAGCTGTTCAAGGACTTTTCCGATAACTGGTGCGCGACGGTCCCGGACGCAACGGTTGAACGGCTTATGCCGCTCGGCTTCCGCTTGGAAGACGGGACCATTGACCAGGCAGCCGGGAAGGCATGGCGCACGTCCGAATGTGACGTGGAAGTTGGGCTAGCCCTACTGGAAGCCCTGATTACGGGACGCTCTTACGCGCTGGTGTGGAAGCCCGATGGGGTCAACACCGAGATCACTTTTGAGCACGCGGCTAACGCCATAGTCGAGTACGTCCCTGGTCGTCGTCGACTCCGCTCGGCGGGACTCAAAGCGTGGCGTGACGGGCAATGGGAGTTCGCAACGCTGTTCACCCCGGACATGGTGTACCGGTGGCAGCGTCGGGGCCGTAGCCATGAGTGGACCGGTCGCACGGTGGGGCTGTCCCGCGGCGAGCCCTCGCATATCAAGAACCCGCTCGGTGCCGTTCCGCTGGTGGAACTCCCGAACCGGTCCCGCCTGCACGGCAAGCCCCGTTCCGAGCTGGTGACCGTTCTCCCGCTACAGGATGCGGTGAACACCCTTTGGGCTCACCTCATGACCGCGAGCGATTACCTAGCGCTCCCGGCTCGGGCAGTGCTCGGCATGGACCGGCCCGTTCGGGAAATAGTGGACCCCGAATCCGGCGAAGTGGTCGGCGAGGAAGACGAGCCGCTAGACCGCTTCCGCTCGGACCGTCTGCTGTGGCTCGAAAAGGACACGGCGCGAATAGCCGAGTTCTCCGCTGCTGATCTTGGGAACTATCTCCGGGTCATTGACGCTGCCGTTGAACACATCGCGTCCCAAACCCGCACCCCCGCCACGTACTTGACGGGGCAGCTCACCAACGTAAGCGCGGACGCTCTCGCCGCTTCGGAAGCCGGTCTAGTGGCCAAGGTGACCGAGCGACAAAGGCACTTCGGTGCGTCACTCCGCGAAGTGATGCGGCTGGAAGCGTTGGCAGCCGGCGAGACCAAGCGGGCGGATTCTCTCGCCCTCGGAACGGTGGTGTGGCGAGACCCGCAATTCCGTTCCGACTCGCAGTATTCGGATGCCCTGGTCAAGCTCAAGTCCATTGGTGTCCCGGACGAAGCTCTGTGGGAGCGGATTCCCGGTGTCACCCCGGACGAAATCGCCCGATGGAAGCGGATGCGCGACGACCAAGCCGCCGCAATTCTCGGCGGGAACATGGCCGGGCTGTTTGGCCCGAAGCCCGAGGACGACCAGGACGACGAGCCTGCGGACGAGCTGCCGGACGCCGAGTAATGGGCCGCATGGGAGAGCTAGCGGCAGCTCGGTACGCCGAAGCGCAGAGCATCACGCGGGGGGTGGTGGCAGCCGTTCAAGCCCTTTGGCGGGACGTGACCCCGGACCGGATTCTGTCCGCCATGCAAGGAGAGACAGGGCGGCAAATCCTGGCCGCTGTTATGGCGGGGCAGCTCTCCGCCGCACAGGGGGCACAGGTTTTCGTCACAGCGTCCATGTTCGCCCAAGGGGCGGCAGCCGGCCCGGTCGCAACACTGAATCCGGGTGCCCTGGTGGGCATTGCGTCGGACGCTCGTCCGCTCGCAACTCTGCTGTACCTTCCGGCAATTCGCACGGCGCAAGCCCTCGCGGCGGGACAGTCCGCGGAAGCGGCATCCCTCGCCGGGCTTAACCAAATGGCAACCATGGTGAGCACGCAGATAGCCGACACCGCGAGGGCGGCAACGTTCGTGTCCATGGCTGCCGAGCCCCGGTGTGTCTCGTACGTCCGCGTGGTGAAGCTGCCCGCGTGCGCTCGTTGCATCGTGCTGAGTGGTCGTCAATACAGCTACTCAACAGGGTTCAAGCGGCATCCCCGCTGTGATTGCGGAATGGAGCCCATGACAGATGCCGAGTGGAAACAGACGAGCACCCCGGAAGACTTGGTTCGGCAGATGAGCCCCGAGGAGCAACGGAAGCGTCTCGGGCCCAAGGGGGTCAAGGCTCTGGAAGCCGGGGCCGACTTGGGGCAGATAGTCAACGCTCGCCGAGGAATGGCAACCGCTGTAACCGGGCGGGGGCCGCTGAAGGTCACCACGGAAGGCATAACGAAACGCGGGATCGGCGGCAAAGCGCTGAACTCGGGGTTCGAGAAAGTGCCCGGCAAGCGCTATGAGCGCGCCAAGGAAGCCCGGCTAATGCCGGAAACCATTTTCAAACTCGCTGGTGACAACCGCGAGCACCAGATAGCCATGTTGAAGAAACACGGATACATCACATAGGGGGCCCACATGCCACAGAACCCGAACCCGAACGGTCCGGAGCCGAAGCCCAGCGAGGGCGACCAGGGCGAGCCCAAGAACGACCAGGGCGGCAAGCCCGGCGACCAGGGCGAGCCGAAGCCGAGCGACCAGGGCGGGGACGAGCTGTCCACCGAGCGCACTGCCCGAGCTGCCGCGGAGAAGCGAGCCGAGACCGCCGAAGCGGAAGCAACTCGGCTCCGCCGGTCGAACGCTGCACAGGGACCGGGCGACCTTGACGCGCTCCGCGAGGAGATCCGTACCGAGTTCACGGGGCAGCTCGTCCGCGCGGAGATCCGAGCGGCTGCCGCTGGTCGGCTCCGTGATCCTGCGGACGCGCTCGCCCTGGTGGACGTGGCCGGTCTGGTCGGCGAGGGCGGAGACGTGGACGCCGCGAAGGTTGCCGCTGCGCTGGACCAGCTCGTCAAGGACAAGCCCTATCTTGCGCTCGCTGCGGACACCGCTGCGACGAGCCCGGCCCCGTGGGGTGACGTGGGCTCGGGGCAGCGTGGAAGCGCCGATGCAAAGGACGAGCCCGCCACCCCGTTTGACCGGCTCCGGGACGCGTACGGCACGGCCGGCTAACCAACTGCACCACACCTATCCAAGGGTCACACACCACGTGTGCCCCTTTTTTCATGCCCAAATGGAGGGGTAATCCATGGCGCTTTCTCTCGCCGAGTCTGCCAAGCTCAGCACCACGAATCTTCAGCGTGGCGTTATCGAGACGTTCGTTCAGGAGTCCAGCATTCTGGACCGAATCCCGCTGCTGCCCATTGAGGGAAACAGCTACAGCTACAACGAGGAAGCCACCTTGCCGGGCGTGGCTTTCCGTAGCGTCAATGAGGCGTACACCGAGAGCACCGGCACGGTAAACCAGAAGTCGGAAAGCCTTGTCATTCTCGGCGGTGACGCGGACGTTGACCGTTTCATTGTCCAGACCCGCGGCAACCTTAACGACCAGCGAGCCGTACAGACTCGGATGAAGGTTAAGGCCGCTGCGTACAAGTTCCAGGACACGTTTTTCAACGGTGACGTGGTGACGGACGCCAAGTCCTTTGACGGTCTGCGTAAGCGGCTCACCGGTTCGCAGGTCATTTCGGCAGGCACGAACGGCGCTCCGATTGTCGGTGCCGGTGCTTCGGACTCGCACGCGTTCTTTGACCTTCTGGACGGTCTCGTTGCCGCTGTGCCCGGTCTGACCAGCGCGAACGGTGCGATCTACGCCAACCGGCAGGTCATCGCGAAGGTGCGTTCCGCGGCCCGTCGAATCGGCGGTTTCGAGATGGTCAAGGAGGCACTTACCGGAAAGCTGGTCGCCACCTACAACGGTATTCCGCTGCTCGATCCCGGCTCGACTGCCGCGGGTGCGGACATTCTTCCGCAGACCGAGACCGCCGGTACGGCAACGGATGCGTCCAGCATTTACGCCGTGCGCTTCGGCCAGACCGAGGACGACCAGGCCGTGACCGGTCTCACCAATGGCGGGGTCATGGTCGATGACCTCGGGCAGCTTGAGACCAAGCCCGCTTACCGCACCCGCATTGAGTTCTATTGCGGGCTCGCGGTGTTCGGCGGTAAGGCTGCCGCTCGTCTTAACGGCGTGCTCGCCAAGTAAGGAAAGGGGCTCGGAATGCCGCCGCGTAAGAAGGCAACGGCGTCCGCCCCGAAGATTCCGCACACGGATTCGTGCTCGTCCCCGTCCCGCATTGAGAGCTTTCCGGTTCTCGATAGGGACGGGGCAGCGCGAACCGTTACGCGGTGTCTGGCGTGCGCCGCTCAGACAGTCAAGTAAGGGGGTTCGAATGCTGCCCGCCCTCGCCACTGTGGACGAGCTAGCCGCATGGATGCAGCAAGACCCCGCAGACCTACCGGAGTCGGCTCCGCTGGTGCTGGACACCGCGTCAGCCATCGTGCGAGCCGAAGCCCGGCAGTCGTTCACGCGGGGCACCAGCTCGGCAACGTTGTACCCACGTGAGGGGTGGGCGGTACTGCCGCAACGTCCCGTGGTCTCCGTACAGGGGGTCACGGTGGCTGGTAGCCCGCTCGCCCCGGACCGGTGGCAGCTCGTCCGTGACCGGCTCCGCGTGCCGGACGACCAAGCCGTGACCGTCACCTACACCCACGGATACGCGACCGTCCCCGGTGACGTGCGGGCCGTGGTGCTCACCCTCGCCGGCCGAGTGCTCACCAACCCATCGGACCTACGGCAAGAGTCCGTGGGCTCGGTGTCGGTGACCTACTCCGCCGAGACCATCGGGGCATCGCTCGCCCCCGCGGACCGTGACCTACTCGCCCGATACCGGCGACGTGTCGCAGTGGTGGGGCTCCGGTGACACTCCACTACTCACAAACCGTGGTCGTGATCAGAGCGCCGTACGTCGTCGACCGGTACGGCAACACCACCAGCGAGCGGGATTGGACGAGCGCCACCAGGACGACCGTCCGCCGGGTTGCTGTCCAGCCGAACGCCACCAGCGAGAACGACGGAGACCGCCCGGTTGTCGTGACCGGGTGGCGACTGGTCACCCGCCGCGGACGCGATATCGACCTAGCCCCCGGTGACCGGGTGGTTGCGCTCGGGCGGGTTCTGGAGACAGACGGGGACGTTGCGCGCTGGATCACTGCGGGGCGACACCACCACACCGAAGCACAACTAAAGGAGGTGACCGGATGAAATTCCGTGCGAACCGATCCGGGATCAACTCCCTTATGAAGACGCCAAAGGTGGGGCAGGAAGTCCAGCGCACCGCCGAGCGCATCGCGTCCGCTGCGGCAGGCTCGGAAGGGGACTTCCGGACCGACTCGGCACTAGGTGCGCGACGTTGGCGAGCCGCTGTGATCGGGAACTACAACTTCCCGAAAAGCGGCGGTGCGGAAGGCTCGCGGCGGGACTTGCTGCGAGGGCTGGACGGTACGAATTGAACCGTCCCGTCATTGTCATGCCGGATGCGGTGGCAGTAGTGACGAGCTATCTACGGTCCGCCCTCGCGGCAGCCGGCGAGCCCGTCCCGGTCGTGTCTCGCATCCCTTCACCACGGCCCCCGAGTTTCGTCCGCGTTGAACGGCTCGGCGGAGTCCAACAGACACCCGTATCCGATCGTGCCCGGCTCGACTTCCACTGTTGGGCAGCGAGCGAATACCAGGCTCACGACCTAGCCGCACTCACCCGCGCATTGCTCGCGGTGATTCCTGGTGTCCGGGACGGGGTGACCGTCTACCGGGTTACGGAAGTAGGCGGACCCAACTGGATGCCCGACCAGGAAACGTCACAGCCCCGCTATGCGTTCGCAGCCGAAATTCACATGCGCGGACGCGCCTACACCCCGCCCAAATCAACGGGCTGAAACCACCACTCATTTACTCCGAGGGGACACCCATGCCTCTAAACGCTAACGCCGTGCGCGTAGCTATCACCGGTGCCGCGTATGTGGCTCCGCTCGACTCGGAAAAGCCGACCGACGCAACGACCGCATGGCCGGATACGGCTACGGATATCGGTTGGATCTCCGACGATGGTATTACCGAGTCCAACTCTGCGGACTCCACAGAGATCAAGGGATGGCAGGGCGGGCAGACCGTCCGGAAGGTCATCAGCTCGTCCGAGATGACCTTCTCGTTCACGGCCATTGAGACCAGCAAGACGGTACTTGAGCTGTACCACAAGGGTTCCAAGGTCATTACGACCAGTGGCAAGAGCGTGCTTGCTGTCAAGGCTCCGGGACCGGACCGCCGACTGTTCGGGTTCGACGTTATCGACGGAGATTCCCACGTTCGCATTGTGATCCCGGACGGCGAGGTTTCCGAGACCGGCGACATCACATACAAGGGCGACGAAGCCATTTCCTACGAGCTGACCATTACCGCTTATCCGGGTGCAGACGGGACGGTTGCAATCAAGTACAGCGATGACCCCGCCTGGGGCACTACCCCCGCCCCGTAATTCGCAGAATCGTTCCGCCTACATCGTAAGAGGTAATCATCTTGAGCACGCCATTCGACCTTGACGTTTGGGTTGCGGAAGCACGGCAGGAACCGTTCCGGTTCACCCTCGCCGGCTCTGCCTTCCACATGCCCGCAGCGGGTGAACTGGATAAGTCCATTCTCTCGGCGGTGAACGTCGACAACCCGTCCGCCCGAGACATTGAGGCTCTGCTAAAGGCGGGGCTCGGGGACCAGTGGGCGCGGTTCGATGAAATCCCGGTGCCGCTTTCCGCACTCGGCGAGCTGTTCCGGCAGTGGCAGAAGCACGAGGGTGCCCCGCTGGGGGAATCTCCGGCCTCTGCCGACTCCTGAGTGAGCACGGGGAGGCCATAGAAGCCGATTTCCAGCGCTATTACGGCACGGATATACGTGACCTTTACCGGCCCGGTTCCGGTCTTACGTGGCGCCGCCTGCGGGCTCTCGTAACCGGTCTCCCCGCGGAGTCCGCTCTAGCCCGGTCGCTACTCGGCGAGGATTCCGTTTGGACGCTGGAAACACAGCTACTCGCGGCACTGCATGACCGCCTAAGCGAGGCGAATTGGCAGCGCGGGAACGCGGGTTCAAAGAACCCGTCCCGTCGCCCCTCGCCGATTCCCCGCCCTGGCGCTGAGACCGGCCGGATTGGTGGCACGAAGCGAGATCCGCAGGAAGTGGCGCACTACCTCGCGCGGTTCCAGCCGAAGCCGGGGGGTGACTAATGGCCGTTGAAGTTGGCGTTGGATATGTGTCCGTCGTCCCGGAAGTCCAAGGGTTCGCCAGTGAGCTAGAGCGGCAGGTTACCGGCCCGTCCGAAGCGGCGGGACAACAAGGCGGAGCGGCAGCCGGCGAGGGCTTCACCGGGAAAATGGGCGGAGTTCTCAAGGGCGGTCTAGCGGCTGTTGGTATTGCTGCCGCGGCGGTGCTCGCAAAGGGGTTCATTGATGCCCTGGACCAGACCGCCATTAACGGCAAGATCCAAGCACAGCTAGGCAGCACACCGGCCGAAGCGAAGCGGTACGGCGAAGCGGCGGGACAGCTGTACGCGCATGGCATTACGGACTCTGTCGAGGACGCAGCATCGGCAATCGCTGGTGTCATGCGGTCGGGCATTCTCCCGCCGGACGCCACTAACGCGCAGATTGAAGAGATAACAGGCAAGGTCGCCAACCTTAGCGACACGTTCGAACTTGACCTAGGCCAGACCAGTAATGCGGTCGGGCAGATGCTCAAGAACGGGCTTGCCAAGGATGGCACCGAAGCGCTGGATATTCTCACCGCTGGAATGCAAAAGATGGGTCCGCGTGCCGATGACATGGCGGACACATTCAACGAGTACAGCACCAAGTTCCGTGACTTGGGGTTGAGCGCATCGGATGCCATGGGGCTCATGTCCCAAGGTATGCAGGCTGGTGCGCGTGATACCGATATGGTCGCCGACTCGCTGAAAGAGTTTCAGATCAGGGCGACCGACGGAAGCACCGCGAGCGCGGAAGCATACGAGGCAATCGGCCTCAATGCCGAGGAGATGACCCGCAAGATAGCCGCGGGCGGTCCGGGCGCAAAGCAGGGGTTGCAGCAAGTCCTAGACGGCATCAAAGCCATTAAGGACCCTGCCGAACAGAACGCTGTAGCCGTTGGCCTTTTCGGAACTAAAGCCGAGGATATGGGGCGCGCGCTTTTTGCCCTGGACCCGTCCAACGCTGTAAAGGCAATGGGTGACACTGCCGGGGCTGCCGATCGGATGGGCGACGCGTTGCACGACAACGCAAAGTCCAAGATTGAGCAGTTCAAGCGCACTGCCGAAGTGGCGGTTACCAACTTCATCGGCAACAAGGTGCTACCGCCGCTCATATCCTTTGCGTCCACTGCGAGGGACGTTCTAGGCCCGGCTCTGACCACGGCAAAAACCGTGGTCGGGGGCTTCCTGGGCGCTTTCTCGTCCGGAGCCGGCGGCAGTTCCATTGCCGCTTTCGGACAGACGCTAGTAGGACTCGGAACTACCATCCGGGACACTCTAGCCCCGAGCGTGTCCGCGCTGGTCCAGCAATTTACGACAAGCGTCCTGCCCGCCTTGCAGGGTGTTTGGAATGTCGTTTCCACGCAGCTCGTTCCCGCGCTCATGTCGCTTTATACGGCGGTCTACAGCGCACTAGCACCGATCTTTACGAACCTTGCCCTGATTTTCACCGAGACCATTTGGCCCGCGGTAATGCGGGTCTATACGGCCATCCTGGAGAATCTACAGCCGATCTTTTCCGCGCTGTCCGAGTTCATATCTACTCGGGTCGTCCCGGCGGTACAGATGATCGGCGGCAAGCTGTCCGAACTGGTCGAGAAAGCGCAACCGGTGATCTCCGTGGTCTCGACCATTCTCGGATGGCTCGGGCAACTCGCGGCTAACATCCTCGGAACTGTGATTCCGGTGATTGTCCGATTCGCCGGTCCCGTGTTCTCTGCGCTGTTCTCCGCTCTGGGTACGGCGATCGACTGGATAGGCACGGCGATTGGGTGGGTAGGCAAGATCGGCACTGCCTTTGTCGACGCCGTTCGCTGGGTGAAGGACTTCAACGACAAAGCCGTGAAGAAAATCGCGGAATTCGTGGTGTGGCTGCAAGGACTGCCGAAGCGGATCGGAAAAGCGCTCGGGGACTTCGGCGGGCTACTGGTCGATAAGGGAAAGGATCTCGTCCGCGGACTTTGGGACGGCGTGAAGGCGCTGGGCGGTTGGCTGAAAGACAAGCTGATCGGCTGGGCAAAGTCAGCCATTCCAGGGCCGATCGCAAAGGCACTCGGAATTAACAGCCCCTCGCGGCTCATGCGCGACAAAATCGGCAAGTGGATTCCTGCCGGAATCGTTGAAGGAATCGACCGGGGACAGCACACGCTAGACCACCGTGTTCGCACCATGGTCGATACCCCGCGTAGGTGGTGGTTCAAGCCGAAATGGAGAGTTCCAGCACCAAAGTACGACGTGGCCAAGCATGAGGATTTCTGGGACTTCCTAACGGAAGCAAGGAAGTTGAGCCAACGGGACATTGTGCTACGCGTCGCCGAGCAAGAGCTAGCACGCGTTACAGCGCTCGGGAAACGTCAACTGGATAGGAGGTGACGGACGTTGGGAATGTGGATCGGTCGGCCTGGTGCTCTACGTGAGATCAGGGACGGGGCCACAAAGTTCGAACGGTCACCCGATATCGGCGTGAACGAGTTCCGGGCGTTGGGTGGGGGTGTCACCACGTGGGCACCCCCGGTGCAGCCGCGCCGCATGTCGGTGTCATGGACCGGTATGGACGGGGGCGACGTTGCGCATTTGGACCGGCTCGCACGGCGTATCGACGGTCCCGGACCCGTAGCGGTTTTGGACCCGCTTTCGCAAAACCTCTTGTTCGGCCCGCAGTCACTCGGGCAGGGCGAGGGGCGGCAGTGGGGGGTTTCGTCTGGTGGCGTTCTCGCACCGGGCGGGACCATTCCCGCGACCGTGGACGCCAACGCGGGCACGTACCTGCACTGGAAGCACCCGACATGGCCCGGATTTCCCGTGACCCCTGGTATGCGCTTCTGGTGGTGGGCACCCGCTTTCGAGGCGGTGGAAGGGGCGACCATGCGTCTTCACTGGAGGAACGCAGAAGGGGTCTACAAGTTCTATACGTCACGCGATGCAGCCCACGGGCCGCTAAGTGGTCTCGCCCCTGCCGACATGGTTTACGTGACTCCCATCATGTATTTCGCGAATGCTGGGCTGCACCAAATTGGTCCGTCAGTGTTCCGGGTGCATGATCCGTCCAGCCCGGACGTATCCGCGACGGAAACCCCGCCACTCGGCGAGGGCTGTCCCGCAATGAGCATCACGGGATACACCCATGCCGCAATGCAGGGAAACGGGGACTACCGGGATATTGGCCTAACGCTGGTGGAGGTGACAAACAGTGCGCTCGGGTGACGACACATTGACCGCCGCACTGGCCGCCGGCGAGCGGCAGCTAGCACACCAAATGAGGCTTGGTGGACGGGACTTGTCCGACCAGGTGCAGTCATGGGCACTGGAACAGAGCTACGGCAGCGATCTGCCGGACGCCATGCGCGCCTATAGCGGCTCGTCCAGCGCCCAACTGTCCATGACCCTTGCCGGGACCGGAGGAGAGAGCGCACCAGCCCTGTACGGGCCATGGGCACCCCGGTCCACGGGAGACGTGGCACGGCCCGGACAGTCGGTTGTTCATCGCTGGGGGGTCGGGGGCCGCACGGTGCCCACCTTCCGCGGCAACGTCCGAGCCCGGTCGGCACAGTCGGGCACAGACTCGGTAAGCGTCTCCGCGCTGGACGGAGCCGAGCGGCTACGGATGCCCGCACAGCTACCCCGTCCGTCCGGCGGCATTGACTCAGACACCCCGTACGGCGCGGCAACCAACTGGGTGGCGTCGCCTACCTGGTGCGTGGACCACCTACTACGCCGGGCGGGTATCCACACATGCCCGCCGGCCCGTGCCGGAACTCTCCTGTACGCGTCCATGCACGGCGGTGCTGCCGCCAACATCGGGTATCTCAAGTCCCTTTCAGGCGACTGGTCGCAGTGGACCAAGACCAACGCACCGTGGGAATGCGCCGTGCAAGGCTCGTCCGCGGGCACCACAAAGGCGGAGTACGCGCCCGTTGTCCGCTCGGTGAACCGCCACCACTCGGACGGATTTTGGTACGAAGTGTGGATAGACAATACGGGAGTGACAAGCGGAGACCGCACGGTTGATCTCTCGCTTTCCTGGGTTCCCGCCGACTTGACTCCTGTCTATACGACACTGCGGGCTGACTTCGCAAAAGGGGAAGTCACTTTCTACAACGGCACCAGTGCCGACCCGACGAACAACAGGTCACTTACGTGGACGGTATCGGAACTCACGAAACAGTTCGGGCGCTGGCACTTCGGTATGTGGCTGACGTTCTCTTCAACCGGTGCACCCACTGTTGAAGGGGCGGTGCAGTACCCCGCCGGAAGCGGAACCAACCTGTTGCCCGGAACGTCGAGCCTTTCCATAGCTCCGGGCACCATGGGAAACGTGATTCTCCGACTCGGGGGGTTGCGCGTCGAAGCGCTGCAAGTGTCGCAGCTTTCAGCGAGACCGCAGACACGCGACGAGATCACACAAACAGGGGCTTGGAAGAAAACGGCAGCCCTGGACCCGCCAGACATTCCGATGAGGGTTATCCCAGTCATCAGCGGTAGTGCGTGGGAAGCCATCACGAACATAGCTCGGGCCACCCTTTCAACCGCCGAGTTCGACGGGGACGGGATATTCAGATGGCGTAACCGTACCCGCTGGGCGACCGCACCCACCACGGCGGATTTGACTGTCACGTCCGCAAGAGAGCTTGCGTCGCTGACGATCACAGAGGAAATCGACGCGTGCCGCAATCACTGCTCGGTGAAGTGGGCTAACTGGGCAAAGGTCAAGGCCAACAAGGCAACTACAAAGAACGCATGGAACGTCCGGAGCATCGCACCAGGTGACACGTACCGAATTACGTGGACGATCGGTGACGATGAATTGGACACTCCGCCCCCGTTCACCTACACAGAAGCACTGCCCGACTGCGTGCGGTTCGTCAACGCCAACACAGACACCGCCGCCATGGTGTACGGCGCGATAGAGGTAGGAACCGAGCGGGACGGCGGGGCGTTGACCGTCACGATGCGAAACCGAAGCGGGTCGACGGTATGGCTCCGCGGAAAGACAACGAGCCAAGCATCAATTTCCTTGCTCACCCCCAGCATTGATAGCGGGGTAGCACCCTCTGACCACTGGGCTTCCGCGTGGAACACCGCGAGCCAAGCGGCGTACGGGGTGCAGGAATTCGAGCACGACCCACAAGGATGGGTGCAAGATTCAACGTCTGCGGTATCCGTGGCTGTTGCGCTCCGCACCGCGGGGGTCTACCCGTATCCGCTGCTCGGCAACGTTGAGATTCTTCCTGATCCCCGTATCCAGCTCGGGGACGTGGTGCGGCTCCGGGATACAACCGGTGCAGTGCTCAGCACTCTTGCATGGGTTATCGGTATCCGCACAGCCGGCGAGGGCGGGCTAGTACGCCAAACATTGACGCTGCGGGCAACGGCATACAACGGGGTTCCGGTAGATAGCGGGCTCACCCCGGACCCGCCCGTTGATCCGGCTGTAACAGCGTAAGGGGGAGGAATGACACAAGAGGAGATAGCCGCGCTCGCGGAGCAGATCGCTAAGTTGCTGCCCGGATATCTGCTGTACCGAGACCCGCCGCAAGTCACCGTGGGGTCTCCCGAATCAGAAATCGGGTCGGACGCCACGGACATTACTGCCGTCGACATGGCGGAAGTGGCACCGGATGAATGAAGACCAGGGCGAGCCGCTAGGCGTACGCATCGGCGCACGCGAAATCTACGACGAAGTGGTTGGACTCCGCGAGGACGTGCGGTCACTCGGGCAGGAAGGGGAAACCGTGACGGAAACGCTAGAGGATCACGAGCACCGCATTCGCGGGCTGGAGAGCGAGCGCGGGAAGTTCGTACTTCCGGTCGCCCTGGTGACTGCCGTTGCCACCGTGGTAGCGGCCGGTCTCACCGTTGCCAAACTCGCGGGCTAGTCCAGCCGGCCCGCACTCCATACAGAGCACCCGCCCCGTTCCGGGCTCAACCGGGCGGGGCTTTTTCATGCCCAAAAGAGGGGGAGGAATGAAGCTCGTCACTCGCGCCGAATGGGGCGCGCGCAAGCCGAGGAACGGACACGTGGCCGTTTCCCGGAACTCCGGAGTCAAGATTCATTATCTCGGCAGCTCGTACACCGCTGGACCGCACAGCGGGTGCGCCGCATACATGCGCAAGCTACAGAATTCGCACATGGACGGTCGGGGGTGGGCTGATTTCGCGTACAACTTCGGTGTCTGCGAGCACGGTTACGTGTTCGAGGGGCGAGGCGTGAACGCGCAGAATGCAGCCAACGGGAACACCACGCTGAACCGTGACCATTTCGCTGTGCTCGGGTTCGTAGGGTCCAGCAGTCACACCGAGCCCACGGACGCACAGGTTGCGGGTATCCGGGACGCTGTTGCCCATCTGCGCAAGCACGGGGCCGGGGGCGAAATCCGTGGGCACCGGGACGGTTACGCAACAGCGTGCCCCGGTCCCGCCCTGTACGCACTTGTCCAGTCCGGTGCGCTGGAGCCCCGAGCGGAGACCGGTAGCGGCAGCGCGTCCGGTAGCTCGTCCACGTACACCGTGAAGTCCGGCGACACCCTTTCCGGGATCGGCAAGCGGCTCGGCATCAAGTGGCAGACCCTCGCCGAGCTGAACGGCATTCGCGCCCCGTATGTCATCCGGCCCGGACAGAAGCTCAAGACGAGCAAGCCGAAGCCGAGTTACGCGCCGTTCCCCGGTGCCGCGTACTTCAAGTCCTCGCCCCGCTCGCCGCTCATCACCGCCATGGGCAAGCGGCTCGTTGCCGAGAGCTGTTCCGCCTATCGCTCCGGTCCCGGCCCGCAGTGGAGCGACGCAGACCGGCAGTCGTACGCGAAGTGGCAGCGAAAGCGGGGGTTCACCGGGTCCGACGCGGACGGGTGGCCCGGCAAGACGACGTGGGACGCGCTCAAGGTCCCGCGGGTCTGACCACGCCCCGTGACCCGTTCCCCGCCCGGCGGGGACCAGCTCGGGAACGCAAATCCGATCCGTTCACACACAGCAACTTTCAGGGGGAACCCATGACGTTCATCAAGACCCATCCGGCTCGGCTCTATGCCGTGGCCGTTGCCGCCCTCGCCCTGGTGGCGCACTACTTCCCCGAGCTGCCGAGCGCGCTCGTCCTCGCTCTGGTCGCCGCGGTGCTCGGTACCGGTGAGGCTGTCCAGCGAGCCGAGGACGCCAAGACCGCAACGGCCGGCGAGGGCGACCAGGGCGACACCATCGACGAGCACCAGGACCACGCCGAGGATGCCGCGGAGTGAGCTACCGGCACGTTGCCCTTATGGGCCGAGCGGGCTCCGGTAAGGACACCATCGGGGCCCGGCTCGTCTCGCGGTTCGTGTTCGCCCGTGTGGCGTTCGCGGACCCGCTGCGGGACATGGCTCTGTCCATGGACCCCATCGTGTCCAGCGAGCCGACCGGATACGGACCGCTTCCGATCCGGCTGTCTGACGTGGTGCGTCGCGAAGGTTGGGACACCGCCAAGAGTCGCCCGGAAGTACGGCGCACGTTGCAGCGTCTCGGGCAGTCCGTCCGCGACCAGGACGAGGACTTTTGGCTACGGCTCGCCCTCGCAAAGATCGACGTTGCCGACCGCTGGAACCTGCCCGTGGTCGTCACGGACTGCCGGTACGCCAATGAGGCGGACGCACTGCGGTGCGCGGGTGCGCTCATGGTCCGAGTGGACCGACCCGGAGCCGGGGCCGAGGGCGAAGCCGCCCGGCACGTCTCCGAGATTGAGCTAGACGACTATCCGGCGGACGCCGTACTGACCAACGGCGGCACCCTCGCCGAGCTGCACGCGCTCGCGGACCGGCTCGCCGTTCCCCGCTGACACCAGCGCGCGGGGCATGACGAGATGACGACATGACCCCCCTTTTGGTTTCTCTCTAATTTTTTAGACGCGTACCAAACAGAGGTCTAAAACGTCATCCCGTCATCCCTCGCTGATCACACACCATCACGCATGAGGGGACACCTATGCCCGGAACCATCCGGACAATCAAGCGCGGGGGCTCGCGCTTCTACATCAGCCCCGAGACCGCCGAGAAGGTTCCGGGGGTCACATCCATTGTCGGAATGCTCCCTAAGCCGTTCCTGACTTTCTGGGCCGCTCGCATGACCGCAGAAACGGCAGTCGAGAACCTGGACGCTGTGCGGGCAATCGCCGAGCGCGACCCCGCGGGGGCCGTGGACTTCCTACGCAACTCCCACACCCGGTACACCAACCTTCGCGCCAAGGTGGGCAGCGATGCCCACGACCTGTTTGAACGCATGATCCGGCTGGAGGAATTCGGCCGAGTGCACCCGGACTTGGAGCCGTACCGGCTCGGGTTCGCCGAGTTCCTGCTAGCGGTCCGTCCCGAGCTGATCAGAGCCGAGGACGTGTGTTGGTCGGATGAGCACCAGTACGCAGGCAGCTTTGACGCGATCATTCGCGTACGGCTCGGCGAGGACGGAAAGCCCGACCATGAAAACGGTACGTGGCACACGCTGTTGGTGGACTGGAAGACCAGCAAGAGCGCGTATCCGGACGTGGCTCTACAGCTCTCGGCTTACGCCCATGCCGACCGGATCATTTCGCCGGACGGTACTTCCGAGCCCATGCCCGCAGTAGACGGGGCTGCCGTACTCCACATCACTCCGGATGGATGGGTGTTCAAGCCCGTACGGATCGATGAAGAGATTTTCAATGTCTTTCTGACGCTGCGGCACGTATTCCAGTGGGACCGCGAGATTTCCAAGACTGTGTTCGGCAGCCCCATTGCGCAGAGCGTCCGCCGGCTCATCACCGGAACGCAGCGGCGGGGCTAACAGCACAAGCACCACCAGGACCAGGACGAGCACAGACAACGGCTCGTCCTTTTTTCATGCCCAAAACCAGGGGGATTCACAGTATGGCTATTCGCATCTTCGAGACCGACCCGGACGCCAAGCCGAAGGGTTCGTTTTCGGATGACACCGTTGGGCGGTTCCACTCGGGCCGTTCCGTCAACGGCATTCCGGAAGCCCTTGCAGAATGGAAGGTGACGACCGGTGACCCGGATGTTGCCGCGGCTATCGCTCAGCTCATGGGCGGGCAGCCGGTAGAGACCGATTCCACGTCCGAGAACTTCATTGAGATTCTGACGGACACCAAGCGCGTCAAGGCAGTTCTTTCCGGCCCGGACGCGATCACGTCGGACATGAAGCTGTGGAACGGCAACGTCCTTATCCACCACTGCGACGGAGTCGAGTTCCTTTCTCCGGACCAGGACCGGGGTAAGCCGTGCGGCTGCCCGAGCCTCATGGAAGACCGAAAGGCCGCTTACAAGGCTAAGCGGGGTCCGGGCCCGAGCATTTCGGTTCTGTTCCGGCTCGCCGAGGATTACGACCTTGGCCTTTTCCGCTTCCAGACCGGTTCTTGGAAGCTCGCCGAGGTTCTGCACGAGATCGGCAACGGACTGGACAAGGTGGGCGGGGAAGCCCTCGCAGAACTCGGCATTGAGCTGGTGGAGTACACCACCAAGAAGGGCCGGGACGTGTCGTACTTCAAGCCGGTCGTAAAGGTGCTCAAGAGCTGGAACGACGCCGTGGCCGAGTCGACTTACTAGCCGGCCGAGGGGGCTCCGGGGGGCATCTTCGGGGCCCCGCTGAGGGGGAGCGCCACCATAGCAATTCTTGAGTTGTGCGCCGGATACGGGGGAATCGGTCGGGCCGTGGAGGCTCTGACCGGGGACAGGATCAGGTACGTAGCGGAGATCGATCCGTACGCGTCCCTGATCCTCGCCACCCGCTATCCGCACGCACCGAACATCGGAGACATTACCAAGTTCGATTGGTCCACCCTCGCGGGAAAGGTGGACATCATCACGGCGGGGTTTCCCTGTCAAGACATTTCAAACGCGGGGAAGCGGGCGGGGATTCATGGCGAGCGTTCGGGGATTTGGGAAAGCGTTCTCGGGGCCGTTCGCGTTCTTCGACCACGGGTCGTTTTCTTGGAGAACGTATCCGCCATCCGAAACCGGGGCCTCGCGCACCTACTCGCGGGATTGGCCGCGAGCGGGTATGACGCGCGCTGGTGTTGCTTCCGCGCGTCCAGCGCTGGAGCCCCCCACATGCGAGATCGGTGGTTCTGCATTGCCACCCCTTCTACCGACCCCAACAGCCTCGGACAGCTCGCGCGGACCTGACTTCGCAAAGGCTGACCGGGAAGGGGCGGGCGGGGACGATCTCGTTACCGCAGTAGCTCGGCTTTTCGACAAGAACCGAGCCACCAAGCTATTCAAAACCCCTACCGCGAATCTCGGTAGCAACGGTGCCCCGCAGCATCCGGACAAGCGACGTGCGGGCGGTCACGGGCCGAATCTCGATGATGAGGTTTCGTTCTTGCTGCCCGTGGACCCGGACGTTGCCGAGGAAACACCAGGGGCGTTCCATTCCCCGCCGGAATGGTGGGCGGAGTTCGCCCCCGCGGTGCACCGATGGGAAACCCTTATGGGCTCGCCGGCTCCGATTCCCGTGGAGTTCGGCCCCCGTGGTGGTCGTCGTCTCGCGTCCGTTTTCGCCGAGTGGCTTATGGGGTTGCCGCGGGGCTGGATCACTCACATTCCGGGGCTCAACCGTGCCAGGCAGCTAAAGGCAGCCGGTAACGGGGTCGTGTCGCAACAGGCGTTCACGGCATATCTGCACTTGCTGAATCACAAGGAGGAAAAGACAGATGGGTAAGCGGGGGGTCGTAACCGATTACAGCGGCGAGGAACTGTACCGGGGTGATCTGGTGGCCTACGCGGCTCGCCAGGGAAACCGGGTGCGAATGGCGGATGCCATCGTTGACAAGGTAACCACGCGGCTCGTTGACGGGCGTTTGCGCGCCATGCTGCGAGTCACACCGACCGGAGTTGAGTCCGGATTCACCAAGCGTCGTTCACTCCGCCGAGAGTGGATTTCCGCCGAACACGTCCGGCTCGTCATTCCGGGTGTGGCAGCCGGCGAGCGCAACTAGCACGAACGACCGGGCAAAGGGCCGGGCGACCTATTCGGGTTGTCCGGCCCTTTGTCATGTGGGGGGAAGCATGATTCTAGAGATAACCGCCGAGTACGCACCCCCGCTCGGGGACGTGCGCGAACTCTCCGCGGGTGACGAGCTGATTTTGTGTGACGGATGGCGGCAGCGTCCGGACTGGATTCGGTATCTCGCTGCGGCAGCTCACGCCATGGGCCGGGGCTGCGTTGTCCGGCAGGGGGCCGACAATGGCTAACCCGAACAAGACCAGGGGGACCGCTTGGGAAAGCGCGGTGCGGAACTTCCTTAACGCGTTCCTCGGGCTGGTGGACAACAACGGCGTGTTCTTGGACCCGTTCGACGGGATGAACGTCCGCAGACCCGCGCAGGAAGGCGCACGCGATATCGGCGACGTACACGCGGCCCCGTTCATTCTCGAATGTAAGGACGTGCGGAGCCCCGCGGTGCCGACGTGGATTCGTCAAGCGAAGGTGGAAGCCGTGCACGCGGGCTTTCCCTATGGCGTGGTCGTGCACAAGCGGCGGGGGCTCGGCGTGCGCTCGGGACGTGTCCACTTTGACGTACGTACGTGGACCCGGACACGTACAGCCCTCGGGCTGTCCTCGCGCGCCATGTTCGAGCGGTACGGGTTCGCCGCTTCGCTGCGGGGTCTCGACTCGGGCCGCTGGTATCTGACGACCGACGTTGAACGGTTCGCGGCTCTGCTCGGCGACATGCGGGCGGGGGTGACTGGTCGTGCTGCTCGCTGATCTGCTCTCGCGGTTCGGGACCGTGGACGAGCACCAGGACGGCGGGTACTCCGCGCTGTGCCCCGCACACCAGGACTCCCGCCCCTCACTTCGGATATGGCGGGGCGAGGACCTGAAAGTTCGGCTCACGTGCCGGGCAGGCTGCCGTACCGAGGACGTGATTCGGGCCGTGGGGCTCGGCTGGTCCGATCTGTTCGACGTGTCCGGCCCCGGTGCCACGGTGTCCGCCGAGCGTCCCGAGCTGGTGCCCGCCCGCTACGTTGCCGGGCTCGCCGTTTACATAGACCGCGCAGCCGACACCCTCTCTGACCAGGGGAAACCGTTCTGCAGCGCGGATGACAACGAGCACCAGGACGACGAGCACGACGAGCACCAGGACCACGGCCACCAGCTCAGCCGGCGAGGGCTCGCCTACCTCTCCGAGCGCTTCGGTATCGACGCTGCGACAGCCGCGGAACTCCGCTTGGGCGTGGACGGTGGGCACCAGGGCGAGGACTTCCCGTACCTGTCTCGTCAGTACCGGGCGCATCCCCGTCTGACGGTCCCGCTGTGCGGGTTCGACGGAGTAGCGCGAGGGCTACAGGGACGAGACCTTTCCGGGCAGTGCCCGGCACGGTGGCTCTCGCTCATGAACCCGCGCGGTCACCGCTGGACCCCTTACGGCGTGTTCCGCGGTGCGGGCGGTTACGGGGTCGTCCTGGTCTGCGAGGGACCGGGGGACGCGCTCACGGCCGTTGCGTGCGGCTATGACGCCGTAGCGATTCGCGGTGCTGCCCTCGCCGGCTCGCCCGAGCTGGTGCGCGAACTTGCCGAGGGTCTGCGGGGCTCGCTCGTCATCCTCGCCGGGGACAACGACACCGCGGGGAACGGGTTCACGGCCCGGCTCGCGTCCGGTCTCGCAGAGCACGGGGTGAACGCGCTCCGGCTCGAACTCCCGCACCAGGGCGATGACTTGACCGCATGGCGCGAGCGTGACCCCGAGCGGTTCGCCCCCGAGCTACACCGCGCGGTCAAAGGGGCCCGGCCCGTACGGGACTCCGCCGAAGCCGTGGCCGAAGCACGGTCCGCCGAGCTTGCCGAACGCACCGGGGCCGACGCTGTGACGCGCGACCAGGGGGCCGAAGCCGCGGAGATCCTTGCCCGACTGGTGGGGCAGCTCGGCGAGTCGGACGCCATGAACGCGCACGCGCTCGTTGCGTGGTGCGGGGGCCGAATCCGGTACGCACCGGGGCTTGGCTTCTATTCGTGGGACGGGTCGGTATGGGTGCGCAGTGACACCCGCGTGCGGCAGGAAATCCACCGTATGGGGGCCGCGCTCGTTCTCGCGGGGCAGACCCAAGCGGCTCGCGGATTCACGATGACCAGCCGCATTGACGCATTGATGACCGAGCTTCGCTCTGTTCCTACGGTGCGGGTGGAAGCGGCGGACTTTGACAACCGCCCCGATCTGCTCGCCTTCCGCAATGGCGTGGTGGACTTGCGCACCGGCCGTATCCGCTCGCACGACATGCGCGACATGCTGACGTACGGGCTGGATATTGACTACCGGCCGGAAGTCGAGTGCCCCCGATGGGAAGCCTTCCTAGAAGAAATCTTCCCCGGTATGCCGGACATGCCCGCGTACATACAGCGGCTCATCGGCTACGGCATCACGGGCCATGTCACGGAACAGGCTTTCGCGGTCATGTGGGGGAAGGGGGCTAACGGAAAATCGGTCCTGGTGGATACGCTCACGGCGGTGTTCCGGGCGATTTCCAAGACAACCCCGTTCGCTACTTTCGAAGCCAAGTCCAGCGGCGGCATTCCTAACGACATTGCAGCGTTGCGCGGTGCTCGGCTCGTCATGGCGTCCGAGGGCGAGAGCGGGGCACCCATGTCCGAAGCGATCCTAAAGCGGGTCACCGGTAAGGACATGATCAGTGCCCGGTATCTGCGGCGAGAGTTCTTCGAGTTCAAGCCGTCGTTTCTGCTGCTACTGGCCACGAATCACAAGCCCCGGTTTAAGTCGCAGGATGAGGGGCTTTGGCGACGCGTCAAGTTGCTGCCTTTCGTGCGGTACTTCGCACCCCATGAGCGGGACCACGCGCTAGACACGCGGCTACTCGCCGAAGCCGAGGGAATCGCAGCGTGGGCGGTGCGCGGGGCTGTCCAGTGGTACGCAGACGGTCTGCAAGACCCGCAGGTCATCACGGGTGCGTCACGCGAGTACCGCGAGACGAGCGACCAGCTAGCCGGGTTCTTTCCGGGCGTGCTGGAACGCACCACGGAAGACCACGTGATGAACGGGACCGAAGCGTTCAATTCCTATTTGGACTGGTGCGAAGCCGAGAACCTTCCGGCGCGAGAGCGTTGGACTCGGCGCATGTTCTATGACGCCATGGAGGAACGCGGAGTGCCCCGCCGAAAGACCATGCGGGGTATCGGACTCGCCGGGGTTCATCTTGCGGACGAGAGCCCCGAAGCTGCCGGACCGGGCATCTTCGGAAGCTAATACGGAAGCGCCAATACGGGCCGTCTACCTATCACGGGTGGGCGGCCCGTTTTTGTTTAGGGGGATGAATGCTTGAGTTCTACCATGACGTAGCCGGCGAGCGTATAACCGTGCACGTACCCGAGGACACAAAGGATCTCGCAGAGTTCTGGAAGTGGCTTTACCGGGCGCGCGAGCGGGGACCTATCGCGCTGGACACCGAGACAACCGGTCTCGATATCTACTCGACCGGCTACCGCTTGCGCACAGTGCAATTTGGGGACGCGCGAGACGCTTGGGTGTTGCTGTACGAGCGCGGGGGCTACTTCGCTTCCTACGCGCGGGATGCACTGCGGCGATGCCGTCAAGTGCTCATCCATAACGCAATTTTCGATTGGCTCGTCTTGGACGAGCACGCGGACACGCGATTGGAAGACCTCGCGCCGTGGACCACAGACACCCGCGTACTAGCGGCCCTTATCGACCCGCGGCAACCGTCCGAGGGCGGCATAGGAACCGCATTGAAGCCTCTTTCCGCGTATTGGGTGGACCCCGCGGCCCCCGACACGCAGAACGGGCTTACCAAGGTGTTCAACAGCTTGGGGTTCACCAAAGACACCGGATGGGCGAACATCCCGCTCACGCACCCGACTTACCTTCTGTACGCGGGGCTTGACGTCATTTACACCGCTCGCCTGTACCCGATGCTTCGGCGAGAGCTGGACCGTCTGTCCGTGCGCGCCGAGCTGGTCACGTACGAGCACGAGATAGCCCGCATGTGCGCCGTGATGCAGCGTGCCGGGTTGCTGGTGGACCAGGAGTACGCGGCCCCGCTCGCTCGCCGGCTCGCCGAGGAAGCCGAACAGTTCGCTTCCGTGGCAGCCCGGTACGGGGTGGCCAAGGTAGGCAGCTCGGCACAGGTGGCGGAAGCGCTCTTGGGCATGGGTGAACGGCTCACGGAGCGGACAAAGGGCGGAGCGCTCTCGACAGACAAGACCGTCTTGTTGCCGCTCGCCGACCTTGACCGGGACTGGCAGCGCATCGGGGCCCGAGAGCCCAACCCGCTCGCGGACGCCGTGCTGAGAGCCAAGCGGGCTTCCAAGTGGGGCGTTACGTACGCGGAAGCCTTCCTGTCCAAAGCGTCCGCCGCGGGACGTATCCACCCCGCCATATCCCCGCTCGCCGCGAGGACAGGCCGTATGAGCGTCACGGCGGGACTCCACCAACTTCCGTCCTCAGATCACGTGATCCGCCGCGCGATCCTCGCCGAGCCCGGTCACGTCATGGTCAGCACCGACTTTCAAGCCGTGGAAATGCGGGTCCTGGCAGCTCTTGCCAAGGTGCGCCGCATGACAGACGGGTTCGTGAACGGTGGCGACAAGTTCGACATTCACACGTTCACCGCAAAGCTCATCAAGGGCGAGAACGCCACCCCCAAAGATCGGAAAGTATTTAAGGGGGCCGGATTCGGAAAGGTTTATGGGGGCGGAATCGCCACCATCGCCAAACAGACCGGAGCCAGTGAAGCCGAGATTGCACAAGCGGTTAGCGCATACGACCGGGCTTTTCCGGAGATCAAACGGGCTTCCTCGCGGTGGCAACGGCAGGCTTTCCAAAACGGCATGGTGCTTATCTCGGCTACCGGTCGCCGGCTCCCGCTGGACCGGGACAGGACTTACAGCGTG
Source organism: Streptomyces sp. NPDC048389 (assembly GCF_040706335.1). Lineage (NCBI taxonomy): Bacteria > Bacillati > Actinomycetota > Actinomycetes > Kitasatosporales > Streptomycetaceae > Streptomyces > Streptomyces sp. NPDC048389. The sequence continues at coordinate 9,217 of NZ_JBEZKP010000065.1, read as the reverse complement.
GTCAATTACGCCTGTCAGAGCGCGGCAAGGGATCTTCTCGGGCAAGCCATGCTCAATGTCGAGAGTGCCGGATTGCTCGAATACTGCCGCCTTCCAATTCATGACGAGCTGTTGGCGTCGGTGCCCGAACGGGAAGCGAAAGAATTTGCCCGAGAGTTCGAAAAGTGCATGACCATGAATCTCTACGGGGTGCCCATCGTGGCGGATGCCGAGATCGGTGGGCGTTCGTGGGGCTCGCTGTATGGGGCGGACTTCTGATCACGCCCCGTCACCGCTATACGGAGAGTTAGCGAGACGCCATCCGGCGACGTTTTCGCATTCTCGTTGGTTGTGCTCTCGGGGGTCACGGCGTGGTCACGGTATCCATGATCCCTCCACATTTGATGACCCGCCGTGGTCGTTGTCGGTAACTATCTGGCCGAGCGTCACGAAACGTTGCGGCTGGTGTGTCAATCCGAGAGGTATACGCGTGTATGCGCAGGTATGCCCGTCTTATGTTGAGTGCTGTGCCGCTGGCATATACCTAAGTTCATTGCCACGCAGCGATTAGGCAATGCGCAAGCCCCGTCCTGCTAATTCGGGACGGGGCATTTTCATGCCCTTTTACAAGCGCATTGCATAGGGCCGTGGGCTCCTTTCTGGACCCCTCGCGCTCCGTTCCGGGAATTCCTTGGTCCCCACAGGGACCAAAGCCCCCGAGACACGGAGCACGGTCCCATGACGCACCTTACGCACACCCAAATTGCGGCAGCCAAGTCCAATGACCTGGAAGCCGTTTCATCGGTCATCAGGGAAACCGAAGCCCTGGTAACCGCCCGAGCCCGGCACTATGCGGGCTCCGCAATGGAGAACGGAAACACCCTCGCGGAAGACCTCGCGCAGACCGGACGCATAGCCGTTTGGCAGTGCATATCCAAGTTCGACGGAGACACCCCGCAAGCGTTCATGGCGTACATAGACCGCCACGTGAGCGCGGCAATGCTGGACGCACTGCGGGCAGAGACTCGCCCCGGAGTCACCGCGCGAGCCGCAAAGGACTTTGAAGCCGCGCTAGTGCTGGCAGTCGGCGACCCGTACGAAGCCGAGCGGATTGCCACCAGCCCCGCCATGGGTGACCGCAAGATGAGTCCAGAGCACGCCTATGCCGCTCGGCTCTCATGGCTCGGGTTGGACTACTTGGACCGTCCCGTTTCCGGCGAGGACGGAGAACCGCTCACCCTCGCGGCAAAGGTGGAGCGCGAGACCGGAACCCCCGCCGAGCTGATCACCGCGGCGGATATCGCATCGCACCGCCGGACCGTCATCCGGGACCAGGTGCACAAGACGTTGGGGGCTCTCTCAGAGCGTCAACGGCACGTTCTCAAAGCCGGATTCGGTATCGCCCCGGTCGCCATCTACCAGCCCGGAGCCGATGACGACGAGTTGGCCGCGGACATGGGAGCAACCCGCTACCAGGTGCAGCAAGCGCGCACCAAGGGGGCGAAACGATTTTCCGAGCTGTACCGAGCTGGTGCACGCGCATGGTGACCATGACGACCAGGGACGGGGGCACGGTGACCGTGACCCGTTGCGGCGAGCTGGTGGACATACACGTTCGGGACAGCTCAGGCCGGACCGTCGCCACCGTTACCCGCCGAGCCGGCGAGGCTGCCCGGCTGCTGTCCGGATATCACCGGACGGCGCGCTGACTGAAAGCGACTGAGGGGCGGGTGTGTGTGTCGAGCCGTGCGCGCGGTATTGCGCTCTCGACCTTCCCCAGATCCATGGAGAGGATCACTACCGGTGACACTGCTTCCCCGCTTCGGCGGGGGCTTTGTCATGTCCGCGGACAGATTGTAGGTTCCACACAAAGAGCGGGCGACCGTCGACGCCGCGGCAACCTTTCGCCTGGTCAGAGCGTCGTACCTTCCACCATGCGCCCCCGTGGCGAGGGCATGAATATGCCCTTCCGTTCATCGAACGCGTGTACTAACGTGATGGCATGGTCACGCACCGCGAGGGATACGAGGTACAGACAAGGGTTGAGGTTCCCGGCACCAACGGCACGTGGGGAGCGTGCAAGACGCTGCCGGACGTATTGGGGGAAGACCGGATTCGGTCATGCGAGGACTTGACGTTGGTGTTGCGGACCCAAGGGGGGATGGTGTCTAGATTGCTTCGCGGACTGGTAGCTCTGCCCGCGTTCCGTTTGCTTGCCAGAGAGCGGCGGACAAGCTCGTTGGTCGGTCATGTCGAGTGGGTCCAGCACCCATGCGGCATGTGGGTCCAGCACGACGAGCCGTGGTCAATCTGCGACTCGGGGCAGCACTACCCCGAGCGCCCCGCCGCCCCGTTTCTGGCGCTGGTCGCATGACGACTAGAGACAGCCAGCGACGGTTCGTAGACGGGTACGACGAGTGCGACGACGCTACCGCCGTAGCTTCCCGGCTTGCCGCTGTGCTGGTCCGCGCTCAGCTCACGAAGCGGTTCGGCGTATCCGTGCACCGCATCCCTGTGTCCCGCACCAGCGAGGGTTGGGGCGTCTACCTCACAGACCGCGAGCCCCACCAGGACGCTCCCGCCCTGCTCAGCTTCGGTACCCCCGCACGCCCCGAGCGTTACCGCCAGGCAGCGTGACCATGCGCCCCGCCATGTTCCCGATCCGGGGCGTGGCGGGGCTTCCGTCGTTTGGCTTGAGTGGGCACAGCGAAGCCCCACCATGCCGAGCACGATGGGGCTGCCTTGAACTCTGTGGTCTCCGACTTGTCAGACAGTCCCGAACTCTCCGCTCTTGACGCTCGCCACGAAGGAAGCGAACGAGCCGGCGGGGAAGTCCAGTACCGGACCGGTCGGGTTCTTGGAGTCACGGACGGGGACCACGCCGCGCGAAGCGACGAGGTTTGCGGCGACCTCGATGCACTGGCCGCCGTTGCTGCTGTACGAGGACGTGAACCAACGCGGGGTTTCGGTCGTCACGGGGTGCCCTTTCGTAACTGTTCGATCATGGCCACGGACACCGCCTGTGAAGCGGCTTCGGCCTGCAACTGATGGTAGGCCGTCAACATGGGCTGAACGAACCTCATATCCCGCTCTAGTCGTCCTTGCTGCGCAGACTCGGAGTATGCGATATGCGACCGGTCCGGGAGGGTCAGAAGGGTTACCGGCAGATCGAACGAACGTCGCTCGCCAAGATCGAACGGGGCGACTTGGAGCACTGTGGAAGGCAGCTCGGCGAACGCAACGAGCTTGTCCAACTGAGCTGCCATGACCCCCGGCCCCCCGACTGGTCGCCGGATACAGCTCTCGTCCAGCACCGCGTAGACGAGCGGCGGGGGAGTCCGTTCTAGCGACGCCTGCCGCTCGGCGAGAAGAGTTAGCCGTTCCTCTGCCTGCTGCTCTGTGATCGCCCCCCGCCGCACCGCACCCGTGGCGATGGCTGCCGCATACTCCAGAGTCTGGAGCAGACCCGGAACGATCCCAAGCTCAAAGAGTCTGATCTCTGCGGCTCGTACCTCTTGCCGCACGTACTCCGGGAACCCCTCCAGTAGTGCCGTGTTCTGTAGGGCGCGCACCATGCGTTGGAACTTGTCGCCAGTACCGAACGCTCTATCAGCACTCATCGCAAAGCGACTAGTTGGAGGGCGACGACCGGTTTCGACGGCAGAAATATGCGTCCCGGTGCACCCCATGCGCGTGCCTAGCTCGTCCTGTGTCCACCCGCGCTCATCCCGAAGCTGCCGTAGACGCTGGCCGAACGCTGCCCCCGGTGACGTATCGGGGTCCAGTTCCTTCCGGTTCACCATGCAGAGCTCCTAACTCTCCGAGCAAATCACGCAAGTTGAAGACAGCGCGACTGTAGGCCACGCTGGGCCGCCCGAGTAGCGGAAGCACTACGGAGAGGAGCGGCGGTGTCTGCGCAGAACGTTCCCACAAACAAGCCCGCCCGCGTTCCCGAGCCTGGCACGCTCATGGTGGACACCAGCCAGGATGACCGGGTTGCAGAGTTCCGCGGCGTCGCCGGCCCGTACTGGTCGCTGCGTCCGATCGGTGGCGGACCCGAGTGGGAAGCCGAGCCCGAGCGCGTCCGCACGCCGACCCCCGCTGAGCGGCTGAGCGCCGAGAACGCGCGGCAGAACGCGAGAAGCCGGGGGGCACTGCGGTGAAGCGTTTACTCGTCTGGCTCGTCCTCGCCGCGGGGAGCGCTGAAGTTCTGTTGCGGCTCCGCTTCCCCCGGCTCACGTGGTTGTTGACCACGGCCCCCCGAGACCGCCGAGCCCTGATGTTCGAGCTGCAACGGCTTGAGTCGGACCCCGAGTTTTGCGCCGCTTTTCACGAGTCCGTTGGTGCCGAGTGGCAGCGTCGGCAGCTCAACGGGGCGTTTGGTGAGCTGGTCCGTGCTCTGGAACGGGAGGGTGGCCCGGTATGAGCATCGTCTTACCGTCCGGCATCCTGCACCCCGACGTGTCCGGCATCCCCGAGCCGGCGAGCACCGACGACGGCAACCGCTGGACGTGGGGCGCATGTTGGGGCTGGTGCGAGCGGGAACGTGCGCGCGTTCTGTGGCTCGGACCCGCGCAGACCACTGGGCACGTGGTAGCTGATCTCTACTACTGCGGGCCGTGCATCAATCGCCTACACCAACGGATCGTGGCGCGTGCGCGCGGAGCCGTTCCCGACCAGGCCCCGGCCCCCGAGCGGATGCCGCGCCGCAACAGTCCCCGGCACCGGGCACCGCGGCGACTGTTCCGGTAGCCCCCTGAATTCCCGCCCTGGTCGTGTTCCCGGTTCCCCCCGACGACCAGGGCGGGGCACCCGACGACCGAAGGAGGTAGCGGCGTGTCCCGCACAACGGCGGAGAAAGCCGCAGCACGCGAGGGAGCGCGCGAGGACCGCGCGGAGATCGTCAAGCGGTACCGAGACGGCGAGTCCATGACGCGGCTTGCGACGGACTACGGCGTGACCTCCGGTTGGCTCGCGCTCCGGTTCGACGAGTGGAAAGAGCCTCGCCGCGACTTTCGCACTGCCCACCTGATTCGCCGCACCCCCCGACCCAACAGCCGTGATGGAGGACCGTTGCCCCGCCGCACGAAAGCCGAAGTGACCGCCGCGCGAACACAGTTCATCGAACAGCGGGAAACGGTCGTCAAGCGGTACCAGGACGGAGAGTCCGCCGCGTCCCTCGCCGAATCGTTCGGCGTGAGCGGCACATGGGTTGCCGAACAGTTCGACGCGTGGGGCGTTCCCCGCCGGGACCGGTCCGCCGCTGCGGTTGTTCGCGGCCCCGGAGTCCGTCCGCTCTAAGACTTCCGCCCCGCTGCCACATTGACTCGCTCTGTGGAAGTGGGGCGGGTACAACCCCGCTCGGCTGTCTGCGTGACGGTCGGCAGCCGACCGGTTCTGTAGGAGCACCACAAGACCAGCCAACGCAGGAGGAATGCAGTATGAGCACCGCAACGGCTACGCCCGTCCCGTTCGGGGTCCGGCACCTGGTGTCACCAGCTCCGACCAACAACGAAGCGCCCGTCATCACGTACAGCGAGGGGCTTCAGCTCAACGTCTCCGCCGAGGGCAACCCGTGGCACGCGATCACGGCGGAGATGCCGGAGACGCAGACGGAGACCAGCAACGGTGACGGTTCGTCGCCGGGCTCCGACAGCGGAACCGACCTGTACTGACATGCCATCCATCCTCATCCTGACCGGCCGGGATGACCTCACGGCCGATGCAGTGGTTGAGGAGCTGGTGAAACGCGGGGAACACGTCGTCAGGTACGACACTGCCGACTTTCCGACCGCTTCCCGTCTGGCCGTCTCCCTCACCGGGGACGGCTGGACGGGGCCTCTCGCCGGCTCCCGTACGGTCCGCCTGGAATCTGTTAAGTCGGTGTGGTGGCGTCGCCCCAACGAGTTCCGGACCCCGGACGACTGGCCCGGACACGCTCGCGCGCTCGCGGTCTCGGAAGCACGCTCCGGGTTGCTCGGCGTGCTCGGCTCGCTGCCCGTCCGGTGGGTCAACCATCCGAGTAAGGATGCCGCCGCGAACTACAAGCCCGTTCAACTCGCCGTGGCCGCACGCTGCGGGCTGGATGTGCCCCGCTCCGTGATCACGTCGGACCCCGAGCACGCCCGTACGTTCATGGGGGACGACACGGTTGTTTACAAGGGGCTCGGGGGTGGCGTGCTTGGCCCCGCCGGGAAGCGGCAGTTCCTTCCCGTGGCACTCGTGTCCGCGGACCAGGTGGACGACGGAGTGAGCGGCACCGCTCACCTGTTCCAAGAGCGCGTGGACAAGGCGTATGAAGTGCGCTTGACCGTGATCGGTGACCGTATGTTCCCCGTTGCCATTCACACCGACAGCGAAGCCGCGCAACTCGACTGGCGAACGGACTACCAGTCCCACCGATACGAAGTGGTGGACATGCCCCCGGAGGTTGAGAAGGGGGTCCGCCGACTCATGGACGGACTCGGCTTGTTCTTCGGTGCGCTGGACTTTGCCGTCACGCCGGACGGACGTTGGGTGTTCTTCGAGGTGAACCCCAACGGTCAATGGCACTGGCTCGCTGTCAGAGCTGGTGTCCCGCTCGTTGAAGCCATGGCCGATGCCTTGCAAGGAGAGACCGCATGACCGAAGCGCCCCCATGGACCGGAGCCGCCAAAGCGCTTGCCGACAAGGTGACCGCCGATGCCCCCGCGTGGCATGACGCCGTGAGCAACACCCCCCGTCACCGGCTCGTCCCGCGCTGGTGGCAGCGCCTCCCCGACAGCCCCACGCAGGAATGGGAGTTGGTAGACCTCCCCGAGGACTCCCCCGAGCGGCTGCACGCCGCGTACACGGACGAGACGCTAGTAACCCGCGTCGGCCCCACGCACGCCGACCACGCCACCCCCGGCGAGCACGGCAAGGGCGACCCAACGTCGTCGTCCACCCTGCCGGGGCTCATCGTGTCCATGGCTCACCGGCTCGACGTCAAGCCCGGTCACAAGGTCTTGGACGTGGGCACGGGCTCGGGGTACTCCGCCGGTCTGTTCGCGCGCCGCTTCGGGGACGAGAACGTAACCAGCGTGGACGTGGACCCGTACCTAGTCGAGGCTGCCCGTACACGACTCGCCGAGTTCGGGCGCACGCCGCGTATGGAAGCCATCGACGCCACCGGGGAACTCCCGGAGCCGGAATACGATCGCATCATGGCGACCGTTTCCGTACGGCCCATCCCCGCGTCGTGGCTCCGCGCGCTCCGCCCCGGTGGTCGGCTGGTCACGACCATTGCGCACACAGCGCTGTTGATCACGGCGGACATGGGAACGGACGGCATCGCGCGGGGCAGCGTCCAGCCCGACCCCGCAACGTTCATGGAGACCCGACAGGAAGCGGACTATCCGGCGAAGCTGAACGACGTGTTCGTGTCCGCCCGAGTCCGTGAGGGCGAGGACGTACGGCCCCCGGACGGACCGGTTCCCGATCTGTGGCAGGAATGGCCGCTTCGGTGGCTGTACGAGCTGGAGACGCCCGGTGTCGAGACTCGCGCGGCAACGTACCCGGACGACGGTCGGCGTGTGGTGTGGCTGCTCGCCGCGGATGGGTCATGGGCGCGCGCCGAGGACGGGACAACGCCCCTGGTCCACCAGGGCGGCCCGCGTCGACTCTGGGACGAACTGGAGCGGGTACGCCGCAAGTGGGAAGAGAACAACCGGTTCTCTCTGCACTCGCTGCGGGCGGAACTCAGTCCGGAGGGGAGTTCGCTGCTCTCGCCGGATGGTTCGTGGACCTTCACTATCTGACGGCCACTAGTCGTCAGGCTGCCCCGTCTGTCTGCCGTTCCCGTGGCCGACCGACGGGGCTTCCCTCATTCCGGCCCGTGCTCGTCCTCGCCGGCGGGCTCCGCAACGTACGTCCCTCGCTGCGGCACGACGAACACGAGCCCATCGGCCACAAGGGCGGCAATCGCTCGGCGAACCGTGGGGCGGGACAACCCGAACTCTTCACATAGACGCGTCTCCGACGAGATCGGGCGGCGCGGCTTCCAGTCACCCCGAGCAATGCGCGCACGCAAGATGCCCGCGAGCTGCTGAAACGGGGGCTCGGGTGCGTCCCGCTCGATTTCGTCGTCTGGGCCGTAGTCCATGCAACGAACGGTAGCGGGGGTCACACGACAGAGCACATCAGGCCAGGTGCATTAACGTGCCTTTACAAGCCTTTACGTACCTTGACGTAAAGCCCTACTCTCAGAACTGAAACGCCCCGACAGACCGCGTAGGACCGGTCCGCCGGGGCTCCACCGAACAGCTTGCTTAGGAGCTGAACGACTTATGCGCGATGTTATCGCCCGTGCCCTGGTGTGGGTGCTCCGGATGGTTCTGCCCGCCCGTGGACGCCACGGCGCTACCGAGCCCGCAACGAGCCCCGAGCCCGCCCCCGTGAACCCGTGGTCTCGCCCCTGGACCAGCCCGAGCAAGGAAGAAGCCCGCGCAATCTTCGAGCGGCAAGCCGAAACCACGATGAAGCTCGGCATCATCCATGAACGGCGACGGGCTGCCGAACTCGCGACCATGGGCGTTGACTACCCGTACACCTACCCCGGAGCCCCGTTCACCCGGTCCGCGTTCGCCGCTGCGGGGGTGTCGGCATGAGCCCCGCGGAGACCAACCCGGCAGAGTGCGGAGCCCGCCGCCCCGGATGGGAAAACGGACCCGCCATCGGCGTCAACCGCATTCCATGTGTCCGCGAGGGCGAGCACCAGGGAGACCACGCGAACGCGTTCGGGCAGTGCTGGAGCGCGACGCCTGACCCGCAGCACCAGGACGAGCCCGAGCCCGCCGGGAAGCTGTTCCCGGTCGTGCTGTCCGGTCACGTGGCGCTCTGTGTGGAGTGCAAGACGCTCACGCGCGCCCCCATCCCGGTCCGCTGGATTCAGAGCAACAGCGGCCCCGGAACGACCCTCTACGCGTGCCCCGATCACGCCGTGAAGCTCGGGGCGGGACCGACCCCCGAGGACGAGCTACGCGCCCCGTAGGCGAGAGCGCAGACAGCAAAACGCCCCGTTCGGCCACGTGCCGGGCGGGGCTTGCTGCGTCTGACGTGTGCTGACGTGGCTTGACAAGCCTTTACAAGGCTCTAGCCTTAGAACTGGTAGTTAGAGGTGTTGGGGTCGTCGAAGATCATGCAGCTGGGCACGGTGGAGAGCAGCCAGCGGACGCCCGGGTCGCGCCAGGACTCGTCGTACAGCCAGGTGTACTCCTCG